>DASRCB010000078.1:0-34711 GCA_035653295.1 Bryobacteraceae bacterium
TCGCGTGAACCAGCGGGAGGAGAAGGCGACCGAAGCGCTGGCCTCGGCGCTGATCTGGGGCCTTGCCGACAGCCCCGAGCGCCTGCCGCGGTACACCCGTGATCAGGTGATGAAACTCGCCATCGACACCAAACTGGATCAGCAGATGAAGGCCTTCGGTCAGTGGGACGACTTTACCGCCGGCCGCCGGGGCGTCTTCGAGTAAGAAAAATGAAGACGGACGCCGGCGACCCCGTCTAAGATGCCGGCTGGGCTGCGGAGGCCCGCATTCTGGTGTGCCCCGTGATCGACACGCCCGACTCTGAGAGCGCGCTGGTGGAGGCCTGCCGGGCAGGCGACCGCGACGCCTTCCGGCGCCTGTTCGAGCTGTATAAAGACAAGGTCTACTCCATCGCGCTGTATCACTTCGAAGGCGATCGCAGCGCCGCGGCCGACGCCGCGCAGCAGGCGTTCGTGAAGGCTTTCTCCGCCGTGCGACATTTTCGCGGCAACTCCGCGTTCTGCACCTGGCTGTACCGGATCGTCTGGAACTGCTGCATCGACCGGCGGCGCAGCGAGCGCGGACTTCTGCAGCTTCCCGATGAGCTGCGGGATGCAGATTCGCACGAGGACCGCTATGCGGAGCGGGAGGTGGCCAACGCGGTTCAGACGGCGATCCGTTCGCTGCGGCCGGACCTCCGCTGGCCCATTCTGCTGCGCTATTTCGAGAATCTGTCGTATCGCGATATTGGGAAGATTATGCGTTGTTCGGAAGGAACGGTGGCATCGAGGCTGAACCGCGGGCACCGTATGCTGGCCAGCAAGCTGGAGCATCTGCGGGCAGCGCTGGGCCGAGGGAGATGACATGTTTGGCGTGCATGTGACAAAGCGGCTCCTGGCGTTCGAGGAAGGGCTTCTTTCGCCGCGGGCGGCCCGCCGCGTCACGGCTCATCTGGAGCGATGCGAGCGGTGCCGCGAGCGCCTGCAATCAATCCGTCTTGCCGCGTCGGCGGTGCGCGAATCGCCGGTTCACCGTGCGCCGGATTCGTTGTGGAGTGGCATCGAGCGGTCGCTCGATGCAGGCGCTCCGGCCGTCGGGCCCACGCGATGGCGGATCGCAGCTGCTGCGTTCGCGACGGCGCTGGCGATTATCGCCGTCATTCTCGTTGTGAAGTTCACCAGGCGCGCGGAGCCGGGCTGGGCCGTGGTCCGCGTTCAGAACAACGAGACGCCGCGGACCGGAACGCTGGGCGTCGGCCAGTGGCTGGTCACCGGGCCGGAGACGCGCGCCCGCGTCTCGGTGGGCGATATCGGAGAAGTGGAGGTGGCGCCGAATTCTCGCCTGCGGCTGCTGAGGTCCAGGCCTTCGGATAATCGGCTGTCGCTCGCTCGCGGCCAGATCAGCACACGCATTTGGGCGCCCCCTCGTCTTTTCTTCGTGGAGACGCCTTCGGCCCTGGCCATCGACCTGGGTTGCGCGTATCAGCTCACCGTGGACGAACATGGCGGCGGGCTGCTGCGCGTCACAATGGGCTGGGTGATGCTGGAGGACCGCGGCCGCGAATCGATGACCCCGGCCAGAGCGGTGTGCCGCATGCGCCCGGGCTTCGGGCCCGGAACTCCGTATTTCGAGGATGCGCCGCAACAGTTCGCTGACCATCTCGCTCGCTTCGATTTCGGGGGCGACGCCGCCGCACTGGATGCCGTGATCGCCGGCGCGCGGCCGCGCGATGCCCTGACCCTGGTGCACCTGCTCGCGCGCGTCGACGCCGGCATGCGTACCGCCATCGTCGACCGGCTCATGGAACTCGCGCCCCTCCCGCAGGGGGTCACACGCGAAGACGCGCTGGCCGCCAATCCCGAGACGCTCCACCGCTGGATCAATAAGATCGCCTGGGCCTGGTGAGCGGCGCGGAAACTCGTGAAGGAAACAGCGGTCTTCTCCGTCAAAATGCGCGAGGAGAAACCGAAATGTTCCGTTTCAACAACGCTTCTTTCATCGCCGCCTGCGCGGCAGGTCTGCTCTGCGCCGATCTGTTTGCCGGCGGTTTCTGGCTCCAGCTTGGCGATCCGAGTGCAAACCCGGACGCGAAAGCGAAAAATGCTGTCGTAATTGTGCGGCCGTTCGGCTGTATTTCCCCGGCGGACGCCAAACTGACAGGCACAGCCGAGGGGATGCTGAATGGCCAGCGGCGGACGATCGCGCTGGATTTAGTCCCACTCTCGGAGAAGGCGACCTACGCGGTGCTGCGCGAATGGCCCGCCGAAGGCTCATGGGTGCTGCGACTCACCGCGAGCGTTCCCGGCAGGACCACCAGCGCGCTCGTTCCGGTGACAGCCGAAGGGTTCAACCGCGCCATGGTGAAGTTCTTCCAGGGCGACCCGCCGCGCAGCGACCTGGAAGCGATGCTGCACACCATGGCGGCGCAACAACTGGCTGCGAAGAATTGATCTACTTCGTGACCGGCACGACCATCGGCTCGGCGGTTTTGTTCCAGCCGCCGAGCGATATTTTGCCGTCCGCCCGAACGGTCGCCGTCAGCATGCCTCCGGTGTTGAACGGCATAGCGACATTGCCGTGGCGATCGAGCGCAATCACGCCGCCTTCGCCGTGTTGCGCAACGAGCTCTTTCATCACCACGTCGTCGGCGGCCTGCGCCAGCGGCACGTGCAAATAGCGCACGCGCTCGCAGATGTCCGCCGCTACGATGTTGCGCATGAAGAACTCGCCCACGCCGGTGCCCGACACCGCGCAGCTTTCGTTGTTGGCGTAGGTGCCCGCGCCGATTATGGGGGAATCGCCCACGCGGCCGGGCATCTTCATCACCGTGCCGCCCGTTGAAGTGCCGGCAGCGAGGTTGCCGGCCTGATCGAGCGCCACCACGCCGACGGTGCCGTGCTCGTGCTCCTCGGCCGCCTGCTCGGCTTTCCTGAATCGCTCCCACTCGCGTTCGTTAAAGAAGTAATAGGGCGAAACGAGTCGGATGCCCTGAGATTTCGCGAACTCTTCCGCGCCGCGGCCCACCAGCAGCACGTGGGGCGTCTTCTCCATCACCAGCCGCGCCAGGTGGATCGGATTGGCGATATGCTGCACCGCGGCGACGGATCCGGCGGCAAGGGTGCGCCCGTCCATAATCGCGGCGTCGAGCTCGGGCACGCCATCGCGCGTGTAGTAGGCGCCGCGGCCGGAATCGAACAGGCCGGAATCCTCCATAACCCGAATGGTCGCCTCGACGGCGTCCAGGCTCGAGCCCCCGCGGGAGAGAATCGCGTACCCGGCGCTGGCGGCCTGCGCCATCACTTTGCGGCGCTCCTCCACCTGAGTGGCCGGCATTTTGTCGTAATCGCCGGCGCCGCCGTGGGCCACGAGAACAAAGTTCTGAGCCGGGGCGGCGAGCGCGGCCAGGACTGGCGCAATGATGCGGAAGATCTTCATACGCGGGAGTTTACAACGCCGCCTCCTGCCCGTGCAGAGAAGGGTCGATTGTTAAACTGAGTATCGCCTCCGCATGCTGCTGTCCATATTGATCCCGGTGTACAACGAGCGTACGGTTGTGGAGCGCAGCCTGGCGCAGGTGCTGGCGGCGCCGCTCCCGGAGAATATGCAGCGCGAGCTGATCATCATCGATGACTGCTCCACCGACGGTACCGGCGCGATCCTCGAGCGGCTCGCCGCCGCGCACCCATGCATCCGCCTGCATCGGAAAGAGGTCAATGAGGGCAAAGGCGCGGCCGTCCGCACCGCGATCCAGCATGCTCGCGGCGACTTCTGCCTGGTGCAGGATGCCGATCTGGAATACGACCCCTCCGAATATCCGCGCTTGCTGAAGCCGCTGCTGGATGGGCACGCCGACGCCGTCTTCGGATCGCGTTACTTGGCCGGGGAACAGACCCGCGTACTGGCCTTCTGGCATTCGCAGCTCAACAAGCTGCTCACCACCATCTGCAACATGTTCTGCAACCTGAGCGTGACCGATATGGAGACCTGCTACAAGGTCTTCCGCACCGATCTGCTCAAGAGCATTCCCATTCGCGCCAACCGCTTCGGGTTCGAGCCGGAGATCACCATGAAGGCGGCCAAGCGCAAGCTGCGCATCTACGAAGTGCCCATCAGCTATCACGGCCGCACTTACGAGGAAGGCAAGAAGATCGGCTGGAGGGACGGGGTGAAGGCGCTCGGCGTCATCCTGCACTTCTGGCTGATCGACGATCTCTACGCGGAGCCGTACGGCAGGGCGTTTCTGAATAATATGAGCGCCACGCCGCAGTACCTCAGCTGGGTGACGCGCGTGGTGCGGCCGCATGTGGGCGCGACGGTGCTCGAGATCGGCGCCGGAATCGGCAATCTCACCGGGCGGCTGATGGGCCGCAAGCTGCAATATGTGGCCACCGAGCGCGACCCGCTGTACCTGCACGCGCTGCGCAATCGCTTTCTGCGGACCCCCAACGTCGTTGTGCGCAGCCTGGACGTGGACCGGCTTGCGGACTTCGACGAGGCCGGCGGGCCGTTCGATACCGTGCTCTGCATCAACGTCCTGGAGTACGCTGAGGAGCCCGCGTTTTTACACGCGCTTTGGCAAAAACTGAAGCCGGGCGGGTCCCTCGTGGTGCTGGTTCCGCGGGGCAGACGGCTATACGGCAGCATCGATCGAACCCTGGGGCACAAGCGCCGCTTTGACAGCCGGGACCTCCAGGCTACGCTGACGAAATACGGGTTCACAGTGGACCGCATGATCCAGCTCAATAAAGCCGGGACGCCGGCGTGGTGGTTTTTCGGACGCGTCCTGCGGCGGCGGCACATCAACAAGCTCACGCTGAAGCTGTTCGACAAGACCGTATGGCTGTGGCGGCGAGTGGATTTTCTGCTTCCCTGGCGAGGCTTGTCGCTGGTCGCCATCGCCCGGCGGCCGGAGACGCAATGAGCCACATCGGTCCGTTCCGCCAGGCGATGTGCAACGAGGCCTTCGGCGCCACAACCCTGGCCGAGACTTGCCGCGCGCTGCGGCGCATCGGCTACGACGGCATCGAGATCGCCCCCTTCACGCTCGCGGAATCGCCCTCACTCATCACTGCCGCGCAGAGGCGCGATTACCGGGACATGATCCGCTCCGAGGGTCTCGAATTCGCCGGCCTGCACTGGCTGATGGTGTCGCCGAAGGGCCTGCACGTCACCACCCCCGACGACGGCCTGCGAGCGCGAGGCTGGCGCCACATCGATGAACTGATCGATCTCTGCGCCGATCTCGGCGACAACGGCGTGATGGTCTTCGGCTCGCCGAAGCAGCGCGAAACTGCGGGCGTGCAGACGCCGGCCGAGGCCGTGCGGCGCTTCACGGAAGGCCTGGTGTCAGTGGCCGCGCACGCGGAGAAGCGCGGCGTCACCATTTTGGTCGAAGCACTGCCGCACGATCAGTGCGACGTCATCAATCGCCTCGATGAAGCCGTCGCCGTTGTCGATCAGGTCAACAGCCCGGCGGTACGCAGCATGTTCGATACCCATAACGCCGTCGACGAGACCGAGCCGCACGATGCGCTCATCGCGCGCTGGTTTCCTTACATTCGCCACGTACACGTGAATGAGATCGACGGCCGGCATCCGGGCACGGGCAATTATGATTTCGGCGCCATTCTCCGCGCGCTGCACCAGCGGCAATACGCGGGCTGGGTCTCCCTGGAAGCTTTCGATTTCAAGCCCGATGCGGAAACCATCGCCCGCGAATCGCTGGCGCACCTTCAGGCGGTCATGCCGTAGCCGCGAAGCGTTCCGCCGGCAATGCCGTCCACCGGCGTTTTTGAGCGGGAATACCGGCAATCGCGCCGTAGTACTTCATCAGCGTATCCATCTCAGCCACCGACAACTTGCGGCGGCACCCCGAGGCGAAGAAAGCGTCCGGGACGCCTGCAAGGTGGCGGATCCAGGGACCCATGGTCTCGATGTCCGATGGTTCGATGTCCAGGTCGCGAACATCAGAAGCGCGGAGATCGAGCACCTGAGCGCCGCCAAGTCCACACCGGCAAACGAGGGTGAAGATGGCCACGTGCCGCTTTTCGTTGTCGGCGACCACCGCGTTGTACAGACGATTCAGTTCCGCGGGGGTCAGGCAGAGCATCTGCTGCCGTTCGGCCTGATGCTCCTGCCGCCAATACGCCGCGGTCATGCCGCCCAGGGTGCTGAGTTCGCCCGGCGTGAGCCAGCGAACGGCGGCGTGATCCGGTATGCGCGCCGCGACTTCAGCCAGGGCCTGCAGCATTTCCCGCCGCGGCCCATCCATGCCGTCGTGAACCAAAACCCCGGCGTCTCGGAAGATCAGGAAATCCGGCCTCACGCCATGCCGCCGCATATGAGCGCGCACTGCGTCGGAGACGCGGGTAATGGGGTCAACAACCGTCGCCGGACCCCTCAGGAAAATCGCGTGGCAGGGATACAGAACGCCGCCGGTCACAATGCGCCGCGAGACCGGATCGGTGGCGAGCGCATGCAGGCGCTCGTCGGACGCGGGCCTCCAGCCCGATTCGTCGATCAGATATTTCAGCCGGTTGAGATCCGCGGGAGGCCCGCTGCGCAGCGGCACGGCGAGACGCTTCTCCACCTCGTAAACCAGCGCTTCGGCCTCGCCGCACGTGTCGGCGGAAACCACCAGCCCGTGGTTCGCCAGAATAAACACCTGGACGTGCCCGCGGACCCGCGCAATCTCGCGGGCAAGCGGCACGCCCGACGGGGCGAAACGGATCCAGCGCCACGGCAGCCCTGACAGATGGGCCCCCAGGCGTTCTCGGGCATCACCCCGTACAGACCACGCCACCGCGTTAACGGAGTGCAGGTGAATGACAGCACGGCGGGAGATGACCGCGTGCATGGGTGTTTCGATCGATGGGCGCAGCGACTCCGCCGCGTCATTCCCGCTGACCAGCCAATGATCCTGGCCGGTGTCCAGACAGGCCTGCGCCCGCAGCAGGTTCACGCGCATGAAGATGCCGCGCCGGCGCGCGTCGGCCAGAGACGCGCCGGAGATCTTTACCCAGAGCCCTTCGTGGTCCTTGAGCGAGATGTTTCCGGTGTTGGCGTGCGACAAAAGAGGATTTCCTCCGAGTCGTTCGCCCAACTCGATAAGCGAATCCAGGTTATTTTCAGACACTTTTTCCACTCCTTCGCTGACCTGAACCGGCCCCCGGGAGCACGAGCGCAGATACCCGTATTGCCGAAGAGCCTGAGCCGTTTACAGGAGCGAAAGGGGTGGAGAGGAGTCCGCTGCGTGAGGCAGCGCCGTCATGCCCGGCATGGCCATCGGCGTCGGCGAGACCAGTTGGTGTCCGACGGAATGCCATACCCGCGGGGCGGCCGCGAGGGCGGCCGGCACAGAGGCTGCGGGGTTTACGCGATGGTCGGCGCTGATCCGAAAGTGATGGGCCGGGCCGGAGCGTGCCGCCGTGGACGGCGGATCGGGGATCTTGTCCAGAGATGCGGAAAGGACAAATGCGCAGAGAAAGGCCGCAATCCAGCCTGTCATTCTGGGCATCACCCTCAGCACGGGACGATTGTAGCGCACGACGCGGGGGGATGGCGTGCCGCCGGGGCCTCGGCAGGACAGGCCCGTTCGCAGTGCAGGGGGCGTTCCGAGGACAACCGTGCTGTACGATGGGACTTCAACCCCGCCCAATGCAAAGAGTCTTCTCCGGCATCCAGCCTTCCGGCAATCTGCACATCGGCAACTACCTGGGCGCCCTCCGCAACTGGGTCCGCATTCAGTACGATTACGACAGCATTTTCTGTATTGTCGATCTGCACGCCGTCACCGTGTACCAGAATCCGGCGGAACTACAGTCGAAAATCGAGGAGACCGCGGCGCTGTTCCTGGCCTCGGGCATCGACCCGAAGCACTCCACCATCATGGTGCAGTCCTCCGTGCCCGCCCACGCCGAACTGGCGTGGATGCTCACCTGCGTGACGCCCGTCGGCTGGCTGGAACGAATGACCCAGTACAAAGCCAAAGCCGCCGCGCAGGAAACCATCGGCGATGGTCTGCTGCAATACCCGGTGCTTATGGCCGCCGATATCCTGCTTTACCAGGCGGCGATCGTGCCGGTGGGAGAAGATCAGTCGCAGCATCTCGAACTTTGCCGCGACATCGCCCAGCGCTTCAATTCGCTGTACGGAGAAACGTTCGTGATGCCTGCCACCGCGCTGCCCACGGTCGGCGCGCGCATCATGGGTCTCGACGAACCTGACAAGAAGATGAGCAAATCGGCGCCCGGGTCGGGACACGCGATCGGGCTCCTGGACCCGCTCGATCAGGTGCGGAAGAAGATCATGCGCGCGACCACCGACTCGCAGCCGGCGGTCGATTTCGAGAACCTTGGCGCCGGCGTGCGCAACCTGCTGAACATCTTCCAGGCCTTTGGCGAGTGGACCGACGAGCAGATGCGCGCTCATTTCACAGGCCTGCGATACGGCGATCTTAAGAAACAGGTGGCCGAAATGGTGGTCTCGAAGCTCGAGCCGCTGCAGAAGCGCTATCGCGAGATTGTCTCCGAGCCGGGGTATCTGGCCGGAATTCTTGCCCAGGGCGCAGAGCGCGTATCGGCGACAGCGAACGCGACCGTGGAGCTGACCAAACGCCGCATGGGCCTCTATACCGTTTCCTGACGCGCAGCATTCCCTGCCCCGCCCGCATCCAACCGGCATGGATCTTCAGCTCGAAGGAAAACGCGCCCTGGTGACGGGCTCGACCGCCGGCATTGGGTTTGCCATCGCCGCCGCGCTCGCGAAAGAGGGCGCCGTCGTAACCATAAACGGACGCACACAACAGCGCGTCGACGAAGCGCTCGGTCAGCTGCGCGCTGCCGGCCATGGCGCCAACGTGAACGGCATTGCGGCCGATATCGGTACGGCAGAGGGAGTCCGTGCAGCCATCGCCGCCCAGCCCGACCTCGATATCCTGGTCAACAACCTCGGCATCTTCGAGCCGAAGCCCTTCGAGCAGATTCCCGACGAAGACTGGTTCCGTTTCTTCGAGGTCAACGTCATGAGCGGCGTGCGCCTCAGCCGCCATCATCTCCCGCGGATGAAGGAGCGCAACTGGGGCCGGATCATCTTCATCTCCAGCGAATCGGGCCTTCAGATTCCCGCCGAGATGGTGCACTACGGGATGACCAAGACCGCGCAGCTCGCAGTCGCGCGTGGCCTCGCGGAGACCACCGCGGGGACGAACGTGACGGTCAACGCAGTGCTGCCCGGTCCGACGGCGTCGGAGGGCGTGGGAGAATTCGTCGACCGTCTGGCCCGGGACCAGAAAACCGACCGC
Source organism: Bryobacteraceae bacterium (assembly GCA_035653295.1). Lineage (GTDB taxonomy): Bacteria > Acidobacteriota > Terriglobia > Bryobacterales > Bryobacteraceae > DASRCB01. The sequence continues at coordinate 9,282 of DASRCB010000078.1, forward strand.
GCCGCGGTGGAACGCGAGTTCTTCCGCACCGTGCGGCCGACTTCCCTGTTGCAGCGGTTCGAGCGGCCGGAAGAGATTGCCCCCATGGTCACCTTCCTCTGCAGCCCGCTCGCATCCGCCACAAATGGCGCCGCAGTCCGGGCCGACGGCGGCGTAGTTCGCGCCATCGGTTAGCTCATGTGGGGCAGGCCTGCGGCTGAAGTTCGTACATTCTCCTGAAATGCCGATTGTGGTGCAAGCCTTGGGCTTGCACGCCTTCATGGGGGGCAGGCCCTCGGCCTGCGGCGGGCTCCCAGCCCGCCCTCCGCTCACGAGCTTGCCGCCGAAAACCGACCGATCGCCCGCCCCCAACCTCCCAATCCGAATCCCAACGCATCTCGTACACCCAACATATGGATGCGCGGGCTCCTGCTCGTTTCACAGCGCTGCTGGCCGCTGCCGCAGCCGTCTTCGCCCACCCCATGGGCAATTTCAGCGTTAACCATTACACGCGGCTGTCTCCGGCGGCCGATGGCGTGGAGGTCCACTATGTGCTGGATTTCGCCGAGATTCCGACTTTCGAGCTGCTCCGCGCCTGGGACATCGACCGCAACGCCCCCACGGCCGTGCTGCTGGCAAAAGCGCGCGCTCAGGCGCTGCTCTGGGGCGAGAATCTGGCCATCGGTTCCGATCGGCGCCTGCTGCGGCCGAGACTGCAGCGCGTGACGGCAGCCATCGCCGACGGCGCAGGGAATCTGCCGATCCTGCGCGTCGACACCTGGTGGCTGGCGCGCTCGGGGGGTGGTCATATCGACTACGAGGATCGGAATTACTCCGAGCGGGCCGGGTGGAAGGAGATCGTCGTAGCGGCCGGACGCGGCGCCGCGGTGCAGCGCGCCAGCCAGGATGACATCGAGCGCAGCCACGCGCTCACGGCGTACCCTCCGGATCCGACCGTCGCTCCTCCGCAGGATTTGCGGGCCTCGTTCGACTGGACGCTCGCGGCTCCCGTAACCGCGCCGCGGAGGCCCGTCATCGCGCGCATTCCACAGCCGGCCTCCCGGCCCGCGCCTGCATCTCCGGCTGCCATCCAAAAAGCGCCTCCGGCGGGAGCGGTGGTCCGCGGCGATCGCTTATCACGGCTCCTCCACGGTCCGATTTCGCCCGCGGTCATTCTGATCGCCATCGGCCTGGCCTTCCTGCTCGGTGCGGCGCACGCGTTCACGCCGGGCCATGGCAAGACCATGGTTGCGGCGTATTTGGTGGGATCGCGCGGCACCATGCGCCATGCGGCAATCCTCGGCGCCACCGTGACCTTCACCCACACCATCACCGTCTTCCTGCTGGGCGTGATTACCCTGTTCTTCTTCCGTTACCTGGCGCCGGAGCGCGTGACGGAAGCGCTGGGCGTCATCTCCGGGCTGGCGATCGTGGCCACCGGCGGCTGCATGCTGCTGAAGCGCCTGCGCAAAACTCACGCGCATCATCATCACCACCACCACGAACATCATCACCACGATCACGAACATCACCACCACGATCACGACCATCATCACCATCACGGCCCCCATGCTCACACGCACACTATCGAGGGCGACATCACCCTGGGCAGCCTCCTCGCTCTCGGCGCCAGCGGCGGACTCGTGCCTTGTGAGTCAGCGCTGGTATTGCTGCTGAGCGCGATCGCGCTGGGACGCGTCGGTTTTGGACTGATGCTGCTCACAGCTTTCAGTCTGGGTTTGGCCGTCGTGCTGGTCGCGCTGGGGATGATGGTCCTCTACGCGCGCCATCTGCTTCCGGAGCGCGCGCGGAATTCAGGGTCCGGAATCTTCCGCTGGGGGCCGGTGGCTTCGGCCGCCGCGGTTATGATTGTGGGACTGCTGATGACCGGCGTTTCGCTCGGGCTGTTAAAACCGGGCTGGCTGCTGGGGTAACTGCCTCCACGCGACATCAGCTCGCCGCGGCGAAGCGGGACAGCTTCTTAACCACGTCGGCGCGAAATTCATCGATAAACCCGGTGACATACTCCACTGGGTTCAGGCCGGGGTCGGCCACCAGCGGCGTGAGATCCATGGCGAAGCTGAGCGCGCTTTCGACGTCAGTCGCGTGCGAGGCGTAGTAGGTCGCATTCGCCAGGCGCCTGCCGGCGGTGGCCAGATCGTACCGCTTCCCTCCGGTCACCTGCGAATCGAAGACGCCGACCAGCGCCGCCGCGACATTATCGCGCGAGGAGACCGGCAGCGCCTGCTTTTTGTCGTCGCCGAGCCAGTCCAGATTCCGCCAGACCTCACAGCCGTAAACCTTCTTCGGCCGATCGGCCGCGGGCAGCCGGCGCAGCGCCGCGAGACAATGCATGGCCACGCCCACGTGCGTATCGTGCTTGTCAGCGAGGTTGTGCAGGTACACGAACTCGGCCCTGCACGCTGCGAAAATCTTCTCCAGTTCCGCGGTGACAGCGCCGTTCTTCGGATCCTTCACGGCGGCGCTGGGATACCCCAGCTGAAGCTGGCACGAGTAATCGCCGACATAAGCGGCCTTGCGTTGCTCGCGCACGCGCACCTGCTTCATTTCTTCGTCGGTATAGCGCTCGTAGATGCCCGCGCGCGGGCTGCCGGCGCCGTCCGTGACCACGACGCCGGTAAACCATTTGTCCGGCTGACCAAAGCATTCGGCGATGCCGTGGTAGGCCATGATTTCTATATCGTCCTGATGCGCTGTCACGCAAAGATGCGTGGTGCGGGCCAGCGCGGCGTCAACATCGGCGCCGTCGGGAACGAAGATGTCTGCGTTCGAGTTATTCAGTTTCATGATCTTATGCGCGGCAGTGTCGCCGCGGCGGCAGCTTGTCCGTGACGCTTGTCCTGCTCGCCGGGAAGCTGGAGCTTCACGCGCGCGGCAAGCCCGGGGAAATCGTTTTCCAGCACGCGCCGCGCCGTGTCCAGGATCACGTTCCCGCCTTCGCCGGTCGTGACCCGTCCCATCACCAGCACGTGCCGCAGGTCGTAGAAATCGGCGTAGTGCGCCACTCCATATCCGAAATACACGCCAATTGTTTCGTAAATCCGATGCGCGCGCTCGTCGCCCGCCGCCATCAGCTCCTGCGTGCGCAGAAGCCGCTCGGCGAACGGCATATCGTGCGGAACATCGATGCCCGCCTCGGGAAGCAGCCGCGCCACCGCCTGCTGCGAAAAATACTGCGCGCCCACGCCGCCGTCGCCGGACCATTCGTCCACGGGCGCGTCCACGGCGTAGTCTATGGGCGCGAACGCGAGCTCATTCAACCAATCGGTGATGTTGCCCTCGGGCGTCACATAGCCGCCTGCCTGGCTGGTGCCCATGGACAGACCCAGCACGGCGTTATCGTTCAGCGCCATGGAGCCGGCCAGCGCGGCGACATCGCCGTCGTTCACCACCACGAACGGCACGCCGCCCCAGGCCTCCTGCAGGCGGAAGAAGATCCGGCGGATGTGCTTATCGAACTGTTCCGCGCTAAGGCCGCGAAAAATGGAGGCGACCCGCACCTCGTTGTCCACATAGACGCCTGCCGCGCTCCCGCCGACCGCGTCGACGCGAGGCAGATGCGCTGCCGCCCGGCGCAGCGAATCGTCGATGCCCCGGTAATGATACTCGGGATCGGTCTCGAAATAAGGGTTCCAGACCACCTCTTCACTGAACACGACCTCGCCGTCCATCATGGCGGCGCATTTGCGATCGCTGCCGCCGAGGTCGAACCCAATGCGACAGCCGTCGCGATGGCGCCCAAGCGGATTCGCGCTCTCACGCTGCTCGGGGCGTTTGTCGTATGCAACCCAGCGAATCTCGAACGGCGCCCGGTAGACGCGCTCGCCCATGAATTCGTAATCGAACGCGCGCCGCCCCTCGGGAGCGTAAACCCCGGCCAGCCAGCACGCCACCTCGCCGTTGCCCGCCACCGTCACCCGATTCCCGCCCTTTTGCCAAAGCAGGAATTTCAGCAGGCGCTCGACATACGTCCAGTTCAGCTCGCGGTTCTCGGGCGTGTGCGGAAGGATGCGCGTATCGAAGAACGACACGTTCCCATTCGGCCGCTCCAGAGCGATGGCCAGCGGCTCTCCCCCATCGCCGGCCCGCTCGCGGTACGCGCGATTCCAGAGCGCGGCGGGAACAAAGCCCGGATGCAGCGGCGGAGTGATCGATGGCCTGATTTGCACGGTTCTAATGTATCGCTAAGCCGGGAATACTGACCGGGAGTCGGCCCGTGAATGGAATTTTTCCGAACAGCGCATCCGCCAGCGCGTCCATCGAGGGCGGCAGGATGCTGTACGTGCATGCGTATGTCTTCACGCCCGGATAAGCGGCCAGGTCATACGGCATGCGCAGCGCAACGGCAACGACCCGCGTTCCGCGCTCGATCAGCGCATTCACCAGATCGGCCTGGCCGGAGCCCGCCGCGGCATTGATCGTCCCGACAATGACGATATCGCACCCCGCGAGCCGATCGGCGACAGCGCGCACGCCGGCGGCATCCGGATTCATCCCGATCATGATCTCCTCCATCCCAGCGTGATGCCGACGGACTGCCGCCGCAAGCTGCGGGATGAGGTACGACGACGTGTCCGCGGGGGTCAGATCTTCGGGCTGCGGAACGACAACCGCAATCCGCGCGTCCGCCGCCAGCCGAAGCGGCAGCAGCCGGCCCTCGTTGCGCACCAGTGTGACCGATTTGCGCGCAACCTCGGCGGCGAGCGCCTGATGCTCCGTACAGCACACCACCGCCAGCTCCGGCTGCTTCTGCCGCGCCAGCCACTTCTTCAATGCCAGCACGCGGGCAGCGGCAGCCTGCATCTCTTCAAGGGACATCAACCCGCGCCGGGCCGCCTGCACCGACGTTGCGTACGCGGGCTCGAGCTTCGACAGGTCGTGGTTGAACAACAGCAGGTCGGCGCCCGCGGCCAGAGCGGCCAGCGAGTCGCCGATGTAGCCCGGCCCCTGTTCCATGGCGTTCATGTCCATCGCGTCGGTCACCACCACGCCTGCGAATCCGAGCCGCTTGCGCAGCAGCCCCTTCAGAATCTGCGGTGAGAGCGTGGCGGGAGTATCGCAGCCGCCGTTCAGCGCCGGCAGAACGATGTGCGCGGTCATGACCAACCGGACGCCCGCCTCGATGGCAGCCTGAAACGGAGGAAGCTCGACCCGACGGATGCGCTTCAGGTCGTGTGTCAGAACCGGCGCGGCATGATGCGAATCGCTGCCCGTATCGCCGTGACCCGGGAAGTGCTTCGCCGTGGCCGCGACGCCCGCCGATTGCAGGCCTTTGACCATCGCAGCGGCGAGCCGCCCCACCAGCGCCGGATCCTCGCCGAACGAGCGCGTGCCCACCACCGGGTTGCGCGGGTTGACGTTCACATCGCACACCGGCGCGAAATCGACGTTGATGCCAACGGCCGCCGCCTCACGGCCGAGCGCGCGCCCCACGCGATACGCCAGCTTCTCCGACCGCGTGGCGCCCAGCGCCAGGTTGCCGGGGAACGGAGTCGCGTCGCCGATGGCCATCAGCTGCCCGCCTTCCTGATCGGCGGCGATCAGCAGCGGCGGCTGTCCGCTGTCCGCGGCGGCTTTCTGCAGCTCCGCCGTCAGCCCGCGAAGCTCGGCCAGCGTGCCCATGTTTTTCGCGCGGAATAACACCACGCCGCCAACATGCTGCCGCCGGAGCGCCGCGACGAGCGCCTCCGGCAGCCGGTCTTTCCCTTTGAAGCTGAGCAGGAACCGCTGTCCCGCCGCTTGTTCCAGTGTGAGGGCCATGAGTTTACGCTTCGGCGGTTTGCACCGCCGGCTGCGAAGCCGTCTCTTTGTGGATGGGGATGAACTTCGCCAGCAGCACCGCCGGCAGCGCCGACACCACCACCCACACAAAAAAGCTGCGGTATCCGAGCGCCACTTCGATCTTGCCGCTCACCAGACCGGGCACGATCAGCCCGAGGTTCATCAGCGCCGTGGCGAAGGCGTAATGCGCGGTCTGGTATTTGCCCGGCGCGATCTCCTGCATCATGAGCAGAATCACGCCCACGAAACCGAACCCGTACCCAAGGGCATCGATGCTCAGCGCCACCGCGATCGCGATAAAATTCGTCGGCGCGGCCATGCTCAGATAAACCCACGCGAGCAGGCGGAAGTTCATCGCGCAGACGAGCGTAAGCATGGCCCGCCGCAGACCCAGCCACGAAGTGAAATAGCCGCCCAGCACGCTGCCCCCGATGAATGCGACGGTGGCTACGGTGTTGTACATGCCGACCTGGTCGGTTGGCAGACCGAGGCCGCCGTGGGCGCGGCCGGCGAGCATGAACAGCGGGCCGATCTTCAGCACCTGCCCTTCGCCCATTCGGTAAAGAAAGATGAACAGCATGAAGACCCAGATGTGCGGCTTGCGAAAGAAGCTGACCACCACATCTCGGAAGGTGGCGCTCATCTGCGCCAGCGTTTCGGAGTGCCGCGACTCGCCGCCCGTTGGCAGCACGCGCGCGTGCCAGCCGCTGAGGGCCATCATGATGCCGCCCATCGCGGCGAAGATCGCCATCCATGCGTGAGGCACGTCCATGCGGAATTCCAGATAGCCGGCCAGAATGATGAGTCCGCCCTGGGAGAAAAACCGCGCCACGTTGTAGAACCCGCCCTGCCATCCTGCGTAGGCCGCCTGCTGCTTCTCCGAAAGGCTGGCGATATACAGCCCGTCGGCGGCGATGTCGTGAGTTGAGGAACAGAACGCGACCACCGCGAACAGGGCCAGCGTGAATGCGAAATAGTGCGGCAGCGGAAGAAGCAGGGAAACGCCCGCCAGCGACAGTCCGCCCACCAGTTCCAGCAGCACGACGAAAAATTTCTTCGTGCGGAACATCTCCAGCAGCGGGCTCCACAGCGGCTTCAGCGACCACGGCAGCAGCAGCCAGCTGGTGTAGAGGGCGTTGACATCATCGGGCACGCCCATGCGTTTGTAGAGAATTGCCGCGATGAGCGAGACCGCGAAAAACGGCACGCCCTCGGCGAAGTAGAGGGTAGGCACCCACAGCGCGGGATGGCTTGGTTTCTTCATGTGAAGCAGGCCTTTGGCCTGCAATGTCCGCCGCGTCTCATATCGTCTGCGCCACTTTGGCCAACATCCGCGGCTGATCGGGATCGAGGCCCTTATGTTCGGCGATATGCGCCGCAAGCAACTGCGCGGGAACGGCGTAAGGAATTGCCGTGAGCGCGTCCACCGGCAGCGACGGATCCTGGCCGTCCACGGACGCCAGCGCGATCACCGAACGGCGCGCGCGCGCCTCGGCGTTTCTCTCGTCGGTGATCACCAGCGGCGACGAACCGGCGGTCTCCAGACGCGCAAGCGTATCGCGGATCCCCGGCCACGTCGGCCCCGGCGGCGCGAACGCGAACGCCGGGACTCCACGCTCCGCCAGAGCAATGGGCCCGTGCAGAAAGTCCGCCGACGAGAAACTCTCGGCCACGACGTAGCAGACCTCCATCAGCTTGTGCGCGAACTCGAGGGCGTTGGCGTAGTTGAAACCGCGGCCCACCACCAGCGCCTTCTCCGCGAAGGCGTAGCGCTGCGCGCGCTCGGCAATCTCCGGCTCCAGCTGCAGCGCGGCGGCGGTCCATTCGGGAATGTGCCGGATCTGCTCCAGCGTCAGATCCGCGCCCAGACTCCACGTCAGCAGGTACATGCTCAGCAGCTGCGACACCCAGGTCTTCGTGGCGGCGACGCCGGTTTCGGATCCGGCGTGCAGCTGCACCAGGCGCTCGGCTGTGCGCGCCAGCGTGCTCGTGGGCTCGTTCGTGATTCCGATCGTGGTCGCCCCCAGCTCGCGCGCGCGCCCGATGCAGGCGTTCACGTCCATCGACTCGCCCGACTGCGACACCCCGACGTACAGCACCTCGCGGAAATCCATCTCCGCGCGATACAACGTGAACACCGAGGGCGCCGCCAGCGAAACCGGGATGCCCGTCGCTACCTCGATCAGATACCGGCCGAACTGCGCGGCGTGATCCGACGTTCCGCGGGCGGCGAGCACGACGAACCGCGGGCGCTCTTTCTCGAACCGCGAGCAGAGGCCGCGAAAGGTGGCCACCTCCGCCCGCAGCGCCGATTCCAGCACCGCCGGTTCCTGCCGTATGTCCTCCAGCATCCGCGACATGGCAATCAGTTCCCGCGCGCCGCCGCCTGCGGCGCGAGTTTTCCGCCTTCCTCCAGAACGTAGAAACGGTCGGCCGGGACATCGCGAAACTGCTGCCGCAGCCCGCTGGGCCAGATCACTTCCACTTCATCCGCGCTCCCGGCCTGAGCCAGGCCAAAGTGGGCGCGCAGATCGCTGTGCGACAGATAGCTGCCGCCGGCGTAGATTTCGCGCAGCTGCCATACACCGCCGCTCCGCAGGCGCACGCGCGCTCCCGTGGCGTCGCGGTTGCTTTTGCGTCCGACCAGACGCAGCGACAGGAAGTGGTTGCCCCCTGCGCCGTGGTTTCGAAGCAGCAGCGGCGGATCGCCGTTGTTGGCCACCACCACGTCAACGTTGCCGTCGTTATCGAAGTCTGCAAATGCCGCGCCACGGCCGGCGTACGGTGTTTCGAAGCCCGGGCCCGAGCTTTTCGTCACATCGGCGAAGCGTCCGCCGATGTTGTGAAACAGCGTGTTGATCTGCTTGTAGTGGACCTCGGGGTCGGTCTTCTCGACGCCCGGGTACACGTGACCGTTCACGATGAACAGGTCCAGCAACCCGTCGTTGTCGAAATCGAAGAAGCCGCCGCCAAAGCTCAGCAGATGTTTGGTGATCTCTCCGATGCCAACCTTATCGCTGACCTCATCGAACAGACCTTTTCCGTTGTTGTGCCAGATATGGTCTTCCGCGTCCTGGAAATCCGAGATGAAAAGGCCGAGGTTGCCGTCGTTGTTGTAATCGCCGAATGAAATGCACATGGCTGCCATGGCGATCCCGTCCGCCGTCAGCGCAACGCCCGTGGGCAGCGCGATCTCGGTGAATGTGCCATTGCGGTTGTTATGGTAAAGGCGCGCCTCGATACCGTCGTTGGCCACGAACAGGTCCGGCCAGCCGTCGTTATCGTAGTCCGCGGCGGCGACGGCGAGATTCAGTTCATTGGTGCGGTACATGCCCGCGCGCTTAGTGACGTTGGTGAACGTGCCGTCGCCGTTGTTGTGATACAGCACCGGCGCGGACCCGCCGTAAACCGACGGACGGCAGCTCGCCACCACGCCATATCCGATGGCGCAGGTCCGCCGGCTTTGCGGGCCGAAATTGGCGTACCCGCCGGCATACAGATCGAGCCGCCCATCGCGATCGTAATCGAAGAACGTCGCGCCGGTGTGGAACACGGTTCCAAAGTCGGCGCCGTCCACATGCGCCTTCGCCGTGACGTCCGTGAATGTGCCGTTGCCGTTGTTGTGATAGAGAATGTTCGTCCCGTACTGCGTCACGTACAAGTCGGGGAAGCCGTCGTTGTCGTAATCCCCCCACACGCAGCCCAGTCCGTAGGCGTTGCCCGGCACGCCCGCTGACTCGGTCACGTCCGTGAATGTCCCGTTTCTGTTGTTCCGGTACAGCGCGTTGCGCATCTGAATCCCGCGGTTGTACAGGTCGCGGCCGTTCACGAAATAGATGTCCGGGTAACCGTCGCCGTCGAAGTCGGCGACACAAACGCCCGGTCCGGCCTCTTCGAGAATCGTTGAGATACCGTTCTCGCCCTTGTAATGGCGGAACTCGATGCCGGCGGCTTTGGTTTCGTTGGTGAACTGTACGGCGGGCGCCGTTGCCGATCCCGTCACTGCCGCAGCGGATGCGATCAGGGCGGCCAACCCGCCCATGATGGCTGTAATTGCGCTGCGCGGACGGATGGCCATCGCCTTCATGGCCCGGGAGGGCCGGAGGGCTGGCCTTGCGCAGGCTGGGGTCCGATGATGCCTTCACCCACGGTCTGCTTCGCCTGCCGGGCGGCGTCCATTGCCTTGCTGTGCGCTTCGGCTTCGCGCGTTGCGTCGTCGACCCGGCCCAGCCGCCGGTACGCAACGGACAGGAAATAGTGAGGCGCCGGGTCGGCGGGCTGCAGCTTCTCCGCGTGCTGCAGCGGCGCCACGGCGTCGGCGTATTTCTCCTCGGCCATGAGGGAACGCGCCAGCCCGATCCAGGCATCCATGAAGCCGGCGTCCAGGTTCGCCGCACGCTGGAAATGTTCAACCGCTTCGGCCGGTTTGTCCGCCTGCCGGGCCAGCTCGCCCAGCACGTACTCGGCGCCGGAGTTATACGGATCGATCTTCAGCTCCTCTTCAAACTCCCGGCGGGCGTCTTCGGCCGTGGTCGCGGCTTTTGGGCGCGAGAGAATCAGGCGGCCAATTCGAAAATGAATGCCCGGAAGGTTCGGATCGCGTTGCAGCACGATCCGGTACTCGGACAGCGCCTCGTCCCACTTGCCCTGCGTCTCCAGCGCTTCCGCGTTAAGCTCGTGGACCTGAGGCGAAGCTGGCGCGGTAAACATCACTTCCTGCGATGCGCGAATGGACAGGTCGGAATACGCGTGCGTCGCCGTGTAGAGAACCTCGGGATCGTGAGGAAAATCGCGCTCCATCCAGTCGAGGAAGCGCGCGATGTCGATTTGTTGGTTGGCGCTCACGGCGCAGCGTACTCCGGCCATCCCGACGCGTCGCTCGCGTTCTTTGTCTTTGATTACGCCAATGGCTTTACGAAGAACAGGCAAAGCTTCCGCGCATCGCCCGTGCCTCGCAAGATCGATACCCCGGTCGATTCCAGCCGGCGCGGCCGGCGGAGGGGCCTGTTTTTGCGGCTCGGAAGCTGCCGCGCCACCGATGAGCAGAATGATAACGAACGCCGGAATCGCGCTGGTTCGCATACATCGATGGTAGTTCGAGGAGAGAGGGAGCCGCGAAAAAGATGCGGCTCCCCACCCGTTCGCAGACGATCAGAAATACAACTTCAAAGCCAGCTGCACCTGTCTGCCCGGTTGCGAGCTCTGCGCCAAACCGACTGTACTGCCCAGTCCGGTATTTGGCGAGTTGATGATTGGTGTGTTGGTCAGGTTTACAGCCTCGGCTCGAAACTCGAGCTTCTTTTGTTCGGTGAAGTTGAAGAACTTGCCGAGGCTGAGATCCAGGTTCTTTAAACCCGGTCCTCGCACCGTACCGACACCGCATGTGCCAAAGGTGTGCGGCGCTGGCGCCGCGTAGGAGTTCGGATCGAACCATTGGTATCCGCCCAAAGGCGAGTTCTGGTATCCGAATACGTGCGGTGGAGCGATGCAGTCCGGCCTCGCGCCGCGGGAGTTCGTGCCCGAAGCATCCGGACCGCTGAGGGTCAGCGCGAATCCTGTGTGCAGGGTGAGAATCGGGCTGATCTGCCAGCCGCCGAGGAACGCGTCCGCCACCCGATTCATGTCTTTTCCGAAGGTCCGCCCACGGCCGACCGGGACATCATAGACGGCGTAGGACGTGAGGATGTGGGTCGTATCGTAATAGCAGGGGCCCCATTCCGACTTCATGTCGTAGAGATTCTGGAAATAGGGGGAAGTCGGCGTGGTCTGACCGCCCCAGCTGCCGTAGTAACCGCTGGAGTTGGTCATGCACTTGGAATACGTGTATGCGACGGAGCCTTCCAGCCCGCCGCTGAGCCGCTTCTGCAGCACCGCCTGCAGGCTGTTATAGCTCTGGTCGCCGTTCGACGCCGTGCCCGAGATCTGGCTGATGGCGTTATACACAGTGGGGTTGCCGGACAGATACGGGCTGCCCACCACAGTGCCATCGGGGAGCAGCTGTTTCTGGAAGTAAGGCATGGGCACCATGAGGTGCGTGGTGCGCTGGCCTACGTAGCCTACCTGCAGCGTCAGAGAGTTCGTGAGCTGCTGCTGGATGGTGAAGCTCCACTGATTGGAGACGGCGGGACGAATGTTCGGATCCCAAAGGCGAATCAGAGCGCCCTGGAACGGATTCGATGTCGGCTGCAGCGTGGCGAAGCCCTGATCGAGCGTCGATCCCGGCAGCGGTTCTGAGGTATAGTTCGCGTCCGTTTCATGCGCGAACGGAGGGTTGATCGGCAGCCGCAGGTTGGTTCCGGTGCCCTCCAGATAGTTCGAGAGGGTGTACGCGCTGCGAACAACCGTGTTCTTCCACGGGTTCCAGGCCAGGCCGATGCGCGGCTGGAAATTCGTGATCCCGTTGTACTGGTTGTACAGAGCATCGCAGTTGTTATACGCGCAGCCGCTCTGGCCGGCGTAGTACACAGTCCCGGTGAACAACCCGAAATTGTCCTGGCGATTGTGCACCTCGACCCAGGGCGTGTGCAGTTCCCAGCGCAGGCCCAGGTTCAGGGTCAGGTTCGGCCGCACGTGCCAGTCATCCTGGAAGAACGCCGCGATCACGCCGGAGCGCTGGCCCCACGTGCCGCCGTTCACGCCACCGCCGATGGAAGCAGGCAGGCCCATGAGGAAGTCCGCCTCGGCCAGACCCGAACCGCTGCCCGCTACCGCGAGCGGGTTCGGACCCGCCGTGTAGCGGCCATCGAAGTTGAACGACCCTGCTCTGCCGTTGTTCCCGGAATAGAACGTGTCGATTCGCTGCCGCCATTCCTGGAAGCCGGCATGCATCGAGTGTGCGCCCCTGGTGATGTTCACCGTGTCCCCGAACTGGATTACGGTATCGGCGAATAGCTGATAAATGTCAGCGTTGCCGATGGTCGCCGCAAACCCGCCGCCGAAGTTCATGGCCGGCAGGAACGATGACGGAATATCCGGCAGTCCCACCGTTTGCGCCAGCCCGTTAACCCCGTTCGCCGCGCCGCCATTGTTGATGAACACATAGTTCACGCCGAAGCGCAGTTCATTAACTATGGTCGGCGACACCGAGCGCGTCCAGTCCAGCACGCCGTTGTGCGCCGGAAGGTTCGCGAACGAATTGTAGAAGATGGGGATGTTATTGGTGGTCGGATTCGTGATGAAGCTCTGCGAGTAACGGCCGAACAGCCGGTCCTTCTCTGAGATGTTCCAGTCCACCTTGGCGTCGCCCTGATCGCCATTGATATAGGTATGGCTGGCGTACAGCAGGTTGTTGTTCAGCCCGGAGCCGGTCGGCAGCGGGTAAATCGAGGTGTCGCTGAGGATCTTCTGCGCCACCGGTGAAAGCAGGTTACTCGGGATTTTGTTTCCCGCGAACGGGTTGCGTTGGCCATTGGTGACGCTGAAGGGGTTGTACAGCTGCACCGGGGTCTTCAGCGAGAGCAGCGCGGAGAAGTCGCCGTTGCGCTCCGCCTGAGTCATCACGCTGGTGGCGCCCAGACTGGTGGGCGTGTCAAATCGCTGCCCCTGGTAATCGGCGAAGAAGAACAGTTTGTCCCTCTTGATCGGTCCGCCGATCGTCCCGCCGAACTCGTTCCAGCGCAGTTGTGGCCGAGGGGCGCCGTTCCAGTTGTTCGACCACGAATTCGCGTTGAGCACATTGTTCCGGAAGAACTCGAACAGGTCCCCATGGAACTGATTGCTGCCCGACTTGATCTCCGTGCTGACGATCGCGCCCATGTAGTTGCCGAACTCGGCCGGCGCGTTCTGGGTTATCTCATTGAATTCCTGAATGGCGTCCACGCTGGGCGCATACCCCACCAGGTTGTCCGAGACCTGGTTGTTGTCCATGCCGTCCAGCATGAAATTATTGGCCTGCTCCCGGTTGCCGTTCACGTACGGACGTCCGCTGCCGGAGGTCGTCTGTCCATTGGTGAAACTCGATGGGTCGGGATGCGTGCTGCCGGCCGTGAGCAGCGTCAGCTGCACGTAGTTGCGGGTCGCCAGAGGCAGGCTCTCATTGGTGCGCTGATCGATCACCTGCCCCACCTGAGTCGATTCCGTCTGAAGCAGCGGCGCCTCGGAGGTGACCTCGACCGTCTGGGTCAGGTTCCCCACCTGAAGTTGGACGTCAAGCTTCGCTACCTGGTTCAATTGCAGGACCAGGTTCGACTGCGTTGCGGTCTGGAAGCCCGCGTTCTCCACCTTCACGTCGTACGTGCCCACGGGCACGTTCGAAAGCGTATAACGGCCGTCCGGATTCGACGTCGTCGTGTACTGCGTGCCGCGCTCCGTATCCGTTGCCGTGATCTTCGCGCCCGGCACAGGCGCGTTGCTCGGGTCCGTCACCTGACCCGTAATCGTTGCCGTAACCGTCTGCGCCTGAAGCGGTACGATCGCGGCGAAGACAGCAAGAACGAACAGTGTGAGCCACACTGCTGAATGGCGCTTCGTGTGCATCAAAGCTCCTTTCCTTAACCTCATACCTGAATGGGCTCCCGCGAGACTCTCCCACTAAACCGAAGGGAGCCGATTCCAAGATCATTAATCCTTTTGTATTAGAGTTCCAGTTCGTAACCGTTGTCGGGTGTTCGGAACACGTTCGTAACACGCGCAACCGCGCCGGGAGCAACAGCTTGCGAGCATTGTTACTGCCCGCCTCCGGACGCCCCCGCTCCCCCGGACGCCGATCCGTTACAATTGCTCCAAGGGGCATTGGACGTTACTGAATGGCTGAGGGCCATATTCCGGCCATGTCGTCTCAACATGGCTCGGGCTCGGCCGCACACGTCTCCGCGGCGGATGTGCGTGAGGAACTCGGCCGCGTCCTCGGCAGCCAGGAGTTTCGCTCCAGCCACCGCAGCCAGGATTTCCTGCGGTACGTCGTCGAAAACACGCTGAATGGCAAGGGCGATTCGCTCAAAGAGCGCACCATCGGCATCGATGTTTACGGCCGGCCGCCACACTACGACCCCGCCGACGACGCCACCGTTCGGGTCAAAGCCGGCGAGGTCAGAAAACGGCTCGACCGCTACTACGCCAGTGAAGGAAGGTCCGCCAGGCTCCGCATCGAACTGCCCGCGGGAACCTATGTACCCGAGTTCCGCCCCTTCATCGCTCCCCAGCTGGGCCCCGCAACGACGCCCGTAGTTGCGCCCCGTAACAGCCGCCGCCGGTCATGGCTGTTCGCCGCCATCGCTGTCCTGATCGCCGCAGGCGCCACTCTCTGGCTGCTGAGGCCGCGGCACAAAGATACCGTCGTCGACGAATTCTGGCAACCCGTCGTACAGGGGTCGACGCCCGTGCTGCTGACCGCCGCATTCGTCCCCGTTTACAATCTGGACGCCCCTAACCACTACGTCCTGCTCAACGACCAGTTCGTCGGCGGCGGAGATCTGGTGGCCGCTTCGCGGATCATGCAGATGCTGGCCGGCATGCACCGCAGCTGGCAAATGAAGGTCGGCGGAGAGGCCACCTTCGCCGATCTGCGCAGCGCGCCCACCGTGCTGATCGGTTACTCCTATACGCGCTGGAAAGAAATCAGCCGTGAGATGCGCTTCTTCATCGATGCCGATCGCGTCCCCCGCATGGTCACCGACTACGGCAAACCCACCGCCTGGGCGCTGCCCAACCTGCCCGCGGATCGCCGTACGGATGAAGACTACGCCATCATCTCGCGCGTCTTCCATCCCGAGACCGGCGCCATGCTGGTCGAACTCTCCGGAATCACGCAGTACGGAACAAATTCAGCGGCCGAGCTGGTCACCAGCCCCGCCCTGCTCGCGGAAGCGCTGCGCAATGCGCCGCCGGCCTGGAAGCAGAAGAACCTCCAGTTTGTGATCCATGTCAAGGTAATCGGTGGCACGCCCGGCAAACCGACTGTAGTCGCCTGGCACTTCTGGTAAGGTTCCCGGGCTCGCTTCGCGCCTATACCGGCCGGGATCGTTTCCGAACCGATGTGATGGCCGCCAGCCCCGCAAACACCAGGACCAGGGAGGCGGGCTCGGGAACAGCAGTCGCGGCAGTTACGAAGTTGTAACCATCGGCGTCAAGCAGCGCCACCTCCGGCGAAGAGAGACTCAGTGCGGCTGCCTGCGAGTCAGGCCCGAATGCATCCTGCACCTGTAAGCCGTCCACGCCGCTCCAGTCACCGTAGTCGCCGCCATTATTACAGTTGTTGTAATTGTTCAGGTTGGTCACGCCGCCATTTACCGACAGGTACGCAGTGGGTGATCCCGTACAGGGCACGTCGGTGGACGTGTTCAAAGCGAAGCTGCGAACGCCGGGAGCGCTGTACCGGTACAGATCGGCTTCCAAAGGATTCGCCGGCAGCGAGCCGCCGCCGTTCGGCAGGTTTGAAGCGGTTCCCAGGACCTCGTCCATTTCGTGCTGCACGATCCCGCCAAGGCCCGCAAGCGGACTGCCTCCCGTATTCAGAGCGGCCTGACTGATGGTGATACAAGCGTCGGCGCTAAGCCCGCCGCAGTGCCCAAACGAACTCAGCGATTCGGACGTCAGACCGAGCAACACCGCCAGAGAGGTGTTGAGATCGATGTCCGTTGAGCCTGTGACCGGATTATTGACATGCGAGCCGCCGCCCAGGCTGGCGATGGCCGCGGTATCCGTCGCATCCCCTGACGAATTGGCAAGTAATGCGGTGTAATAGCTGTTGTAAGACACGGTTTGCGTCGACCACTCCGAACTCCCCCCTCCGCCGGCCTGTGACCCAAAGGCAACAGTCAGATTCAGGTTACTCGTCATGTTCGATGCATAGAAATTGACAGCGTTTTGAATCGCCGTTTTATCGGCAGTGCTGAAGCTGGCAGTTGGATCGTACAGGACAGTAATCATCGGGCTGGCCGAAGCGGAGCCGGCCATCGCCAGCGCCGCGATTGAGAGACACAGCCTTGCTCTCGTCATTCCGTTCTCCTTTTGCTGTATGTGAATCAGCTGCGCTACCGCACGAAGCAGCCACCAGGATACAAATGATCGTCGTGGATCAATCAGGGTTTGTTCACTTTTAGCATGCCGCGAGCGCGATTACAACATGAGTAAGCTGTCGCGGAACATTTCTGCATTTGTGTATGGTGATGTACTTTCGGGCTATTCGCGGGGTAATGTCGGTTACTGTCCCGCTCGCGCGAGCAGCCCGCTAAATCGCGTCGAGCAGGAACGTATCGGCCTGGAATGCCACTTGTGTCGCCGTTGTCTTACATCCGGCGGATTTCGCGGCCAAATCTTTTATACTCGTCCGCGATCTTGTCGTAGCACTCGCACGTGATTTCCCGCAGGAGTTCGGGCTTCAGAATGCTCATTCGACCGCGGCTGTACCTGATGATGCCCTGGGCTTGAAACCTGGTCGCAACCTGGTTGACACTGCCCCGGCCGACCGCGAGCATCTGCGCCAGGAACTCCTGCGTGAGCTGAAAATCGCGCCGCTTGACCCGGTCGAGCGACATGAGCAGCCAGCGAGCACAACGCTGTGTCACATCGTGCCGGGCATTGCAGATAACACCCTGGGAGATCTGCAGCATCAGACAGTGCGTATAGAGTTGCAGAACCTGCCGCAGCCACGATCCGTTGTTGACGGCGTCCCGAAAATACTCCGCGCTGGTGGACCACGCTGCCCCGGGAATCTGAGAGAACGCCGTCAGCGTGCTCTGCGCGTGTCCCAGAAATACCGAGAGGCCGGCCAACCCCTCGGAGCCCATGGTCGCAACCTCCACCACGCCTCCGTCGTCTGTATTGGCAACGACAGAGAACACACAATCGACCGGGAAGAAGACTTTACGGACAGGTTCTCCGGGCTCCTGCGAGACATCTTTGATCCCAAGTTCAATATGCTCCAGTTGCGCGAGGAATTTCGCGAACTCCCGTTCGGGCATCGCATCAAGAATTACATTGCCCCACGTTTGACGGCTCGCCATTTGGACGCGATGCCTCCCCAAACGGGGACGCTGCATATCCTCTATTTGTTGCCGTCAACCTTGTGTTCCCAATCGTGCACTGTGCGAGCGGATCGAAGTAGGATGGGTATGTGTTCTCAACCGAACATAGCGGCGGCCGTCGTTTTTCGGTTGCTGTTGCGGTAGCGTCGGCGGGAGGGCTCGACGCTTTCACCACGCTGCTCGCGAGCCTGCCGCACGCATTTCCGATACCGATCGTGGTGGCTCAGCACCTCGGCCCCACCCAGACAAGTTGCTTCGTCGATATCCTCCAGGTTCGAACCGGGCTGCGGGTCTGCTGGGCGCGAGATGGGCAACCGCTCGAGCCGTCGACTGTCTTCATAGGCCCGCCGGGCTGCCATACACTGATCGCCGGCAACCGTCTTCTGATCACGCCAGTCCGCGAGCGCGTCCTCAACGGGCGTCCCTCCGGCGACCTGCTCCTTAGTTCCGCCGCGCTCAGCTATGGTTCCGAGACGCTCGGCATCGTGCTGAGCGGATACCTGAATGACGGCGCAAGGGGAGCACAGATCATTCGCCATGTCGGAGGAGTGGTCATCGTGCAGGACCCGTGTACCGCTAAAGTTCCCGAAATGCCGCAGGCCAGCATGAATGCAGGTCCTGTAGACTTCATCGTGCCATTGCCGTTAATCCCGGCCGCGCTGATAGCGCTGGCCATGAAGCCCGGCGCGGCGGAGTTGTTCTGCGGCCAGGCGCGAGCCGCGTCGAACTAACCCGCCCTTGGCGCCCAACGGCAAGCTGTGCGCAATCGCGCGCGATCTCTCGAACGCGCATCGCCCTATTAAAATCAATCTGTGCTCCGCCTCATTCCCACCTGCCTGTTTGTCGCGGTCTCGCTCGCCGCCCAGCAGACCGCGCCGAAAACACCGCGCCCGGCGCCCCCGGTTCGCGACCCGCATACGCCCGGTTACGTTCAAGCCACCGACCTCCCCGACGGCTCGCTGCCTTCACCCACCGAGAATGGCAACTTTATCGTTGGGCCGACGCACACACCCGCGCCGGAGATGTCGCGCAGCGAAGCCGTACCACAGGGTACGGTTTACGACTTCACGATGGACTCCGGCGACAGCAAACTCTATCCCGGAATCGCCCGCGACCCCGGCACATTCGGCGCTCCGGACCCGAACGACCCGGCCAAACTGGTGGTCACCGCCAGTCACCCCGCGCCATACACGCGCAAGGTCGCCGTCTATGTTCCGAAACAATATGTGCGTGGAACGATTGCTCCGTTCATTGTCGGCGCGGATGGGCCCGACCCGATGCTGTTCACCGCTCTCGATAACCTCATCGCGCAGCATCGCGTGCCGGCGATGATCGCAATCTCCGTCGGCAACGGCGGCGGCGACGCCCAGGGCAGCGAACGCGGCCTCGAATATGACACCATGTCCGGCCGCTACGCCGAGTTCATTGAGACGGAATTATTGCCTTTGGTGGAGAAACGATACAACGTGAAGCTGTCCCGCGATCCGAACGCCCGCGCCACCATGGGGTGCAGTTCCGGAGCGGCAGCCGCGATGATCATGGCCTGGTATCATCCCGATCTCTACCGCCGGGTTCTCAGTTACTCCGGCACTTTCACAAATCAGCAGTGGCCGCCGAACCCGGCGACCCCGCACGGCGCCTGGGGATTCCATGAGTCTCTGATCCCGGACTCCCCGAAAAAGCCGATTCGCATCTGGATGGAGGTAGGCGACCGCGACCTCTACAATCCCAACGTCATGCGCGATGGCATGCACGACTGGGTCGTGGCCAACGAGAATATGGCCAAAGCGCTCGCGGCCAAAGGCTATCAGTACCAGTTCCTCTTCGTGAAAAACGCGGGCCACTGCGACCGCGCCATGAAAGAGCAGACCCTGCCCGAAGCGCTCGAATATGTTTGGCAGGGCTACCGTTAACTGCGCCGGCAGCTGATTCACATAGGCTCAGCCCGTTTCGTCCAGCGATGCTATTGTCGATTCCGATAAGTCCAGCTCGCGCTCGATACGACGCAGCACTTCGTCGTTGATGCGACCCTCATCCCGGAGTTGAATTGCCGTCTCACGTTCCACACCCAATGCTTCCAGCGCCAGCGTGGCGTATCGCGCATGGTCCCCTTCCGGCGCGCCATCGCCCCCGGCTGCTTTCAGGCTGGCGAGGCGTTGTGAGTAGTGGCCGATCAGGTCGTCATACAGTTCCGCGAATTCCCCGCCGTCCCGCTCTTTCGCCTCCTCGAGATGGCGCACAGCCGCATTGATCACGATTTGCCGAGCTTCCTGCTCTTCGCAATGTGTTCCGGCCGCTCCCGCGAGACCCATCGCACGGATCAAAGGCGGCAGCGTGAGACCTTGCAGCACCAGCGTCACGAAAATCACCGAGAACGTCAGGAATACGATCAACTCCCGATTCGGAAATGGCCTCCCATCCGCGAGGACCGTGGGGAGCGCCAGAGCGGCCGCCAGTGAGACCACGCCGCGCATTCCCGTCCAGCCGAGGACGAAAACCCCGCGCCGCGATGGAAAACGCTCATGCTGGTGAAGCACCCTGGTCCGGATCAGCCACGCAACCGCGGATCCGGGATAGACCCATACGATGCGCAGCAGAATCAGAATCGCGCTGAACAGCGCGCCATACGCCAGAAGGGTCGAAACGCTGTATGCGCCGATGGCGGCGCGTATGACCGGAAGTTGCAGCCCGATCAGCACGAATACAAAGCCATTCAACACGAAATTCAACGCTTCCCAAACGGACCAGATCTGGATACGGACCGACGGCGAAAAGAAACGCGAACTGCCGCGAGATAAGAATAGTCCACAGGAGACCACCGCGAGCACACCGGACGCGTGTACCTTGTCCGCTGCCAGATAAACCGCATACGGAACGAGAATGCTGAGCGTGATCTCAATGGGGCCGTCATTGATCCGGTGCTCCAGGCGGTCGATGATCCAGGCCACGGCGATGCCGAGACCCACACCCCCGGTAATCAGCCACAGGAACGTCACAGCTCCATCCAGCACGCCGGGGATTTCGTTCCTCACCAGAATCGCCGTCGCAAACTGCAGCGCGAGAAGGCCCGAAGCATCGTTGATCAGGCTTTCGCCTTCGAGAATGTCGACGATGCGCATCGGAAGGCCGACGCGGCGCGCAATCGAGGTTGCGGCGATGGCGTCTGTCGGCGCGACCACCGCACCGAGCACGAACCCAAGCCGCCAGTCGAAGCCTCCGAAGATATGAGGGGCCGCGATGGCGACACCCAGCACCGTAAATCCGACAAGCCCAAAGGCAAGAAGAAAGATGCTGACCAGGTTGTAACGGAAGTCGCGCCAGGAGGTGGTCCAGGCAGCGGCGTAGAGCAGAGGCGGTAAGACAACAAGAAAAACGAGATCCGGGTTGAGAGTGAAGTTCGGGATCCCCGGCAGGAAGCTCAACAGCAGCCCGCCCACGACCATGACGATGGGATACGGCAGCCGCAGCCTTCGCGCAAGCAGGCCGAAAACCACAACGAACAATAAAAGGAAGAGAAAGACGAGCTCGATTTTGCCGATTCCGGTCATCTCAGAGCCCGGCTCCGTTCCGCGCCGCGCCGGCGTCTGCCTCGCAACGCCCCCGCCCAGTCTGATTATGGATCACGCCCGCTCGCCCGCGGGACGGCTTACCGCCGTGGGGTGAAGTCCTTCGAGTCGTGATAGGTTGAGCGAAGCAGTTGTTCCTCATCCCTATGCTTATCAGAATGGCAGCTTATCTAGTTCTGGCTCTTCCCTCCTGCGCGGGGCTGTGCGCCGGCGACTTCACCATGACGGTCACCGACAGGAATTACCTGAATACCCGAGGTTTTAGCGTCTTTCTTTACGACAGCACTTACCACCCCGTCTTCGTCGATCAAAAGAACACGGCGATGGAGATGATTCTCCACGGTCAGCGCATTGCCACCAACGGTGACGTGCGCCTGATGCCTACGCCCGAGCAGTGGGACCTGGTGGCAACGCTCGAAGGCCGCCAGGCCGATAAGGCGAACAACCGGCTCACTGCCAGGCTCGCTTTCCCCACCTTTGGTCTCAGCTACACCCTCGAGGTCGCGGGAGAACCCGGTGGCGTAAGAGTCAGCATCAATCTCGATAAGCCGCTGCCGGAAAAACTCGCCGGGCGGGCAGGCTTCAACCTGGAATTCCTGCCCTCCATCTACGTGGGGAAAGCTTACCTCGTCGACGGAACCAAAGCAGGCATCTTCCCCGGAACGCCGAACGATCCGATGATCAAGGTTCTGCCGCTTCCCGATGAACCGAAAAAAGCCTACTATCTCGAGGACTGGGACAAGGCAAAAGGATACACGCAGCCGCTGCCGTTTGCCGAGGGCTCCAGCATCACGCTTGGCGTTGATGACGCGCTGGCTCGCGTCAACGTGAAGTCCGATACCGCTCCCCTCATGTTGTTCGATGGACGCGATCGCGCGCAGAACGGCTGGTTCGTGCTGCGTTCGCTGATCCCGTCGGGCCAGACCACCGGCGCCATCGTTTGGCACATCAGGCCGGACGTGATTCCGAACTGGACGCGGCCGCCGATGATTGCGCACAGCCAGGTCGGTTATGCGCCGGGTTTCTCCAAGATCGCGGTGCTCGAACTCGACCCCAACTACAGTGGACCGAAGACGGCGAGAGTTCTGCGCCTGATGCAGGACGGCTCTTACAAGCAGGCGTTCGAGGGCCCGATCACGGCCTCGACGCCGTGGCTGCGCTATGTCTATTCGAAGTTCGACTTCAGCCCGGTTAACGAGCCCGGCCTTTACGTCATCGAATACGACGGCCAGCGTACGGCGCCTTTTCCCATCAGCACGGACGCTTACGCCAGGATCTGGCAGGACAGCCTGGACCATCACCTCGCCGTTCAGATGGATCACGTCTCCGTTCGCGAAGCGTACCGCATCTGGCACGGGGCTTCACATTTCGACGACGGCCGTCTCGCACCGGTCGTCGGCGAGCAGTTCGACGGCTGGAATCAGGCTACGGCGACGGACGGCAGGTACAAAGGCGGCGACCACATCCCGGGGATGAACGTGGGCGGCTGGTACGATGCCGGCGATTTCGACCTCGAGGAGCCCGCCCAGCTGAGCGTCATTCAGAGCCTCGCGCTGGCGTATCGCGAATTCAATCTAAAGTACGACGAGCTTACCGTGGATGAAGCCGCCCGCCAGGTCGAGATGCACCGTCCCGATGGCGTGCCGGATGCCGTCGAGCAGGTCAGGCACGGCGCATTGCTGATTCTGGCGCAGTTCAAAAACATCGGTCACTCCATCCGCGGCACCCATGAACCGGATCTGCGGCAGTATACGCACCTCGGCGACGGCGCCACGAAAACCGACGGCCGCATCTATGACCCGAAGCTCGGTCCCAACGAAGTCAAAGGCGACTACTCCGGCAGGCCGGACGACCGCTGGATTTTCTCCACGACCAACCCGTACTTCCAGTGGAACGCAATCGCCGCGCTGGCCGCGGCGGCCGATGTACTGAAAGGCTGGGATGACGCCATGGCCAAAGATTGCCTCGAGACTGCGATCAAAGCCTGGAACCAGGAGAAGGCCAACCCGACGCAAACTCCGGGCGGCGGCGGATTCGGTGGCGCGGCGCCCGCGGCTGTTCCCGCGCAGGGCGTGCTGGCTGCATCTCAGGGTGTGGTGGCCGGCGCTGCGCCAGCCGCTCCTGCCCCGGTCAGGCGGATTGGTTCCGATGTCGGGCTGGACTGGCCCGCCGCTTTGGAGCTGACCATCGCTACTCATGGCGCCGACCCGTACAAATCCAGGCTTAGAGAGTTATTCCCTCAGATGATCGCTCCGCAGCGAATTGGGAGCCACGGCTGGACGGCTGTCCGCGCCCTGCCTTATCTGGACGCGAGCGCGAAAGATCAACTGCGCGCAGCGGTCAAGACATACATGGCCCAGCTCGACGCGCACCTGGATGCCACGCCGTTCGGCGTGCCCCCGAGCGTTGGGACCTGGGGCGGATCGGGCGCCGTGGTGGACATGGCCATCAGAATGTACTTCCTGCACAAGACGTTCCCGGATCTTGTCAGCCCGGAATACACCCTTCGCGCGGTCAATTACATCCTCGGCACACACCCCGTATCCAGCACTTCCTATGTGGCCGGCGTCGGCACGGTTTCAAAAACGAAGACCTACAGCAACAACCGTGCCGATAACTCGTACATTCCGGGCGCCGTCATTCCGGGTTATATCGTGATCAAGCCCGACTTCCCGGAGTGCATCGACGACTTTGGATTCCTCTGGTTCGAGGATGAAGCGGTGGTGGCCGGCTCGGCATCCTGGGTCGTGGCCGGCAACGCGGCGGATGCGATTATCAGGGAGCGGCCATCCCCGGTCCCCGTCCCATGACGGCCCGCTGAAGGCTACGAGTCCGTGCGCCCTGGCGCGCATCACACCCGCTCACCACAGCGACAGAGATCGGTAATCATTGTCAGCAGGCTCTCGGAAGTCGTCACCGAAACAAATTAAATGTTGTTAAGGACGACGTTTTCGCCAACCGGGGAACGCCCGGCCATTCGGCTTTGCGATATGCTTCAGCGGCACAGGTCTGTATGACTGCGAATCGCCGCGATTGTGCGGCCGAAAAGGAGGTTATGTCTGTCAAATGCCGGTAACAGTGGTCAATAAACCCAAAGACGAAGCGTTGCGGCAAGGCCCGCGGAATGAGGTGCAGAAGAGAATCGAGGGTGCACTGCTGCAGTTGTATGCCGCTCGCACATACGCGGGCGTTGACGCGGTCTCATCGTACGGATCGGGGAGTACGACTTACAAGGTAGAAATGCCGCGCTGCGACAATGACTGCCAATGCCTGATTGTTGCCTCAGTCACCGGCGAGATCAAAGGACATGTTGATTCGCTTGCGTCAGACTGGGGATTTGGCAAGTCGCTTGCTTCCGCCGACGCAAAGCTGTCTTCAAGCCTGGGAAGTTCTCCGGCGCAACTGGCGATATCATCCGGCGACGGTGCAGAATCTTACGAGATCTCCGGGGAAGCTGCGGGAGCACCGAAAGCCAACGTTAAGGTAACTGGAAGACTCCCTTCAGGCCCTCTGGACAGAGTCTCGCAATATAGCAGCGGCCCTGTTTCCTTCAATACCTGTTACGCTGATATCGTCGTAACTGCCGAGGGGTCCGTCAATGGCAATATCAACTCCTGGTGCGATAGCTCCAGCTATGCCGAGGCGGCTATCGGGATAACGCACGAATGCAGCATTGCCGCTTACTGCGTCTGCAAAGGCGAGCGCAAATTGATCTTCGAGTGGTCCATAAGTTCGGAATCAGGAAGTACATATTCAAAGCGATCTACCCTCGATGAGGAATACGAGAAGAAATTGAAGAGCGACGCAGATAAGTTGCGCACAGACGTGGCCAGAACAGCACCGCCAGTCTCCAGGAGTGAGCAGTCCAAATTGATGAGAATATTGGCCGCCAGGCCGAAGGCGCCGCGAAGAAGTGCGAACGATATCCTTACGAAGATGAGAAACTCCCTGCGGGCCCAGGGTTCGAAGCCGAACGCAGGCTAGTCTGCGACCGACACTATACTCCGGGCACGCGCCTCTTCCGTGCTCGTGCCGGCGCGCCGCTCTAAACCGGCGTGTCCTGCAGACCGTTTTTCGTCGCACATCATTTGCTGCGTGTCGCAAGCGCGGCCCCCGGAGC
>DASRCB010000079.1:0-3654 GCA_035653295.1 Bryobacteraceae bacterium
AATCTTTCTTGCTTACGGTCTTTTCCATATACTGATAACCTCTCCTGCACACCTGTTCGGACCTCGCGGCCCGATCTTGCCCAGAATTCCACCCTGACCATGACTTCCAGCACACTTGACAATGCGCCCCAATACGCCCCAATGTCGGCTGCCAGCGGGCTCCGAGCACATCAACATCCGACTCCGGGCCGCGCCCGCTCGCGTGGACGAGTACCTGCTCCGAGTTGCGCGCCGCAACAGCCCACCGTTTTTTGCATTTTTTGCTGCTCGATATTGACATCATGATATCAAGATGGCATAATTGAAATGTGAAGAGGGCGAAGAACGTCCGCACGATCATCACGCTTCCCGTAGAACTGCATCAGGCGGTTCGAATGCTTGCGACAGCCCGCTACAAATCGATGAATGCTGTCATAGTTCAGGCCCTGCGCGAGTTAGTTGAGGCTCGGGAATCAGTAGAAGACGTTCAGCACTTTGTCGAACATTGGAAAGAACGGAGCTTAACTGGTGAAGGCTTGGAAAAGCCCACTGCTCAATTTGACGAGGAGGTCGACCCGTCCGGAGATAATCCGGACGACGTTTCAGGAGGCGGCTATTGGTAATGAACTTTGCACTGAAAAGGCATGTTTACTGTCCGGACGGAGAAAACCGTCGTATTCGGCCGATTGTTGCTCGTAACGAGATCTGCATTCGCTGGAGGCCCCCGGTGATCCCCACTGGAGTATCAGGAGGCGCTCGGTCGTGACGCGTAACCGCACTTTGAATTCCGCTGTTGGAAACCCGGCGGTCTTCGAGCCGATGGTTGATTCGATCGAAGCGGCAAGCTTTCTTCGGATACACCCGAAAACGTTGCAGAAGATGGCGCGGAAGGGCATCATTCCAGGCCATCAGATTGGCGACCTCTGGCGTTTTCGCCTCTCCGAACTGGACGAATGGCTCCGGTCGCGATAAGCTCGAAGCGCCACTCGTGCCGTAACTGACGAAAGGAGTTCGTCGTTTGTTTACGCGCACACGATACCAGAACGGCAGTTTGACTGTGAAGAAGCGCGGAAGCGGACACTCGGTTTGGGAGTTTCGGTATTACGAACCGAACGCCTCAGGTCGGCGCACCCGCAGAACTATAACGCTTGGCCCGCTTTCGGAGTATCCGACGCAGTCGGCGGCGAGGAAGTCTCCTGCGCTGCAGGCTCTGCTCTTGAACATTAATGCGGATCGGCCGACTTCCATGCCAGTACCTCTGTTTGGGGCCGTGCTGGCCCGGTACGAAGAAGAAGAGATGCCGATTCGCTATTCAACCCGCTGTTCATACCAGTCCTACATCGGCCACTATATCCGCCCACGATGGGCAGATACGCTAGTGACGGATATCAAGCCGATCTCAGTTGAAAACTGGCTCAAAAAGCTGGATTTGGCGCCAAAGACAAGGAGCCACATACGAGGACTGATGCACACCATCTGCGAGTGTGCCCGCCGTTGGGAACTGCTGCAGCGGAATCCGATTGAGCTTGTTCGCGTCAAAGGAGGGACGAAGCGTATCACACCACCGACGGTCCTGTCGATTGAGCAATTCCATGCCGTCCTGCGCCATTTGCGTCAACCGTATCGAACGATGGCGTTGGTCGGGGGGTGCCTCGGTCTGCGGGTCAGTGAGATCGTCGGACTACAGTGGAGCGATTTCGATTTAGAGGAAGGAACACTGCTCGTTCAGCGCAGCGTCGTTCACGGACGGGTAGACGAGGTAAAGACAGAGTGCTCGAGAGATTTTGTTCCAATCGATGGGAGTCTGGCGAGCTCCCTCCGGCAGTACCGGGCAGAATGCTACCCGACAGTTGAGGGGTGGCTGTTCGCAAATCCTGAGACCGGCAAGCCATATCACCAGGACAGCATCCAGCAGGATCATATCCGTCCTGCTGGTCGTGCCGCCGGTGTCAGTAATCACCTAGGGTGGCATGCTTTCCGTCACAGCTATCGCGCATGGCTGGAGACCGTCGGCGCGCCCCTCGGTGTTCAAAAGGAGCTGATGCGGCACGCGAGCATTCAGACGACCATGAACATCTACGGTAAGACGATGACGGACACCAAGCGCCAAGTGAACAGCAGAGTCGTCCGCATGATTCTGCCGGTACAGGAGGATGCCTCCTCGATTATGGACGGCAGTGTAGTCGCGAAGGCCGGTTAATGGGAGCTGTTGGGAGTTTCGTTTTGCTCGGTCGCGACCGCATCCTGTTGAAAGGATTGGTTGCGGGGGTAGGATTTGAACCTACGACCTTTGGGTTATGAGCCCAACGAGCTACCAGACTGCTCCACCCCGCAACCACATCCTAACAAGCCTTCATCCAATCGTCAAATTCGACAGAGGTAGTTTTCCGTTAACTCCCTCAACACACCCCGCTAATCCGCCGCGGCGCGCTGCAGCGCGGCCACCGCGCGCTCCCGCTGCCAGCGCAGCCGGCCCTGATACTCCTGCCACAGCGTGCCAAACCCCGCCCACCAGTAGCCCACCACGAAAAGCAGCAGGAATGGGATCGCCGGGAAGTTGAAGGTTTCGATGGCGAACTCGATCATCCACGCGAACCACAGCCCCGCGCCGATCTCGGCAAAGGGCAGCCAGCCGCTGCGCCGCCGGTACTTCGCCGGCTGAACGGCCTTCGCCCCGCCTGTCTTGGGAGTGCGCGCGAACGCGGTCTGCACGCCGAAGATGGCCTCCAGCACCGCCTTCGAGTTGCTGATGGTCAGCGCCACGCCGGCCGCCATCAGCGCCGGCATCAGCAGGAACGCCCGCTTCCAGTCGCGCGGAAACAATACCTTGTAGGCCATCAGGTAGAACGCCGAAATCGACCAGAACGACGCCACGATCAGCGGCAGATCGATCATCAGCATCTGCATCCAGCCCATGTAAAAGCGCACGATCATCACCGGCAGGGTCAGCGCCGAAATCACCAGCATCAAGGGATAGGAAATGTTGGGCGTCAGGTGCATAATCGCTTCCACCTTGCGCCGCTTCGAAATGTTCGCCCGCAGGATGGCCGGCAGCAGCTTCTTCGCCACCTGCGTCAGCCCCTTGGCCCAGCGGGCCTGTTGCACCTGGAACGCGAACATCTCGTCCGGCAGCTCGCTGGGGCACTCCACCGAGGGCACGTACACGAACTTCCAGCCGCGCAGCTGCGCCCGATAGCTGAGGTCGGAATCCTCGGTCAGGGTGTCGTGCTGCCAGCCGCCGGCATCCTCGATCATGGCCCGCCGAATGATGCCTGCCGTGCCGTTAAAATTGAAGAATAGTCCGCCGCCGCTGCGCGCCCCGTGCTCCAGCACGAAATGGCCGTCGAGCAGCATGGCCTCCACTTCGGTCAGCACGCTGGAATGCCGGTTCAGATACGCCCAGCGCGTCTGTACAACGCCTACTTGCGGGTCGGTGAAGAAATCGATCGTTCGCCGTAGAAAGTCCCTCGGCGGAACGAAATCGGCGTCGAACACCGCAACGAAGTCGCCCGTGGCCGTCTCCAGCCCTTCCTGCAGCGCGCCGGCCTTGAACCCGTGCCGATGCGTGCGGTGCCGGTACTCGATCGGGTGTCCCGCCGCCGCGTAACGCGCCACCAGCGCCTCGGTGAACGGGTGCGTTTCGTCGGTGGAATCGTCCAGCACCTGAATCTGCAG
>DASRCB010000080.1:0-22375 GCA_035653295.1 Bryobacteraceae bacterium
CGCGACGCCGAGAAGGGCAGTGCGCCGCAGCCGTAAGAAAACTGTGATCACGATTCAGGATATCGTCGGCCTGGATCCATCGGCCACCCCCGGCATGGCCGAGAGATAGCTATCGTTCGGTTATGCGCAATTACTTTGTCAAAGAATCAAAATTCCTGATTGGACACTGCAATGGGCGAACGGTAGACTGCCAACAACCCGTCCCGCTGCTCGCCAGGTTCCGCCAGCCGCAGGTTAACTCAGCCCTGAACAAGTTACACGGTTTGTAATTGCCGTTCCGGGGTTCAGACAGACACCGATCGCATGATTACGCAGCGAGCCAGACGTGTGCTTGTCGCCGTCACTGCGGCGCTGGGGTTTGCCGCCGGGTTTCTGATCGCGCAGGGCCGCGCCATGCTGGCTGCGGCAATCATCGGAGGCCTCGCGTTCGCCTGGGTGGCATTCGCCGGCATTGCAACCGCGGCGGCCCGGCGTATGGCAGTGAGACGAGGAAGGGATCAGATAATGCTTCAGCCAGGAGACGCACATCAATGAATAACAGACTGAACTTCGCGCAGAAACTCGCCCGCCTGCGAGCGCGCATGCGCGACGCCGAGTGGCGGCGCTATGCCGCGCTTCTTCTGTCGGGAAAGCTGACCGCGATCGGCCTTTTGCTGATAGTCGGCATTCTCGTCAACCCGGACCTGTTCGGCTTCCGCACCTTCGCCGCGGATCCCGCTCTCAAGGGCAACGACATCGTGAACCCCATCAACACGGTGTGGACCCTGGTCGCGGCTTTCCTCGTCTTCGGAATGCAGGTGGGCTTTACCATGCTCGAGGCCGGGTTCTGCCGGTCGCGCGAGACCGTCAACGTGCTCATGGAGTGCATTGTCGACACCTGCCTCTGCGGGCTTCTGTTCTATGCCTTCGGTTTTGCTTTCATGTTCAGCCACGGCAACGGATTCATTGGCTACCACTGGTTCTTCCTCCAGGGCGCCCCGGCTACTTACGAAACCAGCGGCGTAGCGTTCCTTGCCTTCTGGCTGTTCCAGTTCGCCTTTGCGGATACCTGCTCCACCATTACCTCCGGCGCCATGATCGGCCGCACCGGATTCGTCGGCGATCTGCTTTACAGCGTGGCTGTGTCCGGATTCATTTACCCTATCATCGGCCACTGGGCGTGGGGACCGGACGGCTTTCTCGCCACTATGGGCAGCGCGGGTAATTTCCTGCCCTCGCTGGGCACGAGCTTCCACGATTTTGCTGGTTCCACTGTCGTCCATACCATCGGTGGATTTATCGCTCTGGCCGGATCCATCGTGCTCGGCCCTCGGATCGGCCGTAAGTTCAAGCGCGACGGCGGCGGCCCTATGCTGCCTCACGACCTCACCATCGCCGCTTCGGGCGGTCTCCTGCTGTGGTTTGGCTGGTATGGATTCAATCCAGGCAGCACGCTCTCGGCAATGGACTTCGAGGGCATCGGGCGGGTGGCCACGAACACCACCCTCGCGGCGTGTGCGGCGGGCCTGTCGGCCATGTTCGTCGCGTGGTTTATGAGCAGGAAATGGGACGTCAGCTTCACCGTAAACGGATTTCTTGCTGGTCTGGTCGCCATCACCTGCCCGTGCTACTGGGTCAGTCCCGCCGGCGCGATCCTCCTCGGTCTGGTGGCCGGCATCATCGTCGTCGCGGGCGTCGAGCTGTTGGAATGGCTCCGTATCGACGATCCCATCGGCGCCGTTCCGGTGCACGGCATCTGCGGCATCTGGGGCACTCTGGCGCTCGGCCTTTTTGCCTGCGGCAAGTACGGCGCCACCGGTCCGATCTCGCCCGACAACTCCGCACCTCTGCGCGGCCTGCTCTACGGTGGCGGTGTGACGGTGCTTGCGGCACAGGCGATCGGCAGCCTGATCATCACTGTGTGTACCTTCGCGGTGGCGATGGCGGTTATGTACGCGGTCAACGCGCTCGGTGTTCTCCGCGTTTCCGACGAGGGAGAACGCGAGGGACTCGATCTGCACGAGCATGGCATCTCGGCGTATCCCGAGTACGTCATCTCGTCCATCGGGACGCCGGCTGCGCTCACGATTCCGCCCACGGCCGACGCCGTGAAAGCTTACAGCCCGGCAGGGTCGCATGGCGCATTGCGTCAGGGCGCCGACTAACTTTCAGTCAGCCAAACCTCAACCTTGGACCGCGCGCCAGAGATCGCACGCGGTCCGCTTTCTTAAGAAAGAGAGTCAATGATGAAAAAACTTGAAGCCATTATCCAGCCGAACAAGCTGGATGAGGTGAAGGCCGCACTTACAGCCATCGGCGTGGACGGCATCACTGTATCCGAGGTGCGGGGTCATGGTCGGCAGAAGGGCCACACCGAAACTTACCGCGGCAGCGAGTACAAGGTGGACCTGCTTCCGAAACTGAAGCTGGAAACCATCATCGGGGACGGCCAGATTGAGCAGGTTCTGGATGTGCTCGCGGCGGCGGCGCGCTCCGGCAAGGTGGGCGATGGCAAGATCTTCGTGTCGTCTATTGAAGAGGTCGTACGCATCCGCAACGGAGATCGAGGAGAAGCGGCGCTGTAGGGCCCTACTCGCCAACTGCCATGGTCACGTCCGCCGGCGTGGTGATGCCGCCCTGAATGATTTGCACCGGCGCCGTGTCGCTGGGCGGAATGCCCGGGATGACGATGTTCACCTGGTATACGCCGGGAAATTGCGGGCTCAGGCCCGCGAATTCGACGCGCGAATGCGCGCCCCCTACCTGCACGATGGGCAGCACGTTCACCTTCCGCAGATGGTCGGCGGAGCCGGCGCCGGTCACCGCCGCGGGCGTGACCGCACCGAGCCCCGTGGCGTAAAAGAGGCATACGTCGTTGGCCTTCGCCCGCGCCGTGGTGAGGTGGGGAATCGTCCCCGGCGGCGCCGCAATGAGCCCGTACCGTGGGTCGGTCGGATCGGTGGCGATGATCACCAGCGCGTGGTTCAGGTACTGGAACACGCCCGGCGAATACGGACCGACAACCACCGTCTGTGGCTGGGACGGCGTGCCGTTCGTGGTCACCACCACATTCACGGTTTTCGTCGTTCCTTCGGTGATCGCCTCCCACGGAACCTGCGCATTGATTTGCAGCGCCGACACGTACAGCAGCGGAGCGGCGACGCCGTTAATGCTGACCGATACGTTGCCCAGCTTCGTGGAGAGCGGCACGGTATCGGCCGGGGCCGGCTTCGATGCGAGGTCCGTGCCGAAGATGGAGATCAACGCTCCCGGCGCCACGGGTTCGCTCCCGGAAAACGTCGCGCCATTCACGATGCCGCCTTTGTTGATCACCGGAGTCTGTGAAAATACCGGGGATGTCAGCGCGGCGGCAACCGCGGTCAGCAGGAAGAAGCGGTGGTTTCGCAGCATGATCGTCCCGAGTATGCCACCCCTGCGCGTGGGCTTCTTCGGCGCGGGGTAAAAGCTTTGTAAACGCGCCGGCTATCGCGGAGCGAGCGCCGCGGTCTGCGCCAGACTCTGGCCCACCTCAGGATCGTGCCCGGCATCGAGCGCCAGCGCAACCGCCGCTTCGGCCTGCGCCTCCGCGATCCGGCCCTCCATGCGCAGCAACCGCGAGAGCATCCAGTGTGGTTTGAACCACCTGGGCGAAACGGCGGCGGCTTCTCGCAAACAGCGCTCCACGTTGCGCGAATCGCCTTCTGTGGCGCTGATGATCGCCAGATTATACCAGGCGTTCTGTCGATCTTCCGAATATCGGACCGCGTTTCCACCAGCGACGGCGGCGTAATGCCAGATCTCGAGTCGGTCCTGCAGTCGCGGCGTCCGGATGGACTCGGACAAGAGCCGCCGCGAGCAATACAGATCGCTGGCCGCTCCGGATGGAGACCAACGCTCCGCACGCTGATACCAGGACATCGCCGTCGCGGTACGCTGTTGGCTCAGCGCCTGATCGAATCGCTCCAGCAGAACGTCGGCGCCGAGCAGGCGCACCGCGTACACCGCAAACAAGATGGCCGCTGCGGTGGCGGGAATGGCCATCCAGCGCGGCCACGGCGTTCGCTCCTCGAGCCGCGCCGGCGCAGTGGAAACCGCGAGCGCGGCGAACAACGCCAGAAACACCGCCCCGCTCACAGTCAGAGACGCGAACTGCAGACTGACGAACTGCGCCAGCAGTCCACCAAACACGGCGCCGCCGATTCCGGGCGACACGCGGATCGCCGACCATGCCGCGGCCAGCCCGAGCCCGGCAAGCGCCAGGGCCAGTGCTACCCCCGGCAGGCCGGTAGAAGTGCCCGCATCGAGCAGCGCGTTGTGCGGCGATTCGTGGTACCAGTCCGGATAAGCGCGCGCCAGAGCCATGGATGCGAACCGCGGAAACTCGGACGAGTACGACTCCGGCCCAAACCCCTGCACCGGACGCGCGGCGATCATGCGCAGCGAATCGCGCCACAGCAACAGCCGCGCCCCACCCGCCGGCTCATCGAGCGACCAGTGTACGCGCGCGCGGAGCGCGGCGCCCGCCGGAGAAACGATGAATGCAATGGCCGCGGCTACCGGGAGCGCCGCGGCAGCGAGGCGTCGCGGCGCAATCCGCGGCCGAATCAGCATCGCCACCACGATCGCGCCGGCCGCCAGTCCTGCCAGAGCCGCGCGTGTTCCGCTAAGAACAATTGCGATCGCCGCCAGCGTTTGCGACGTGTATCCCACCCAGCGCCATCGGTCCGTTTCTGTTCGCGCCAGCGCGAATGCCAGGAAGAACACCGATACCAGCCAGAGCGCGAAATAGTCCGCCTGGCCCAGCGTTCCCGGAGACCGCACGATGCGAAAAACTCCCTCGCCAGCGTGATACGCGGACGCAGGAAGGAACGGATCGAATCCGAAATACTGAAGGATTCCGTACACGGCGCCGATGATCCCGCTGGCCGCCGCGGCGCGCAGCACGGGGCGTGTGAGTCCCGGCGCCTCGACCAGCGCGCCCGCCGCCACCACGGCGAAAGCAATCAGCGAGACCCACGTGAGTGCGCCCAGTGCGCGCCAGACGCTGCCGTAGACCGAGAGATTGCGGTCCGTGGATGTCGCCGCGCAGCTGACAATCCAAATCGCTGCCGCCGCGCTGAGACCCAGCATCCCGCGCCCATAACCCGGCCGCGCAAGCCGCCGCACGCCGGGGATCCACGCGGGCCAGCAAAGCAACATTCCGGCGAGCAGCAATTCGAAGGCCGCCAGCCGCGGAATTACGTCGTAATGCAGCGTCAATCCGGGCGCGATCAGCAGCGGAACCAGTACGACAACGGCGGGCAGCAGGTACTTCATTACCTGGCAGAGTAACCCAGACTGGTCACCTGTGTACCAGACCTTACGGAGTTTTCCCCAGGTTTTTACAATGAATCCTTCGCAACACAGAGAGATTCCGCGGCGCGTCGGACAAAATGTGCCGCTGGCTTCAGCCTCCTCGGCGAAGCGCTGAGTCACTTCATGACCAGCCCGTGGGGGCGCGCCCGTCCGCTGGCGAAAGCGGTATTGAAATTCAGTCGGAATCGCGGGTCCGGATGCATGCTGTCGCGTGTCACGGCGATGACGTGCACCTTGTGATCGCCCTCGGCGTGCACCTTCCCGGCCGCGTCCTCATTCAGGAAGTAGTCGGAGACGACGAGCCGCCGTTCGTCCGCGCTGAGCCGGAGGTAATGCGGTCCTGATTCCGCGCCCAGATCCAGAACACGAAGCACTTTGGGCTGGTCGGGATCCGAGGTATCGAACATCACCACTTTGCCCGCCTGGTTCATGGTGATGAACAGCCGCCTGCCGTCCGCGGTCATGCGCATCAGCTGTGGCCATCCACCTTTCTGAATGGAAGCGAAGTCGAAGACAGGTTTCGCCGTGGCGTCATTTGGGTCCACCAGGTACAGCTTGTCATCCAGCATGCCTGCGGTGTACGCGCGGGCGCGGCGGTCTCCAGGGATGAGATGGACGTCGATGGTTCCCGCGGCGTGCGGTATGGCGATGGTCCGCACGATCTGCCGTTCCCGGAACTTCCAAACCCGAATACTGCCCCTGAAATCCGGATTGCCGGGCATTGCGTGCAGAGTGGACAGCGGGCAGATGAAGTCGCTGGTGAGCATGAGGTTCAACTCCGGCCGCACGGAGATGCCATGCGGATTGAAGCCATCTTCCGGGGGATTCGCCGGATGCTCCGCCACGAGTTCGAGTTTCTGGTTGAACTCCGCGACCCGGCCCGGCGCATGCCCGTTCGCGCCACCCATCATGGTCACCAGGAATCCACCTTCTGGCAGCGGGTAGAAATCGTCGGTGATGGCAGATTGTGGCGGATCGTCCGACGACAGAAATCGGGGCGCGCGCGGATTGGAGATGTCAAAGAAGAACACTTCCTTCTGGCCTTTCAGAACGCTCAGCAGTCCGCCGGCGGCTAAGACCCTGCCGTCGGCCGAGAGCCCGACGTGATGGGGCTCATTTCCCGTGGACCCTGGGTCCGGTAATGGAACCGTGGCGATCACCGCGCCGTAACGCGGCGAGTGGTCGTCGAAATCGATCACCGCCAGAAAATCCGGTTTGGTGCGCGTCTCGTCCCCGGCCCAGATGAAGAGAAACCGCTCGCGCGCGTCCTCGTGCCGCTCCTCGGCCGCGTCGATCGGGCACGAATTCGTCAGGAGCACCGCGCCTATAAGGGTGGCGAATGCTGCAGTCAAAGCTCTCATAAACATTCCTCCGAGTGGCTAACTGGAGCCCGATCCTGGCACGGCGTGAGGCGAGACGTAAGTGAGTTACACGCGTTTTTCGGTGACGGTCACCGTGACGCCGGCCGCGGGCCGCTGTATACTTGCGCTGTTACGCAGCAGGGGTGGAAGTGCAAAGTAACACGCCAGACACATCGGCAACTTCCGCGGATGCCGTCCTTGCGCAGCTCAGCAGAATCCTGGAGCATCCGTCCTTTGCGGCCGCGGCGAGCCAGCGCCGGTTCCTCCGTTTCGTAACGGAAGAAACGCTCGCCGGGCGCGGAGCGCAGCTCAAAGAGCAGGTCATCGGAGTGGAGGTCTTCGAACGCGGCCCCTCGTTCGATCCGCGCCTCGATACAATTGTTCGCGTCGAAGCGCGGCGTCTGCGCGCGAAGCTCGCATCGTATTACAGCTCGGACGGCGCAGGCGATCCGCTCATCATCGAGCTTCCGAAAGGCGCCTATGTTCCATCGTTCCAGCCGCGGGCTGTTGTCGCCTCGCGCGATTCCGTGCGCTGGCGCGCCACTGGGGCCGGCGTCGTGGCGATAACTGTGTTCGCTGTTGCCGTCTGGGCGCTTACGCGCGCTCACGTGGCGTCATCGCCGCAAACCGCGGCTGCGTCCGTGGCGGTCCTGCCGTTCATCAATGTCGGCGGCGATCCGGCCATGGATTACTTTGCGGACGGGCTCACAACGGAACTGATCAGCAGCCTGGCTGAGGTCGATGGGCTGAAGGTGATCGCGACATCGTCTGTGTTTCACTACAAAGGAAAAGCTCGCGACATCCGCCGCATCGGAGCCGACCTGAGTGTCCGCACCGTCGTCGATGGGAGTGTGCGCCGCTCCGGCTCACAGATTCGCGTGGCGGCAAGCCTCGTCGACGTCAAAACCGGGTTTCAGATACTCTCCCGGTCCTATGATCGCGAACTCAGGGACATGTTCGCCATTCAGCGCGATATTGCGGGCTCCATAACAGACGCTCTCAGAATTCAGACTGCTCAACCACATGCCGCGGCCGCCTGCGCCGACAACGCGGAGAGTTACGATTTGTACCTGCGAGCGCTTTATTCCGAATCGCGGCGCGACAGCGCCGACCTGGAGCGAAGCCTGACCCTGCTGCAGCGTGCGGTCGCGCTGAACCCGCGCTGTCCGGCCATGCTGGCGCGCCTTGCCGAATGTTACGTGCTGCTCGGGTTCTACGGGCTCCGCCGGCCCGTGGACGTGATGCCGAAAGCTAAGTCCGGGGCCGTGCGCGCCCTGGAACTCGATCCTTCGCTGTCCCAGGCGCACGCCGCGCTCGGAGCGGAGCTTGCGCTGTATGAGTGGAACTGGAACCGCGCCGAGGAGGAGTTTCATGCCGCGTTGCGCCCATCGCCGGGCTCGCCGGAAAGCCATCAGTGGTACGCGGCGTTTGTCCTCACGCCGGAACGCCGGTCAGCGGAAGCAATCGCCGAAGCCCGGCAGGCGCAGCGTCTCAGTCCGTTGTCCCTGTTGGCGCGTTGCACCGAGGGATATTCGCTTTTCTTTGCCGATCGCTGGGACGAGGCCATCCGCCACGCGCGTCAGATGATTGAACTGGATGCGACGTTCTATCACCCCTATCTTTACCTCGGCTGGAGCCTGGAGAATAAGGGCCGGCTGTCGGACGCGCTCGACGCGCTCCTGACCGCCAATCGGCTGTCCGGATCAAACAACATCACGCGGTACGAACTGGCGGTCGCGTATGCCAGGCTCGGGGATCGCGGTAAGGCTGTATCGATCGCCGGCGAGCTCGAGCGCGCGGCTCAGGCCGGCGCGGATGTCGATGTACCGCTGGCGCACATTTACGCCGCGCTCGGAGAACGGTCGACGGCGCTGCGATGGCTGTCGAGAGCCTGTCAGTACCGCTCGCCAATGCTGGTTTATATCAATGTCGCGCACGACTACGACGGCATCCGCTCGACGCCGGAGTTTCTTGCGATTTCGCGTGCGGTTGCGCTGCCGGACTGAATGACTCGGGGCGGCAGGCTCGGACTATGTCGACAGAACCGGCAGTGACGTCCGTCGACGCGATCTACTCGAACAGGTGCCCCAGCTTCTCTTTCTTGGTCAGCAGATACCCCGCGCTGGCGGCTTGCGGCTCCACCACGCACGCCACTCGCTCGGCAACCTCGATGCCGGCGCGCTCCAGCGCGGCGATCTTCTCAGGATTGTTGGACAGCAGCCGCACCGACCGCACGCCGAGATGGCGCAGAATCTCGGCGGGCAGCTCGTAATTCCGCAGGTCCGCCTCGAAGCCCAGCAGCTCGTTTGCTTCCACGGTGTCCGCGCCGCCGTCCTGCAGCTCGTAGGCGCGCAGCTTGTTCAACAGGCCGATGCCCCGTCCTTCCTTGTGCTCGTATATGATGAGCCCGCGGCCCTCTTCGGCAATCAGCTCCAGGGCCATCTCCAGCTGCGCGCGGCAGTCGCAGCGCAGGCTGTGAAAGACGTCGCCGGTCAGGCACTGGGAATGAATACGCACCAGCGGAGGTGC
This sequence comes from Bryobacteraceae bacterium, assembly GCA_035653295.1. Classification (GTDB taxonomy): domain Bacteria; phylum Acidobacteriota; class Terriglobia; order Bryobacterales; family Bryobacteraceae; genus DASRCB01. The sequence continues at coordinate 9,225 of DASRCB010000080.1, forward strand.
GCCGCCGGAGACGTCGCCCATCTTCAGCACTACGGCTTCGTCCACGCCGTCGTTCATCTCCGCGCGAAATCCATAGATGCGGAAATGCCCGAAGCGGGAGGGGAAATCGGCCTCAGCTACCTTCGTGAGTGACAATACAGGAGGGTATCCCGTCGCTAAGTGAATTGACTGCTTTCATTATAATGTTCGGCGTACCCGGCCCATGCTGCAACCGCAGGACCTGCTGACGCTGCTGCTGAAGGTGGCTGTCGCCGCCTCGCTCGCCAGCATTCTGTCCCGCTTCGGCGCGTTCCAGCGCATGCTGGTCAGCGAAGAGCGAACTATCGGCCAGCGCACTCGCCTCGCGCTCAGCATCGCCGCCCCGTTCGCGTTCGGCGTGGGCACACGCGTTTTCAACCCCACATACCAGGCGGTGGACCTCGGTCTCGAAGGCAGCATGGTTGCCGGCCTCATCGGCGGGTATTACAGCGGCCTCCTCTCGGGCATTCTGATCTCACTGCCCGCCATGCTGAACGGCGAGCTCATGACGATGCCGCTCTACGCCGGCATAGGCGTGCTCGGCGGTCTTCTGCGCGACGTTGCTCCCGACAAGGAAGACATCTGGCGGTTTTCACCGTTCCTCGACCTCAGCGTGTATCGCCTCCTGCGCCGCCGTTACGACGTACGGCGCTCCGCGTTCCACCTCGCCTGCCTGCTGTCCATCGTCGCCGCCGATCTGCTGCGCTTCGCCGTGGCCAACGTATTCGAAAAGCCGCGCCCGGTGTTTTGCCTGGCGCAGCTCTGGCACAGCAATGCGCGGCCGCTGGAAATCCTCGCCATCTATATCGCCAGCATCTTCGCGGTTACGCTTCCGCTGAAGATCTGGAATAATTTCCGCAACGAAAAAAAGCTGGAATCGCAGCAGCTGCGGCTGAACGAAGCACGCCTCGCCGCGCTGACCCGCCAGATCAACCCCCACTTCCTCTTCAATACGCTGAACACCGTGGCCTCGCTCATCCGCACCAACCCGGAGGAGGCGCGCCGTGTCATTTATAAGCTCTCCAGCATCCTGCGCGCGCTGCTGCGCAAGACTGAAAATTTCAGCCCGCTCGGAGAGGAACTGGCGTTCATTGATAACTATATGGCCATCGAGCTGGTGCGCTTCGGTGACAAGCTGCGTTTCGTTAAAGAGATCGATCCGGCGACGGTCGACCTGCTGGTCCCCAGCATGCTGCTGCAGCCGCTCATCGAGAACAGCCTGCGGCACGGATTGGGCAGCAAAATCGAAGGCGGTACGGTGCGCCTGCAGTCACGTATCGAGGATGGCCGCTTGCATCTGCTCGTGGAGGACGATGGCGTCGGCATTCCGGAGAACCGGCTTGCCAGCCTCTTCGATCAGGGCATCGGAATCAGCAATGTGAACGAACGGCTCAAGGTCCTGTTCGGCGCGACCTACCGTATGTGGATCGACAGCCGGCCCGGCGAAGGGACCCGGACGGGGATCGAGATCCCCGAGCTGAGTCATCCCCTCGCCGCCGTTTCGTAACCTGATAAGAGGATGCGCTCCACCGATACTGCCGTCTTCATGCGTGAGGCGCTTAGGTTTCCGGTCTCGACAGCTTCCGTGGTGCCCAGCTCGGGCCGCCTGAGCGAAGCTTTGATCCGCCCGATCGATTTTGGCCGGGCGCGCACCATTGTCGAGCTGGGGCCGGGCACTGGACCCGTTACCCGTCATCTGCTCGGGCGGCTGCACCCCGCCGCCAGAATCATCGCCATCGAGATGAACGCGGTGTTCGCGTCGCGTCTGCCCGACGGCATCGGCGATAAACGCCTGACCGTGGTGCATGGGCGCGCGGAGCGCATGCGAGATACACTTTCGCGCCTTTCGGTGTCCCGCGTGGACGCTGTCGTATCCTCGCTCGGGTTTACAGTCATGTCCGAACGGCAGCGGACGGTAATACTCGATCAGATTCGCGAGGCGCTCGTTGAGGATGGCGTCTTCAGCCAGTTTCAGTACCTCACGTCACTGCTTCGCTTCGACGCGCGCCGCCTGCTCGAGGCGCGGTTCCGCTCGGTTTCCCACTCCCTGGTCATGCGAAACCTTCCTCCCGCCTGCGTTTCCGTCTGCCGCCGCCCGAACTAACGGTTGTTACTTACCGTAAGGAACGAACGCCTCGGCTGTAGTTCTGTCCGTCGCGAAACGGTCTGCGGGGCGCTGCTCGCATCCGCGCTGATACGCCTGCTCGCCGGGTTGTGGCGCGCGTCCCACGAGGACCCGCTGTACACGCTGCGCCATGAGTGATAACATCATCTCGGGTCTGGACATTGGTCCGGGCCCATGGTCGCTTTAATCGTAGTTCGGTTCGCCGCCGGGGGCTGTTTCAAACCGGCTCGCTGCTCGCGATCATTGGAACGCGGACATCGACGCTGCGCACGCAGGCGCGATCATTGGATCGCGGAAACAGCCCCACGGCGGCTCATCATGCGGCGCGATCCAGCAGCTTGTTCTCCAGCACCGCCGCCAGCGACAAGGTCTTCCGCCCAACGTCATCGAACAGGACGATGATCTTGTCGCCTTCGTAGTTCTCCACCACGCCCTTGCCCCACTCGCTGTGGACCACGCGCGTTTTCAGCGGAAACGGGCCTGCCTGTTGCTCGGGCGCGCGCTTCGTCGAGACTCGTTGCGTGCGCGGCTTCGGCTCCGGAGCCGCCGTCTTCTCCTGCGCCTGGCAGCGGTCGCAGTTGCCGCACGGCCCGGAGACATCCTCGCCGAAGTAGTTCAGCAGGTACTCGCGCCGGCAGTCGCGCAGTTCGGCGTACATGCGCATCTTCTCCACCCGCAGGTGCTCGTATTCCTTGTACTCCTGCTGCGCCTTCGCCGCCTCATGAACCGCTTCGTCGATCTTCTCCGGTTCGGTGGCGGCGACAACTTCGCCGTCCGGCAGGACCTCCACCGCGCCCGCCTCCTGAAGACGATTAAGCGCCTTCGTGAGCTTGCGATCCGATACGCCGACCTTATCCTTCAGCTCCTCGGCATCGACGGGCCCATCTTCTTCGATGACCGTCTCGGCCACCTGCTTGAGCTTCTCCTCTTCGAGCTTGCCGCCGCCTTTGAAGAAGTTCTGCAGCGCGAGGTCTTCCGGGCGATAGAAGAGGAGGGCGCGCGCAGGGTTGCCGTCGCGCCCGCCGCGGCCAATCTCCTGGTAGTAAGAATCGATGGAATCGCTGATGTCGTAGTGGAACACGAAGCGGACGTTCGGCTTGTCGACGCCCATGCCGAAGGCCGAGGTGGCGACGATCACGCCTGCATCGCCGCCCATGAACTCTTCCTGGATCTGTGCTCGTTCGGCCGCCTTCATCCCGCCGTGATACCAGGCCACGCGCACACCGCGCTCCTCGAGGGCCTTGGCGATCTCTTCGGCGTGGCGGCGCGTGGCCGTGTAGACGATACCGGGCTTCTCCGCTTCCTCAACGGCGTCGAGCAGCGCGTCGCGTTTGGCGGCTTCCGACTCCGCGTAGCGCACGCCGAGCCAGATGTTCGGGCGATCGAAGCCGCGCACGATGACACGGGGCTTTTTCATGCCCAAACGCTCCACGATCTCTTCGCGCACCCGCGGCGCGGCCGTCGCGGTGAGGGCCAGCACAACGGGATGACCGAGTTCTTCGACGACGCCGCCGAGCTTCAGGTAATCGGGTCGGAAGTCGTGGCCCCATTCGCTGATGCAATGCGCCTCGTCCACCACGAACAGAGATGGTTTGGCGTCCTTCACGCGCTGAAGCATCTCCGGGTTGTGGAACTGCTCGGGCGCAAGGAAGAGGAAATCGAGACGCCCCTCATCCAGCTTCTCGAATGCCTCCTTGGCCTCAGAGACACGCAGCGTGGAGTTGACCACCGCGGCCTCGCCTGCTTCGGCCTCGGCGATGGAATCCACCTGATCCTTCTGGAGCGCGATCAGCGGTGAGACGACGATCGCGGGACCGGGCAGCAGCGCCGTCGCGATCTGGTAGATGGCCGACTTGCCCGAACCGGTCGGCTTCACGACGAGCGTGTCGTGTCCGCTGAGGACCGATTCGATCGCCTCCTTCTGGCCGGGCAGAAAGGTCCTGAAACCGAACTGGTCGCGCGCGATCTTCGCGATGCGCGCGGCGAGGTTCTTCGTATTGGTTTTGGTCATGCTTCGGGTGTTACCGCCTCGGGCGGAATGATTCCGAGCTCGGTGTAAATAGGACGCACGACGCGGCGCAATGTAGGCAGTCTCACAGCAAATAATCCTGCGCCGGCAATACAGAGGGCCCCTCCGCCGGCGATGGTCCAGGGCGCACCGATGCGGGCGGCGATGGCGCCTGCCGCGAGACTCCCAAAGGGCGCGAGGCCCTGGAAAGCCATGGAGTACCATGCCATCACGCGGCCGCGCTTGTCCTCGCTGACGATGGTTTGAAGGATGGTGTTGATGGATGCGAGATTGCGCATCATGCCGTAACCGGCCACGGCGACCATGAGGTATGACAGCCACAGCAAGCGCGAGAAGCCGAAGCCGATCAGGCCCGCGCCGAACAGGGTCGCGGAGAGGACTATCACCTTGCCGAGGCCGAGCACGCTGGGGCGCATGGCCAGCGTGAGGGCGCCAATGAGCGCGCCCACACCGGCGGCGGCCATGAGGAAGCCGAGAGTGTGCGCGCCGCCGTGGAGGATCGAGCCGGCGAAGATGGGCATGAGCACGGTGTATGGCATGCCCACCAGGCTGACGAGGGCGAGCAGGAGCAGCACGGAATGGATGGGCGTCGAACCGCGGACGTACTCCCATCCCTCGCGAAGCTCGGCTATCATCGGGCGGCGCTGACGGCGCGCTGCCGGCGGCTTGACGCGCATGGCCAGCAGGGATGCGATGACGGCGATGTAGCTGATGCCGTCGATCAGGAAGCAGTAACCCTCGCCCACGCCGGCAATAATCAGACCGGCGACCGCGGGCCCGATGAGCCGCGCTCCGTTCACCATCGACGAGTTGAGCGCGATGGCATTGCCCAGGTCTTCGGGGCGATCGATCATCTGCACGACGAAGGCCTGCCGTGTGGGCATATCGAAGGCGTTGACCACGCCCTGGAAGAGCATGAGCCCGATGATCTCCCAGACGTTGATGATCCCCGCCAGCGCCAGCGCGGCGAGCGCGAACGACTGCACCATGGAGAGGATCTGGGTGACGACCAGCGCGCGGTGGCGATTCCAGCGGTCGACCCAGACACCTGCAAACGGGGTCAGAAAGAAGATGGGGATCTGGCCGGCGAAGCTGGTCAGGCCAAGCAGGAAGGCGGAATGGGTGACCCGGAAGACGAGCCAACTGGTGGCCACCCGGGTCATCCATGTGCCGATCAGCGAGACGCTCTGCCCAGCGACAAAGAGCCGGTAGTTGTGGGACCGGAGCGCACGGAAGAGCAGGCGTCCGCTCGCGAGGCCGGCCATGTCCGCAGTTTACTTGCGCGCCGATCCGGGCTCCGCCTGTTTGCGGTGCATCTCCGCCATCACAGTGTCGGGCAGGATGTGCCCAGCCACGCTCTGGAGCTTGTTCATGAAGGACCCGGCGACGATGTGATCCTTGCCGGCCATCAAGGCTTCATAGCCCTCTTTCGCCACCTGCGCGGGGTCGTCCTTGTTATCCTTCTGGCCCAGCTTCGTGTCGTTCTCTGTCAGACCGGCGCGGTCGAAGAACTCCGTCTCCGTGGGACCGGGCATGAGAGTCGTAACCGTTACGCCGGTGTCTTTCAGCTCATTGCGGATCGCCTCGGCAAACGATTTGACGAATGCTTTGGAGGCGTTGTAGATCGCGGCGAACGAGCCGGGCATGGTGGCCGCAATGGAGCTGGTGAACAGCACGCGTCCCTCACCGCGGGCCACCATATCCGGCAGCACACGCTTGGCGAGGTGGACGGGTGAGATGACGTTGAGGTTGATGAGGTTCAGCTCGTCGCGCAGGTCGGTGCCGCGGGCAAAATCGCCGGAGACACCGACGCCGGCATTAATGGCGATAGCATCCACCGGGCGCCCACCGCTGCGAATGCGCCCGTACAAGGCCTCGACGCCATCATACGTGGCGAGATCGACGCGTATCGAATCCACCTCGGTTCCCGCGCTGGCCAGCCTCGTCGCTGCGTCCGTGATCTTGTCGGTTTCGGACGCGATCAGCAGATCGAAACCGTTCCGTGCAAACTCCGCGGCGAGTTCATATCCGATGCCGCTGGAGGCGCCGGTAACAACAGCAAAGCGTTTGGTCGAAGTATCGGTCATGCATTATCCCCTCACCCTATAGACGGCCTCGATCTGGAGTGTTTCGAGCAAATCGGCGACGTCGCGGTGGTGAGAGAGAGCCGGCTGGCGCCCGGCGGCGCTTCGGTCGCCCGCGGTTATGTCTTCGGGGGGCGCACCGCGCCGGTCGAGGCGCTCTTCTTGTTCGCGGCGCCTTTGCCGCCGACGGCGGATTCCTTGCGCGCGGCTTTCGCACCGCCGCCGCGGTCTGTGCCGACCCCGTGGGCGTCTTTGCTGCGTTTGGCCATCGAAGTCCTCCTGAGGGTGGACGCTCGTCAGAACCCGATGTCGGTGGGGAACGGTTACCTGATAAGATGTGGCGCCATGGGTGGTGAGCCTGTTTTTCACGCGTGGCATGAGTATTGGCTCATGTCCGGAACAGCGGCGGCGACGCTGATCGGCCTGTTGTTCGTGGCGGTGACCCTCAACGCCGACCTGATTCTCGCGGGCACGCGACCGCATGTGAAGCGAATCGCCGAACAGGCGTTCAACAACTACGTGGCCGTTCTGATTGCCAGCCTGTTTCTTCTGATTCCCGATCAGCGGGGAAAGATCGCGGGGCTGGAACTTGCGTCTATCGGCATCGCCATGGGAGGCTGGGCGATATATCGGCTCGGTTCGGCCCTCAGGGCCGCGGACGAGAGCTTCAGCAAAAAGCGCACGCAGCGCCGTTTGCTTCCGTCGGTGCTGGGATTCCTGTTGCTGATCGCCTCCGCGGCGCAACTGCTTCTGAAAGCCGGAGACGCGGACGCGCTCAGTCTTGCCGGCTCAGGCTTATTGCTGCTGCTGATCGCCGCCACGGGCACCTCATGGGACCTGCTGGTGCGTGTCGCCGAGATCCGGCATTCGGCCGAGGCTAAGCAGCGCGGGATTTGAGGTCGGCGGCGATCGCTTCGGCGATTTTCTGGCCGTGAAAACGGCCGTTCTCGATGAAGATTTCGTTCGTGTGCATGCCGGCGACGATGACGCCGGCGAGGTAGACGCCGGCGCGGTCGCTTTCCAGGGTTTCGGGGTTAGTGCGGGGGCGGAGCGTTTCCGGATCGAGGCGAATGCCGAGGGAGGCCATGAACTCGAGATCGGGGTGGTAGCCGGTCATGGCGAAGACGAAGTCGTTCTTCACGCAACGCGGGCCCTCAGGGGTTTGCAGCAGCACCTCGTGTTCGCGGATCTCGACGATGCGGGTGTTGAAATAAGCGGCGATCTCGCCGTTCCTGATGCGGTTCTCGATGTTGGGCTTGATCCAGTACTTGACGTGCTTGTGAATGCCGGGGCCGCGGTGCACCATGGTGACGCGGGCGCCGGTCCAGTAGAGCTCCAAAGCAGCGATAGCGGCGGAGTTCTTGGCGCCGACGACCATCGCGTCGTGGTCGTAATAAGGATGCGCTTCCTTGTAGTAGTGAATGACCTTCGGGAGGTCCTCGCCGGGGACGTCAAGGCGATTGGGTAAATCGTAGTAACCGGTGGCGAGGATGATCTTACGGGCGCAGTAAGCAGCCTTGTCGGTTTCCACGGTAAAGTTCAGGTCCGAGCCGCCGATGCGCAGCACGCGCTCGTACTGGTGGATGGTGAGGTGGTAATGGTCGGCAACGCGGCGGTAATACTTGAGGGCTTCGGTGCGGCCGGGCTTCTCGTTCAGCGAGGTCATGGGGATATCGCCGATTTCGAGGAGCTCGGGCGTGGTGAAGAAGACCATGTTGGTGGGGTAGTGGTAGATGGAGTTGACGACACACCCCTTATCGAAGATGAGAGCGCGGAGGCCGCGGCGCTGCAGTTCGATGCCACAGGCGAGTCCGGTAGGTCCGGCGCCAACGATGACGGCGTCGAGGGTATCCACTTCAGAGCATGCTCTCCACGCTGGAGTAGACGCTCTCGAGAGCGGCCGGTAGCGCGGCCTGATTTTTGCCGCCTGCCTCGGCCATGTCGGGACGGCCACCGCCCTTGCCACCCACCGCCTGAGCGACCTGTCCGACCAGCTTACCGGCGTGCACCTTCGCAGTCAGATCCTTTGTCACAGCGCCGACGATGGAGATGTTGGAGTCTTCGCCGGAAGCGAGCACCACCACCGCAGTCTTCCACTTATTGCGGAGCGAATCGGCGAGCGTGCGCAGCTGGGCGCGATCCATACCGGAGACGGGCGCCGCGAGGACGCGAACACCCTTCAGCTCGCGGGCCTTCTGTTCGAGGCCGCCGACCTCGGCATTGGCGAGTTTCTGTTTGAGCTGTTCGATCTCGCGCTCGCGGGCTTTGGAATCGAGCAGCAGCTTCTCCACCTGATCGACGACTTCTTCGTCGCGGACGCGCACCGCCTGGGCGAGGCGGCTGAGCGCGGAGGTCGCGGACTGGAAGCGCTCGAGGGCGGCCTGGCCGGTGATGGCCTCGATGCGGCGAACGCCGGCTGAAATGCTGCCCTCGTAAATGATCTTGAACAGACCGATGTCGCCGGTGCGATGGACGTGGGTGCCGCCGCACAGCTCTTTGCTGAATCCGGCCACAGAGACGACGCGCACCTTCTCGCCGTATTTTTCACCGAACAGGGCCATGGCGCCGGTGTCGAGGGCCTGGTCGAGATCCATGACATCGGTGTGGACGTCGATATTGCGCAGGATCTCTTCGTTCACGATGCGCTCGACTTCGGCGATTTCCTCCTGCGTCATCGCGGCGTAATGGGTGAAATCGAACCGCAGACGGCCGGGGTCGACGACGCTGCCGGCCTGTTTCACGTGATTGCCGAGGACACGGCGCAGCGCGGCGTGCACGAGGTGAGTTGCGGTGTGGTTGCGCATCGTGGATTCGCGCTTCGGCTCATCCACTTTGGCGAGCAGGCGGTCGCCGGGTTTCACCTCTCCGAACAGGTAAACCTGATGCACGACGGCGTTGGGCGACGGCTTGTACGTGTTCTCGACGACGGCGATGCGCTCGCCGGTGGCCGGGGAGAGGAGAAGGCCTGTATCGCCGACCTGTCCGCCGGATTCGGCGTAGAAGGGGGTGCGATCGAAAACCAGTTCCACCCTGCCGTCCTCGTTGATGACCTGCCGCACGTCGACCACGGCTTCCAGCGTTTCGCGGCCGATGAACTCGGTGGGCGGGAGGCTGCGGTAGACCTCGGGGATGAAGGCCTTGTCGCCGCCCTTCCAGCTGGCGCGGGCGCGGGCGCGCTGCTTCTGCATTTCTTCGGAGAAGCCCTGGCGATCGATGGTGAGGCCGAACTCGCGGGCCATCTCCTCCTGCTCGTCGATGGCGAGGCCGTAAGTATCGTAAAGGCGAAACGAGGCGGCGCCGGAAAGCACGCCGCCCGCCGCCGACTTCGCCTCCTGCTGGAAGAACCGCTCGGCGACCTGAAAGGTGGTGGCGTAGCGATTCTCTTCCTCGCGCACCACGCGGGCGACACGGCCGATGCTCTCCACCATTTCGGGGTAGCCGGGCTTCATGAGCTCGGCGATGAAAGCGGTGAGGTCGGACAGATACGGTTCCTGGCGTCCGATCATGCGGGCGTTACGCAGGGCGCGGCGCATGATTTTACGCAGCACGTAGCCGCGGCCTTCGTTCGAAGGGAGCACGCCGTCGTGGATGAGGAAAGCGGTGGCGCGGGCGTGGTCAGCGTTGATCCGCAGGGCGACGTCGGTGCGGTCGTCGTGGCCGTAGTGGACGTGGAACAGGCCGGCGGCGCGATCGATGATGGGCAGCAGCAGGTCGGTTTCGTAGTTGGAGAGCTTGCCCTGGAGGACCGCGGCGACACGCTCGAGGCCCATGCCGGTATCGATGGAAGGACGGGGCAGAGGGGTCATCGCGCCGTCGACGGAGCGGTCGAACTGCATGAAGACGAGGTTCCAGATCTCGACGAAACGGCCGCCGCCATCGTCGGGGAACTGTTCGTGCTCACGGCCGGGCTCGGCGGCTTCGGGGCCGAGGTCGTAGTGGATTTCCGAGCAGGGGCCGCAGGGTCCGGTCTCGCCCATCTGCCAGAAGTTGTCCTTCTCGTCGAGGCGGAAAATGCGGCTTTTGGGGACGCCGGCTACCTTCTGCCAGAGCTCTTCGGCGTCGTCGTCCTCGCGGAAGACGGTGACGTAGAGTCGATCTTTGTCGAGGCCGTACTCTTTGGTGACCAGCTCCCAGGCGAAGTCGATGGCCTCGCGCTTGAAGTAATCGCCGAAGCTGAAGTTGCCCAGCATCTCGAAAAAGGTGTGGTGGCGGCGCGTGTAGCCGACATTGTCGAGGTCGTTGTGCTTGCCGCCGGCGCGGACGCATTTCTGGGAGGAGCAGGCGCGGGAATAATCGCGTTTTTCGAGACCGGTGAAGACATCCTTGAACTGGTTCATGCCGGCGTTAGTGAACAGCAGGGTCGGGTCGTTGGCGGGCACCAACGAGGAGCTGCGGACGGGGCGGTGTCCGCGCGCGGCGAAGTAGTCCAGGAACTTCTGACGAATCTCGTTTCCAGTCATTGAATATCTCATTTTCCCATGCGGGGCTGAGAGCGATTACCGGCCGCGGATGAATGCAGATGAACGCGGATCAGAGCTGTACAGCATTTTGGCCACCGCGAACAGCCAGGCTGTGGCGAAGAGCGCGTTGCCGATGATCGCCGGGCCCAGGCCGGTCAGAGAAGCGATGCCAAGGATTCCGGTGGACACGCCCAGCCAGGCGGTGATCTTACTCAACCTGGCCTGCAGCATGACGAGCGCGGTGACGAGAATACCCAGGGATAACGTCACGATGGCGTATGCCACTTCGAGTGGAGACAGCAAAAGGGCTGATGCGTAGTCAGCAGCCGCGAGCAAGCTCGCGCGCCGGGCATCAGACGCGGCACTCGCATACCTGCCGTAGAGGATGAGGATGGAGGCGTAATGTGTCCAGGTGACGGATAAATCCAGAACGATAAACAGAGCGCTAAAGGCCGTCGCGACGACCATCGCAATTCGGTTGACCTTACTCAAAGCGAGGAAGAGCGCCAGGGTAACGGGAATGAACAGAAAATCGGTGAAGACCGAAACGGCGAGTATGGCCCACCATGCGGTAGTTTTGCCGGGAAGGTAATCGAACCAGGCTTCGCCGGTGGTAGGTGGAACGCCCACCCGAGCGTAGAGGAAGAAGATAACTATGTAGCCGATGCCAAGAGCGAGCGCGGCGATCGCGCCGGCGCGGCGCCAGCCGCTGTCGTGCAGGACAGTCGCTTTACGGGGCGGCTCATCGATTGTCATCGGCTTCTCCAGTTTTTTGGATACCTTATTTTCCGCCGGCGCGGCGCAGGTATCGCGTTTTATTCGGCCGTGCAGGGGAGTTGGACGCCGTTCTTACCGCCTTTGGGGCGGGTCCGATCGCGGATCGGCGATCAGGACGGGCGCGGCAGCAGCGGCGACGGCGATTTCCGGGGCCGGTCTGGGTTCGTTTCGAACGACCGGCGGCGGGGCCTGAACGGATTTGGCTTCGTTTTGCTCCGTAACGCGCTTGCGCTGGAGTTCCTTCAGCTTTGCCCAGGCGCTCTCGTACGCGCGGGCGGAACGTGTTTTCATAGCGATGGAGTCTGGCGACCTCGGGCGAGTCCATGACATCGGCCATGGCGGCCATGGGGTCCCTGGACGGATGATCGTAAGCCGCACGATCAGTGTGACAGCGGATGACTCTCTGCATGCGGGTCATGCGCCAGTGGGCGGCGACCATATCCTCGATCAGGAATTGCTCGAGACAGGTGCCGGGCCGGAGCTGGCGACAAAACTCGGCGTGAACACGCTCGAATTCGGCGGGATCCTCGAAGGCGAGGACCACGCGGCTGGCGGTGGCGCCGTGTTTGATGGCGTTTTGGGATGAAGCCGCTTTGCCCTCGGGGGTACGCGGGCCGGTGCTGGCCTGCGCGTTTTTCTGATTGGCGATGATCTGCGCGGAAGTTGACATACGATGCCTCGCTGAGCCCAACGTATCGCGAGGGGGGCGCGCAGGCGCGGATTCGGGAAAAGGAGGATTGGCCGGAAGTCCTGGCCGGAAAAGGAGTTATCGATTTTTTTCCGAGTGACGAACTGTGGTGACTGGTAGTTTCACGGTCGTGCGGCGTGGGCTCCGCCGGTACTCGGCGGTATCAGGCAGTCCTGATTAAAGTTCGGCAAGCTCGGAAACGTGCGCGGTTGCGGGAGGGTCCTTCGTTTAGAGCCGCCCGATGTGGGCGAGAGGAGAATGAATGAAACGTATTGCGGGCGCCTTGGTTTTGGCCATGGGGCTGACGCTGCCGATGGGCATCGCGTTTGCTCAGGACCATCCCGAACACCACGAACGTCAGGATCGTCCGCACCACGAGTGGAACGATTCCGAGAACGGGGCGTGGCATCAATATCTGAAGGAACATCACAAGAGAGATCGCGAGTGGAATAGAGCCAGCAAGCGGGAACAGCGCAATTACTGGAAGTGGCGCGACCAGCACCAGGACGTCCACTGAGGGCAGCGCTGCCCGGAATCGGGGCTCGACTGGTCGACAGCCAGCCGTGACGATTGGGGCAGCACGGTGCTATCGTCGTGACTTGCGCCATCCTGGCAGGCGGAATCGCCTGCCGGAGGCGGGCTGAGAGCCCGCCGCAGGCCGAGGGCCTGCCGCCCACTGAGCGGGTATTTTCAGGAAATCACCTTCAAATCGGTGTGCAAGCCAAAGGCTTGCACCACAATCGGCATTTCAGGAGAATGTCCAAGGTTCAGTGGGCAGGCGGAACCGCCTGCCCCACGCTTCCGAAAGGACGCCGATCCTCTTTACTTCGTCATGAATCCAGCGGTTAAACCTGGTCGGGCACTTTGAAGGGGGCGCGGTATGCGCCTTTCAGCATTTGGTTCGCTTCCTGGTCGGAGGGGAACTCATGGGCGGCGGGGTCGTAAGCGAGGCTTCGGCCGAGGCGCCAGG
>DASRCB010000081.1:0-10534 GCA_035653295.1 Bryobacteraceae bacterium
ATGGTCCTCATCCGCATCCGCACCACCATGCAGAACCGCACCGCGATCCTGAAGGAAGCGGAAATCTTCGGAGCGCGGGTCGTGGACCAGTCCACGGAAGGCTTCGCCCTCGAAGCGACTTCCGACCCCGAGCGCCTCGACGAGTTCATCGACGTAATGCAAAGCTACGGCGAAATCGAAGTAACCCGAAGCGGCACCGTCGCCGTATCTCTGGAAAAAAAGAAATTGCGCTTAGCCCCCCCAGTCCCCCGCGGAGCGGGCGACGAAAAAAAGGACCACGCTCTGGCATGAAAGCTTTTTGTGGGGCAGGCTCCCAGCCTGCGGCGGGCCTCTCAGGCCCGCCCATCAAATCCGAAAGATAACTACCTAATCCAATGGCCAAACGTTACTACCAAAACGACGGCAACTTCGCCGCAATCCAGGACAAGACGGTAGCCGTCATCGGCTACGGCAGCCAGGGCCACGCGCACGCCCTCAACCTGCGCGATTCCGGCGTCGACGTCATCGTCGGCCTGTACCAGGGCAGCAAGAGCTGGGCGAAAGCCGAGGCCGCTGGTCTGCGCGTCATGACCGTGGCCGACGCTGCAAAGGCCGCCGACATCGTCATGATGCTCGTCTCCGACCACCTCCAGGCCGACCTCTACAACAGCGAGATCGCGCCGTCGATGACCAAGGGCAAAACGCTGATGTTCGCCCACGGCTTCGCCATCCACTTCGGCACGATCACCCCGCCGAAGGACATCGACGTCTCCATGGTCGCGCCCAAAGCCCCCGGCCATCGCGTCCGTGAGCTGTTCACCGAAGGCGTCGGCGTGCCTGCGCTCGTCGCCGTGAGCCAGGACGCCTCCGGGCACGCGCTCGAGACCGCTCTGGCCTACGCGCTCGCCCTCGGCAGCCTGAAAACCGGCGTCATCGAGACCACCTTCCGCGAGGAAACCGAAAGCGACCTGTTTGGCGAGCAGACCGTGCTCTGCGGCGGCGTGAGCGAGCTCATCCGCGCCGGTTTCCAGACCCTGGTCGACGCCGGCTATGCCCCCGAAATTGCCTATTTCGAGTGCCTGCACGAATTGAAGCTGATTGTCGATCTGATCCATGAGGGCGGCCTCAGCTATATGCGCTACTCGATCTCCGACACAGCCGAGTACGGCGACTACACCCGAGGCCCGCGCATCGTCAACGAGCAGACGCGCGCCGAAATGCGCAAAATCCTCTCCGAGATCCAGTCCGGCGAGTTCGCCCGCGCCTGGATCAATGAGAACAAAACCGGCCGTAAGAACTTCCTCGCTATGCGCGAAGCGGCGCGCACTCAACCCATCGAGCAGGTCGGCAAAGAGCTGCGCGAAATGATGACCTTCCTGAAGCGGCGCAAAGAAGCAGGAGTGCCGCAGGAGGAAAGCGTAGCCGCGGCGAACAAGTAAGCCGCCCGGCTGGAGCCAGAACAACCATGCGAATCTTCACTTTCGATACCACGTTGCGCGACGGCACCCAGGGCGAGGCCGTGTCCTTCTCCGTGGAGGACAAGCTGATTATTGCCCAGAAGCTGGACGAGCTCGGTATCGATTACGTCGAAGGCGGCTGGCCTGGCTCCAACCCGCGCGACAAGGAGTTCTTTCGCGCCGCGAAAGAGCGCCTCAACCTCAAACACGCGCGCCTCACCGCCTTCGGCTCCACGCGTTTCTCGAAAAACACCATCGAGCAGGATCCCAACGTCCACGCCCTCCTCGAAGCCGAAACGCCGGCCATCAGCATCTTCGGCAAGAGCTGGGATCTGCACGCCGCGCGCGTCCTCGGCGTGAGCGAAGCCGAAAACCAGAAGCTCATCTCCGAGACCGTTTCTTACCTGAAGGCGCACGGCCGCGAGGTGGTCTACGACGCCGAGCATTTCTTCGACGGGTATCAGTCCAACCCCGACTTCGCCCTGCGCACGCTCGAGGCCGCGAAGGCCGCGGGCGCGGACGTGCTGGTGCTCTGCGATACCAACGGCGGCACACTGACCGGCCGTCTGGAAGAGATCGTCGCCGAAGTGCGCAAGCGCTTCGATGGCGTGCTCGGCATCCACCCGCACAACGACTGTGAGGTCGCGGTGGCCAACGCCATCGCTGCCGTCGAGGCCGGCTGCACGCACGTGCAGGGCACCATGAACGGTTACGGCGAGCGCTGCGGGAACGCCAACCTCACTTCCATCATCGCCAACCTCGAACTCAAGCTCGGCCACACCACCATCGGCCGCGAGAATCTCGAAAAATTGAGCGGAGTCGCCCGCCAGATCGCCGAACTCGCCAATCTGTCCATGCGGAACGACCAGCCCTACGTCGGCCACAGCGCCTTCGCCCACAAAGGTGGCGTCCACGTCAGCGCGGTCCTGAAGGACTCCGCCACCTACGAGCACATCAAACCGGAAGCCGTCGGCAACCGCCAGCGCGTGCTGCTCAGCGATCTGTCAGGCCGCGGCAATGTCCTCTATAAACTGAAACAGCATGGCCTCGAGCAGCGCCTCGACGC
The DNA here is from genome assembly GCA_035653295.1 of Bryobacteraceae bacterium. Lineage (GTDB taxonomy): Bacteria > Acidobacteriota > Terriglobia > Bryobacterales > Bryobacteraceae > DASRCB01. The sequence goes on from DASRCB010000081.1 coordinate 2,503, forward strand.
CGAAGCGCGCCGGCAGCTGCTCGAGCGCATCAAGCACATGGAGCATCTCGGGTATCAGCTCGAGGCCGCCGAAGGCACGTTCGAGTTGCTGGTCCGCGAAGCCCTGCGCCCCGGAATCCAGTTCTTCGATGTGGTGAGCTACGAGGTCGCCACCCGCATGAGCGGAACGGATGACACCATCACTACCGCTACAGTGATGCTGAAAGTCAATGACGACGTCTACTCCGCCACCGCAACGGGCCACGGCCCCATGAATGCTCTCGACGTCTGCCTGCGCCAGTGCCTCTCTTCGCTCTATCCATCGATCGCTCACGTCCGTCTGACCGACTACAAGGTCCGCGTCCTCGAACCGAAGAAAGGCACCGCCGCTAAAGTCCGTGTATTGGTCGAATGGACCGACCACCGCCGCAGCTGGGCCACAGTAGGCGTCTCCGATAACGTCATCGAAGCCAGCTGGCGCGCCCTCGTCGACGCCCTCCGCCTCGAACTCATGCGCCTCACCGAACAGGACGAAACGGTCGAAAAGGCGGTCGAAGACTACTGCTGGGGCGTGTAAACATAGAGCAGGCCTTCGGCCTGCGGCGGGCCTTCAGTCCGCGTGCATCATTGCAAATCAAGTACCGCATCTGTTGTATATGTGGAGCAGGCCTTAGGCCTGCACGAACGGGCCGGAAGGCCCGCGCTCATTGAAAACTGAATACGCCGTCACGTGGGGCAGGCGGTTTGGCCTGCCAGGCTGTCGAGCCACCCCACCAACTCCGAAGCCAGCGGCGCCTCGACCATCACCCTCGCCTGCGAAGCAGGCGACGTAAACCCAATCCTGGCTGCATGCAGGAAATACCGCCCGAACGCCGAAGGCCGTGCCCCGTATAGCTTGTCCCCAGCCACGGGATGCCCGATGCTCGACAGATGCACCCGAATCTGATGAGTCCTCCCGGTCCCGATCCGCACCTCGAGGAGCGTGAACTCGCCATAGGCGCGAATCACCTTGTAATCCGTCAGTGCTGACCGCCCCACGCCCAGTCGCGCCGTCATCCGCGTCCGCCGCACCGGGTCCCTCGTAATCGGCGAAGCAATCCGTCCGGCCGCTTTCTCCATGCGGCCTTCCACCAGCGCGATGTAGTTCTTCTCCACCTCGCGCGATGCGAACTGCCGCGCGAGCGCATGATGCGAAGCATCATCCCGCGCCACCAGCAGCACCCCGCTGGTATACCGATCCAGGCGATGCACGATCCCCGGCCGCAGCTCGCCGCCGGCGCCCGAAAGCTGCCCGAACCGGTGCAGCAGCGCGTTCACCAGCGTCCCTGAGTGCGCCCCGGCGCCGGCATGAACGATCATGCCCGCCGGCTTGTTCACCGCAATAACCGCCGCATCCTCATACACGATGTTCAGCGGGATGTCCTCAGCCTCGGCTCGCAGCGGCGGCAGCGCCCCCGCCGTGACCTCGACGGTCTCCCCTCCGCGCAGCTTCATCGATGCCTTCTCGCGCCGCCCGTTGACCAGCACGAGGCCGTCGCGAATCCACGCCTGCAGCCGCGCGCGGCTGTAGCGCGGCAGCCGCTCGTGCACGAACTGATCCAGCCGCGCCCCCGCCCGCTCCGGCTGCACAACGAGTATGGCGTGGTCACCCACACTGATATTCTGACGGTTAATGTCCAGGATGCTGGATGAGATCCGGCAGCAGCCGGACGCGCTGGCCCGAACGCTGCGCGGAGCGCTCGGCGACATTCAGAAGCTCCGCAGGCGCTTCGACCAGAATCGGCCCAAGCTCGTCGTGCTGGCCGCGCGCGGCACGTCGGACAACGCCGCGCAGTTCGGCCGCTATCTGATCGAGATCACCACCGGCATCCCCGTGTCTCTGGCCGCGCCCTCGGTGTGGACCCTGTACCACTCGACGCTCGACCTGCGGGACGCGGTCAGCGTCGCCATCTCGCAATCGGGCGAATCGACGGACATCAACGTCGTTCTCGAGGATGCGAAGAAAGCCGGCTCCTTCACCATCGGCATCACCAACGAAGAGAGCAGCGCGCTGGCGAAACTGGCCGATACCACCTTCCTCGTGCGCGCCGGCCGCGAGAAGAGCGTCGCCGCAACCAAGACCTACACGGGCCAGTTGCTCATGTTCTACCTGCTGGCCTGGGCGCTTGGCGCGCGCATACGCGAGGAAGACGTGCGCAGGATCCCCGAGCATGCCGCCGCCGCGCTCAGGATGGAGAAGGCGATCGCTGCGCGCGCCGAACGGTACCGCTTCATGGAGCGCGCTGTCGTCGTCGGCCGCGGGCTCAACTACGCCAACGCCTTCGAGTTCGCCCTGAAGCTCATGGAGACCTCCTACGTCGTCGCCGAGCGCTTCTCCGCCGCCGATCTGCTGCATGGGCCCATCGCCATGGTCGAGCGGTCGTTTCCGGTCTTCCTGTTCGCCCCGCCCGGCGTAACCTGGCCAGGCATGCGCGAGATGCACGAAAAGATGCAGCAGCTCCACGCGGAGACGCTGCTGTTCACCGACCGCAGCAACTCGGAAGCCGCCAAAGCGCGAGACGCCATCGTCCTGCCGTTGAAGCTGGGGCGGGCTGGACATCGTCCGGAGGAGCTGTACACGGCGATCCCATACGTGATCCCGGCGCAGTTGTTCGCCGCCTGCCTGGCCGAAGAGAAAGGCCTCGACCCGGACCAGCCGCGCACCATCAGCAAGATCACCCGTACACTCTGAAAACACTATGCTCGAATCGCTGCTGCGGGACTTCGGTTACGGCGTGCGAACGCTGCGCCGGAGCCCCGGGTTTACGGCGGTCGCCGCCCTGACTCTCGCCCTGGGCATCGGCGCAACCACAGCGGTGTTCAGCCTGGTGAACGCCGTGCTGCTGCGAGCGCTTCCCTATCGCGACCCGGCACAACTGGTCTTCCTTTGGGAGCCGGTCCCGACCATCCCCGATGTGCCGCTCGAAGCATGGGGGCCATTCAATGGTGACTTCTTCGACTGGCAGCGGCAAAGCCATTCGTTCGCCTGCATGGCGCTGTTTACCACCGACGCGATGAACCTCTCCACCTCCGGGGCGGCGGTGCGCGTTCGCGGATCGCGCGTCACCGCCGACTTCTTCCGCGTGCTGGGCATTGGCGCGGAGCTGGGCCGCACGCCCGGACTTGGGGACAACGGCGTGGTCGCCATCAGCCATGCGCTCTGGCAGCGGCAGTTCGGCGGCGATCCCCATGTGCTCGGCCGGCAACTGCTCCTCGATGCGAAACCGTACCGCATCGTAGGCGTCATGCCCTCGGGCTTCGCGTTCCCGCACGATTCGGAGAGCCTGGAGACGGCAGGCAAGTCCACCGACGTGTGGGAGGCCTGGGCCATGACGCCGCAGGAGCGCGCCTCGCGGGAGGACGATCCGGGTACGGCCATCGCCCGCCTGCGGCCGGGTGTCTCACGCGAGCAGGCGCAGGCGGAACTGAGCGCGATTACCGCGCGCCTGAATTCGCTGCCGCACCCGCAAGGGTTCACGGGCGCGACATCCGTCATTCGGGGATTCGACGAGACCGTGACCGGCGCCTCGCGCCGCTCCCTGCTCATCTTCCTGGGCGCAGTAGGGCTGGTGCTGCTTATCGCCTGCAGCAACATCGGCAGCCTGGTTCTGGCGCGGGCGAACCGCCGAACCGGCGAGCTGAGCCTGCGCGCCGCGCTGGGCGCTTCACGCGGACGGCTCGTCCGGCAGTTGCTGGCCGAATCGGTGAGTCTCGCCGCGCTCGGCGGGGCGCTCGGCGTGGTCCTGGCGTTCGCCGCGGTCCGCCTGCTGGTCATCGCGCACCCGGCCTACATTCCGCGCCTGGAAGAGACCTCGATCGACGCGCGGGTGCTGGTGTTCGCGATCGGCGCGACTCTGGCGACGGCCCTGCTGTTCGGGCTCTTCCCCGCGCTGTCCGCTTCGCACACCAGCCTCAACGAAACGCTCAAGAGCGCGAGCAGCCGCACAACCGGCGCGGGCGCGGGACGGCGGTGGAGCCCGGCGCTCATGATCGCTGAAGTGGCGCTCAGCATCGTGCTGCTGGCCGGCTCGGGGCTGCTGATCCGCAGCTTTCTGAAACTCGAGTCGGTCAACAAGGGGTTCCGGCCCGCTGGCGCGGTGACCATGAACATTCAGCTCGATGGTCGCTATAACACCCCCGAGCGGCAGAACGCGTTCTTCCGCGACGTGCTCGCGCGCGCCCGTGCACTGCCTGGAGTGCAAACGGCAGCGGCCATCAACTTTCTGCCGCTCGGCGGCGGCGAATCACTGAACTGGGTGGAGATCGACGGTCAGAAGGCCCTGTTCGAAGGACGAGCCGTGACCCCGCGCTACTTCGCGAGCATGGGCATTCCGCTCGTGCGCGGCCGCGCGTTCACGGACGCCGATACAGCTGGGCAACCGGCAGTCATGATCGTGAGCCGAAGATTGGCAGCCCGGTTCTTCCCGCATCAGGAGGCGCTCGGCAGGCGGTTCCAGAACGCGATCATTGTCGGGATTGTCGGCGATGTCCGGCAATACAACATCGAGCAAACGCCGCCCCTGCAGATCTACACACCGCTGTGGCAAACCGGCGCCAACGCTGTTTCGGTGGTGGTGCGCACGAGTGACGCTCCGGACCTCATCGCCGGCGAGATGCGCGGGCTCGTGCGCGGCCTCGATCCGGCTGTAGCGGTGGCGGACGTGCGCACCATGAGCCAGCTGGTTTCGGCGGCAACTGCGCAGCGCCGCTTCCAGACCTTCCTGCTCACGACGTTCGGGGGCATCGCGCTGTTCCTGTCGCTGCTGGGGCTCTATGCACTGACCGCGTGGTGGGTGGCGCAGCGGACAGCGGAGATCGGCATTCGCATGGCCCTCGGAGCCCGGCGCCCGGTGGTGCTGCGTCTGGCGCTGAAGCAGGGCGCACGACCCGCGCTGGCCGGCATTGTTCTGGGCTTCGCCGGTGCGGCCGGATTGACGCGGCTGATGAGAAGTCTGCTGTTCGATGTTGCGCCGATTGACCCGATGACGTTCGGAGCAGTTGCGGTGCTGTTCAGCGCAGTGGCGCTGGCGGCCTGCTGGGTCCCGGCGTGGCGCGCCACGCGTGTGGATCCTGTGGTCGCGCTTCGTTACGAATAGGGCTGAACCATCTGCATGGGGTCCGGCGACTCCTGGTGGTATTTGTGCCAGGCGAATGTGCCGCGGATGCCCTGCGCAAAGGCGGAAATCATGGCCACCATCATCACCGGACTGAGCCCGGCGGTGGGCGCCATGGCGATGCGCTCCACGATGTAGAGCGCGAGGGCGCCAATGGCGGCAAGACGTGACATCCTGCCGATGCCCAGCCCGAGCGCGCCAAAGACCAGCGCGTCCACCCAGGCGGTAGGGCCGACGCCCCTGAGGATGGAGATGCCGGAGCCGGCAAGCAACGAGACCGCGGCCGTGGCGATGGCGACGAAGAAGGCGGCCCACATACCCTGCCTGGCTGCTTTCCTGGCAGTCGGCTCGTCATAGATGGCCCATGCGTTTGGCCTGCGCGGTGGTGCAGCGACGGTCACGGGTGGCGGCGGCGGAAGGGACACGCCGTTGATCGGCGGCAGGGGCGGCCCGGGCTGCGCGTCGGCCTTCCGGCCGCAGGTGAGCCTGTAGCCGACTACGGAAGCAATGACCGCGACCGCGACGAACAATATCGCGCTCGCCATGAATGGAGCGGTGCTGATCACTTCTGCGCCTCCGGCGCCGCGAGGCCGATGCAGAGCGACACATTCGGTCGATGGAACACGCTTCTTCAATGATCGGCAGAGTACGCGAGGGACTTTAGCGCGGGCTCATTCGTACCCGTCGGAAGCGCACCCTCTACAATAGTCATATTCAGAGGGATTTTCGGCATTGAACCAGAACCGCACCACAGAACTGCTTGACGCGCTTGACGAGCGCATCCTCGTGATCGACGGCGCGATGGGCACCATGATCCAGCAGCGCCGGCTCACAGCCGAGGACTGGGGCGGAGCTGCGTACGAAGGCTGCAATGAGCATCTGGTGCTCACTCGGCCCGACGTGATCAAAGACATCCATTCGGCGTACTTCGCCGCCGGCGCGGATATCGTCGAGACCGACAGCTTTCAGAGCTCGCCCGTGGTGCTGGCCGAGTATAATCTCGCGCACAAGACGCACGAGATCAATGTCGCCGCGGCGCGGGTGGCGCGGGAAGCGGCCGACGAGTTCACCCAGAAGGACGGCCGCACGCGGTTCGTGGCCGGATCGCTCGGACCCACAACGAAGTCGATTACGCTGCGCGGCGACGTCACCTTCCAGCAGCTTCGCGACAGTTACTACGCGCAGGCGAAGGGACTGCTCGAAGGCGGCGCGGATCTGCTGCTGATCGAGACCGCGTTCGATACGCGCAACATCAAGGCCGCGTTGCTGGCGGTACAGCAACTGCGGAACGAGCTGGGACGCCGGATTCCGGTGATCGTCTCCGGCACGATCGAGCGCTGGGGCGCCATGCTCGCCGGCCAGCCAGTGGACGCGCTCTACGCTTCCATCGCGCATGCCGACCTGCTGGCCGTTGGCCTCAACTGCGCCACCGGACCGGACCTGATGACGGACCACATCCGCACCCTGCACGAGATGGCCACCACCCGCATTTCCTGCTATCCGAATGCGGGTCTGCCGAACGAGGAAGACAAGTACGACGAGACGCCACAGTCGCTCGCGGCGCAGCTGGACAAATTCGTCGAGCACGGCTGGCTGAACGTCGTTGGCGGCTGCTGCGGGACGACCCCGGAGCACATCCACGCCATCGCGCAGATGGCCGATGGACGGCGTCCGCGCGCGCTGAAGGACTCGCGCCATCGGGCTCTGTATTCGGGCATCGAGCTGGTGGAGGCGGAAGAGAGCAACCGGCCGCTGATCGTCGGCGAACGGACGAACGTGATTGGGTCGCGTCTGTTCAAGGACATGGTGGCCGAGGAGAAGTGGGAAGAGGCCAGCGAGATCGCGCGTTGGCAGGTGAAGAACGGGGCGCATATCGTGGACGTGTGCCTGCAGTCCAGCGATCGCGACGAGATGAAAGATATCCCGCCGTTCTACGACAAGCTGATGCCGAAGATCAAGGTCCCGGTGATGATCGACACCACGGACCCGAACGCCGTCGAGCTGGCGCTCACTTACACCCAGGGAAAGAGCATCATTAACTCCATCAACCTCGAAGACGGCGAGGAGAAGTTTGAGCGTATCTGCCCCATCGCGAAGGCGTACGGCGCGGCGCTCATCTGCGGGACCATCGATGAGGACAAGGTTCAGGCGCAGGCGTTCACGCGGGAGCGCAAGCTGGCTGTGGCGCAGCGCTCGGTGGACCTGCTGACCAACAAATACGGCATTCCGCCGGAGGACATCATCATCGACCCGCTGGTGTTTCCGTGCGCCACCGGCGACGAGAATTACATCGGGGGTGCGGTGGAGACGATCGAGGCCGTGCGCCTGGTCCACGAGCACATCCCGTTCGTGAAGACGGTGCTGGGCGTATCGAATATATCGTTCGGGCTGCCGGCGGCCGCGCGCGAGGTAGTGAATTCGGTTTTTCTCTACTACGCGACGAAGGCCGGGCTGGACCTGGCGATCGTGAACGCGCAGAAGCTGGAGCGCTTCGCCTCCATTCCGGTTGAAGAGCGCCGGCTGGCCGAAAGCCTGCTGTTCAGCACACCCCCGGCCGACGTACCGGCGGACCATCCGCAGGCCGAGTTGCTCCGGACCGCGCCGGAGGACTGGCGGCAGCAGACGCGCGAGCAGAAGATTGCCGTCAATCAGTTCCACATCGCGGCCAGTACGGAGCATTTCCGCAAGGCCACAAAGAAGGAGAAGCAGAAGGCCGCGGATCTGCCGCTGGACGAACGGCTGGCGCGCTACATCATCGAGGGCACGAAGGACGGGCTCATCCCCGATCTGGAGCGCAAGCGGGCCGAAGGCGCCGCGCCGCTGGACATCATCAACGGTCCGCTCATGGCCGGGATGAGCGAAGTCGGCCGGTTGTTCAACAACAACGAACTGATCGTGGC
>DASRCB010000082.1:0-2992 GCA_035653295.1 Bryobacteraceae bacterium
CCGCGACCTCCTCGTAACGCAGTTCGGCGGTGTTGCGCGCGGCCTCGCGGTTGTTGCGCAGGACCAGGAACAGGGCCGCCATAACGCTGACCGCAAGCAGCGCGGTCGAGCGCGACCGGCGCGAGTTGCACAACAGAGTCAGCGCCGAGGACGAGGAGAACGTATGATCGAAGAGAGGCCGTCATGACCGCGCGCGAGAATGTTCACCGTATTGTGGATGCCCTGCCTGAAGACAGCCTGGCCGACGTGCTTGACTATCTGGAAGACCTGCAGAACAGCGATGAACCTCTGAGTGAGGAGACACAGGCCGCAATCGCCGAAGGCCTTGAGGAGATCCGCAACGGCCGCACCATAACGCTTGACGAGTATAAGCGCACGCGCGGCCTGTGACATACACCGTCCGGCTGTCGCACCGGGCCGCGGAGGATTACGAAGGCCAGCACCACGCTCGCCGGACGGAGCGCGCTGCCAAACGAACCGAACTCGGTCGCCACGGTCGTCCGCAGGAAAGTGCGAAACCAATCATCCATGACGCGCTCGGCCACGGTCGCCCACGGCAATGAACATTGGCGACAACGCGGAAGTCATGGGGACAGCGATCGCGATGATGGCGCCGTGGGTCGTTTCGATGGCGATTCGGTGAGGAACTCAGGAGAGGTCGAGGCTAAGGAGCTGGTCGGCCGCGACCTCCTCGTAACGCAGTTCGGCGGTGTTGCGCGCGGCCTCGCGGTTGTTGCGCAGGATAAAGAACAGGGCCGCCATAACGCTGACGGCGAGCAGCGCGGTTGCGGATGCGGGGCTCTGGAGCGCTTTCCGTTCGGTAATCGCGGCGCCCAGAATTGCGGCGAGGATGAGGTAGATCCACAGCCAGAAGGTTACGTGCAGATTGGACCTTCCGGGTAGCCAGGAACAGGTGAAGGGGAGCCGCTGCGCGCTGTCGGTTGAAAACTCGGCGAGCACGATGCCGACACAGGCCACGATCGTCAGATGGGCTGCCGCGAGCCGCCATGGCCAGAACCAGAACAGCACCGCGGCGGACATCAGCCACGCGGGGAGGATGGAGACAGCCCAAAGAGCGCGGCGGCGGGCGCGCAGGCACTCGCGCCCGGCGGCGAAGGGCATAAGGCGGAAGATCCAGTTGGCGCGCAGGTCGAGCGGAAGTGCGAACACCACGCGCGCGCCGCGGACCCAGAAGCCCATGAGCACGATGGTGGAGGCGAGCAGCGGAACAGAAAGCGGACTCCACGGGCTTTCCGTCACCGGACCCGACAATTCCGCGGGTGCGTTTAGGAACAGGAGTGCGAAGGCGAGGCCCGCGCCGAGATAGAAGGCGAAGATCATACGGTGCTGCCGGCTGCGCAGAAGAGTCCGGATGCTGAAGTGAACGATGGCCGTTTCGAAGCCGCCTCCGAAGGGCGGCAGCCAGGCGTTGCGAAATGTGGGAGCGATGTCGGGCTCCTCGACGATTTTGCGCAGGGTCCGCATGTAGGCAGCGCCGTAAGCGCCGGCGGTGGCGCAGAGGGCGAGGGCAAGACCGAGCCACGCCCGCCGCGCGAATGGAGCAAGCCCGGGATGGAGCGACCCGCTCAGCTGCTGATACAGCCCCACGAACCAGTAAGACGGAATCCAGGACAGCCAGGGTTTATGCGGACCGGCGATCAGGACGTCGGCAGGCGAGCGCTGAAGAAAGTAGCCGCTGAGAAGAAGACAGAAGACTGTGAGCTGGAGAAGAGCGGAGGCGCGCAGGAACCATCGTCGGGGCAGGATCTGCGCGGCCAAGCCCTGGATGGCGAGAACCGCGCAAAACGTGAAGACTGCCGCCGCGGCGATGGCGGCCCAATAAGCGAAGAAGGTTCGGAGGGGGCCAGCCGGCGGGACCAGGACGGGAGACAGCGACAACGCCGGAAGTCCGGCAAGACGCTGCTCGATGTGCTGGCTCAGCACGGGCATAAACGGGAACGTGTCCGGGTCCGCATTCATGAGAGCGATGGCCGCGCGGTCGTGGCGCGGGTCGAAGAAGGCGAAACTGCTGAATCCCGGCGTGGCGCCACTGTGCTCGTATAAGCCTGTGGCCGGATCATAGATCCAGCCGAGCGCGGTCCGTACGTTCCCGGCCACGTAGTCGCGCAGCAAATGCGATTCGGCCAGAGCGTTGTTCAGCGGCGTGCGATCAGGGTGCAGCTGGGCTTCGAGATATGTGAGCAGATCGCCGGCGGTGGAACGGATTCCGCCAGCGCTGGCGAAGGCATCGAGATCCCAGGGGCCGATGGGACGCCGTTTGCGATCGTGACCTTCGAGCAGGCGCGCGGCCTGATCGGGGGAGGGGGAGATGACCGTGTCCTTCATCCCCAGCGGCCCGGTAATATCACGGCGCAGAAGCTCCGCGTAGCTCATCCCGGCGCGGCTGGCGAGGGCCGCCCCGAGCAGCGCGTACCCGAGATTGCTGTAACGGAACTCCTCTTTGGACGACTTGCCGAGGCCGTGGCGGTGGATGAACGCTGCCAGATCGGAGGCGTGATAGTTGGTGTAAGACTCGGGGCGATCGGGCGGGCCGGCATTGTCCGGCATGGCGGGGAGGCCGGAGTGATGCGTCGCCAGATCGAGGAGGGTGATTTCCAGACCTGTCGAGGGCGGCGCCGCGCCTGGGGACAGCAGATCGCGCACGGGATCGCGGAGATCGAGTTTGCGCCGGACATCGAGTTGCGCCAGAAGGAGAGCGGTGAACGTTTTGGTGATGGAGCCGATTTCGAACAGGGAATCCGGTTTGGCGGCGCCCCAGGCGACGATGCGGCGCACGCCATGATCGGAGATGCCGATGACAATGCCGACGCGGCCATCGCTGCCGGCGAGATCGAGGCGCTGGAGCATGGGCGTCATATCCCGGTTCATCACCGCCGGGAAGTCCGCGGCGTGTACGGGCGGCAGCGGCGGATCGAACATCAGGGCAGGGGCCGGCACGGGCTTGTACTGCGCCAGTGCGAGCGGCCAGGCG
>DASRCB010000083.1:0-3152 GCA_035653295.1 Bryobacteraceae bacterium
GTTTGTGCGAAGCCGTCCGAGCGTCTTAGTCATTCTTCCTCTGCCAATTACGACCAAATCCGCCTTGTGGTCCATGGCCGCACGGCGCACGACCTCGGACACGCGCCCTGTTCCGACGCTCACTGGCGCTGTGAGGCCGAGTTGTTGCAGCAGCCGCCCCAGGTGTTCGCGCGCGTCCTCCTCAAGAGAGTGGACATAAGTGCTAAACGGCGCCGCCATGTCTGTCTCGGCCGGCATGGCGTGCACAAGGCGCAGTGCGGAATTGAAACTTTTGGCGAAGTCCAGCGCATGACGGATAATTTTAGGCGCTTCGGACGAAAGGTCGACAGCTGCTATGACGCTGCCGTAACGCGCCTCGGCCGCCCCTTCGCTGAGCGTTGCGCTTTCCGATACCCACACGGGGCAGTGCACATCGTGCAGCACTTTCGTCGCGGTGGATCCGATCACCAGGCTCCGGAACTTCCCGCAACCGCGGCTGGGCATCATGATGAGGTCGATTTGGTTAGCAGCGGCAAAGTCGCTGATACAGATTGCGGGATCGCCGGATTCGACATGCGCCTTGATGCGAATGCCGTCTGCGCCGAACGCGGAAAGAAGGCGTTGACGGGCCTCGCGTTGCATCGACTCAACATCAAGCGGGATGAGGTAGTAGGGCTCTACGCCGGCATAGAAGGGCTCGACCACGGGAACAACATGGAGGATGGCGACCTGTGCATTGAACCGCTGCGACATCGAGCGGACCGCAGGCCAGACGGTTTGGCAGTGCGGCGAAAAATCGACTGGAAATAAGATGCTTTTGAATTCGAATCCCATTGCGGGCCTTCCGGAAACCCAGTGCAAGCCAGCGGCCTCATACGCTTACCACAGGGGCAGCCGACTCTCGTATGAGCCGATATCCGGTAGCCCTGAGGCGCCCCAGCGCGTGAGAAGAGCTTCGGCCAATGCAGAGCAGGTCGGCGTTGACGTCCTGCGCAGCGGCGGCGATGGCTCTGTGCACGTCATCGGCGATCACTTTGATGGCGGCGGTGGGAAATCCGGTTGCGCTCAGCAGGTGCGCAACCTGTTGGCGCGCTTCATTGAGCCGTTCGTGCTTGTACGCTTGGTCGACGTACATATACGGCGGATCTTTGGCAAAGGGAAGAGCGTGAACAACGGTTAACGCCGCGCCAGCGTGTGCGGCAAAACAACCGGCCCATTTCACCACGCCCGGGCTTTGTGATCCCAAGTCAACTGCGGCGAGCACATGGCGAAATGACATATTGTCGCGCCGCGCGGCGGCGTCTGTATGGGCGCTGGTCCATACCGGGCAGTGGACGATATTGAGCGCCTTTGCCGTCACAGAACCGAGAAGAAGTTTTCGAAACGGCCCGTAGCCGTGCGTCGGCATCATGACCAGGTCGGCCATCCTGTCGCGCGCAAACGCCGCGATTGCATTTGCCGGTTCGCCAACCGTAACAATGCGTTCCGTGGAGAAACGTGCAAACTCATCCGCCAGGTAGCGCGACATCTGTTCTTGAGCAGGCCCAAGGATATCCACCATCGGCACGCCGTAGGCGGAGTCCACCGACGGCGCTGCGTGCAGCAGAATCAGCGATGCTCCGAAGCGTTCCGCAATGGCTTGAACGATCGGCGCCATCGCCGCGCAGCGCTCCGAAAAATCAACGGGGAACAGGATTGTTCTCGGCGGAAACATATCGGCATCCTCTCGCCATACTGCACGCCAGTTGCCGCTGTATCGCTCGCCCGTTCTAGTGCCGTGTCCCAGAAATAACTGGAATAATGGACCGTTTTGCGTTAGACTGTCGTATGTCGATCGGACGGCCCAAACCAGCCCTGAGTCTGAGTGAGGACGAGCGGGAGCAGTTATCCAGCTTTGCTCGTTCGCGAACCCTTCCCAATGCCCTGGTGGAGCGCGCCAGAGTCGTTTTGTGGTCGGCGGAAGGTGAAAGCAACGCGCAAATTGCCGGCCGGCTGGGCTGGACCAAAGCGACGGTCGGCAAGTGGCGTCAGCGTTTTATTCAATATCGGCTGGCCGGCTTATACGACGAGCTGCGACCCGGACGGCCGCGCACCATTGAGGACGAACAGGTCGCGAGCCTGCTGAAGCGCACCCTCTTCCGCAAACCCGCCAACGGTACGCATTGGACGGTGCGGGAAGCGGCCCGCGACAGCGGCATCTCGAAATCGACGGTGCACCGGCTGTTCCAGGCCTTCGCCGTGCAGCCGCATCGCACGCGAACTTTCAAACTCTCCACGGATCCGTTCTTCGTGGAGAAAGTACGCGACGTCGTCGGTTTATACCTGAATCCGCCGGATAACGCGCTGGTTCTGTGCGTGGACGAGAAGAGCCAGATTCAGGCCCTGAATCGCACGCAACCGGTGTTGCCGATGGGGCTGGGTTATGTCGAGGGCGTCACCCACGATTATGTTCGCCATGGGACGACAACGTTGTTCGCGGCCCTGGATATCGCGACGGGCATGGTGTTTACCGAATGCAAGCCCCGCCATCGCCATCAGGAGTTTCTGGCCTTTCTCCGACGCCTGGACGCCTGCATCCCGCAGGACCTCGACGTTCACCTGATCGTGGACAACTATGCGACCCACAAACACGCCAAGGTGCGCAGTTGGCTCGCACGCCGCCCCCGTTATCACGTTCATTACACGCCGACCTATTCCTCCTGGCTCAACCAAGTGGAGCGCTGGTTTGGGTTCATCACGCAGCGGGCTATTCGGCGTGGCTCGTTCCGCAGCGTCCAGGACCTGGTCGAGAAGATCGATTCCTTCGTACAGCAGTACAACCGCTCGCGCCGGCCCTTCGTGTGGACGGCCACGGCGGACTCCATCCTGGCGAAGGTCGCACGACTTTGTTCACGTATTTCTGGGACACGATACTAGGAACTTGTTGAAAAACCCGGGTTCGGGCCCCTTTCGCGTCAGAACATTTTGGGCGATGATTGTTTCATGCGCGGCGACGATCAGCAGCAATCCGGAATGTTCAGCTACGTTTCGCTAGAAGAGAGGGTTCCGCAGGACCACCCGCTGCGGACGATCCGCAAGAGCGTGGACGAGGTGCTTCGGTCCATGGCCAGGGACTTCGACGGCCTGTACGCAAAGACCGGGCGGCCGTCGGTACCGCCCGAGCGGCTGTTGCG
>DASRCB010000084.1:0-2094 GCA_035653295.1 Bryobacteraceae bacterium
TTGTTCACCCTGCACCAGCGTGTTTCCGCCGACGTGGCGCGCCTGGTCGATTCCAGCTACGCCCGCGCGGTGGAGATCAACGAGGCCATGGACCGCCAGGCGCGGCGCTTTGTTCAGGACGCGCTGCTGCTGTTCGGAGGATGCCTGCTGGTGGCGCTCATCTCCGCCGGCACTACGGTGCGCATCGCCGCCGGCGTTTTCCGGCAGATGGAGGCGCAGACCAGCGAGCTAAGCCGCGTTTCCTTCCGCATGCTCGAAACGCAGGAGTCCGTCGCGCGGCGGTTCTCGCATGAACTGCACGACGAACTGGGCGGCGCGCTGACTGCGATCAAGACCAATCTGGCCGCGCTGGCCGCCTCCGGCGCCGACCGGCAGCGCGTGGAGGACTCCCTCAAGCTGGTAGAGGGGGCGATTTCCAACGTGCGCGAGCTTTCGCAGCTTCTGCGCCCCACCATCCTCGATGATTTCGGGCTCGATGCCGGCATCCGCTGGCTGGCCGACCGCTTCCGTGAGCGCACCGGGATCGAAACCGACTACCGCAGCGAATTCACCGGCCGGCTGGCCGATGAGACCGAGACGCATCTGTTCCGCATCGTGCAGGAAGCGCTCACCAATATCGCCCGCCACTCCGGCGCCACGCAAGCCACCATTCATCTCCGGGCCGGGCCGGACACCGTTCATCTGACCATTCACGACAACGGCCGGGGTTTGCAGCCGTCCAGAAACGGGGGCGGCATGGGCCTGATCGGCATGCGCGCCCGAGCCCGCAGCGCCGGCGGGGAGCTTACCATCAAATCCCATCCCGGCGCCGGTGTCACTATAGAAGTCTCGGCGCCGCGAGGCAAGCCGGCGGGGAAAGAGCCGTGACGAAAATTCTGTTAGCCGACGATCACGTCCTGGTGCGCCAGGGCTTCAAGATGATTCTGTCCGCCCAACCCGACTTGCAGATCGTGGGCGAAGCGGGCAACGGCCGCGAGGTTCTTGAGCTGGCCGAAAAGCTTCAGCCGGACGTGGTCATTATGGACGTCACCATGCCGGAGCTGAACGGCATCGAAGCCACGCGCCGCCTCGCCGACGTGGCGCCGCGGGCCCGCGTGCTGGCCTTGAGCATGCACAAGGACGCGGTCTACGTCCGCGAAATTCTGCGCGCCGGCGCGCGCGGCTATCTGCTAAAAGATTCGGCCGACTCCGATCTGATCGCCGCCGTGCGCAGCATCGCCAAAGGCGAAGCCTGGCTCAGTCCCGCCGTATCCGACGCCGTGCTCACCGATTATCGCCGCCACGTCACCGATCCTCTGGATCTGCTGACCAGCCGCGAGCGCGAAGTTCTGCAAATGATCGCGGAAGGGAAGACCAACAAGGAGATCGCCACCGCGCTCAACCTCAGCGTCTATACCGTGGAGGCGCACCGCGGCCGGATCATGGAAAAGTTGAATCTCCACTCCACCGGCGAGCTGGTGCGCTTTGCGCTGCGCGCCGGCCTGATCGACTAACGCCCGGCTGGCTCCCTCTGCCCGCGCGGTGTTGCGGTACTCCTGCGGCGCCGATTTTATCGCAACATGGAAGCATGCCCCTGAAATTCACCACATCCTACCTGGAAGATTCGCTCGCCGTTCTGCGGCAGTACAAAAAAATGGCCGAGCAAGCGATGGCCCAGGTCACCGACGAACAGCTCTATCAAACGCTCGACCGCGAGATGAACTCCATTGCCATCATCGTCAAGCACATGACCGGCAACATGCGGTCCCGCTGGACCGATTTTCTCACCACCGACGGCGAAAAGCCGGACCGCAACCGGGACAGCGAGTTCGTTGAGCCGCCGCCCACCCGCGAGGATCTGATGAAACGCTGGGAGGAGGGTTGGCGGTTGGTCTTCGCCGCTCTGGAGCCGCTGGCCGAAGCGGACCTGGCGCGCACCGTGACCATCCGCGGGGAGGCGCATTCGGTCCTGCAGGCGATCAATCGCGCGCTCGCCCATTACGCCAGTCACATCGGCCAGATCGTGCTGCTGGCCAAACACTTCGCGCACGACAAGTGGCAGACGTTGAGCGTGCCGCGGAATCGCTCCGCGGAGTTCAATCAGCGAGTTCAGGC
>DASRCB010000085.1:0-2792 GCA_035653295.1 Bryobacteraceae bacterium
CTGGGCCTACGTTCTGGATGTGCCGGGAGAACACGGAGGCTGGTCTCAGGTGGGCTCATGGCTGGTGGGCAGCGGGGCGGAAGTGCCGCCGACGGTGGGAACATTGACCGCTCCGGCGGGAGGCAGTGGAAGCTCGGGTCAGTTCCAGTTCCAGTTCTCCGATGCCAACGGGAGCACGGATATCGCGCGCACCTGGATGTTGTTCAACGGCACGTTCTCACCCGTGAATGGCTGCCAGGTGAGCTACATCGCCTCCGTCGGCAGGTTCTACCTGCTGAACGACGCCGGTACGGCGAATGTCGGGTCCTCGCCGCCGGGTGGCAGCGCGCTGCAGAACAGCCAGTGCACGCTGAACGCGGCCACCTCGACGGTGACCGGATCGGGGAATACTGTCACTATTACGCTGGACCTCAGCTTTACCGCTGGATTCGACGGAGCCAAAAACATCTGGGGCTACGCGCTGGACATCCCCGGCCAGCACAGCGCGTGGGTGCAGGTCGGGAACTGGACGGTGCAGTAATGGCCGCGCTATCGTTGCTGCGCGCAGGCTGGATTGCCCCACAGCTACCGTGCAGTGAATTTGGCGGCTCCCCGCATGTGCCGCACGCACCCAGCGATTTACCAGCTACCCGTTTGAACCCGGCCGCCGCAGGCCGGCTTGGATCGAGCCGGACGAATCGGACGATGTGATGCAATTCTCTGCGCGGAAACCGAAGAGGGTGGGAGTCTTGGTCGTAAGCTATCGGAATCGATCAGGGTTCCAGTGCAGCAGAGACTTCGGATTGCAAGCCGCGTTCCCGTTTGGGCCCTCAGGCCGGAGAAAAAGCTCTGGATACCCGACCGGGCCGGATCGCGCCCTCGGCAGGCAATAATCGTTCACTACCACTTCAACGGAAGGGATCGCTGCTCTTCCCCAGAGGCCCCGTCACAGTGAGAAGCGGACTGAGACCCCAATGCGAGTGGGGCAGCGCGTCTAACCTCTGGAGGAACGGATGAGTACAGCAAACATGCGCTGGGAAGATACTCGGCAGACGCAACCACAGGCACAGCATCGGGAAGGTGTGGTGGCCCGGTCAATCGAACAGCAGACGGCGAAGTTGCCGTCCGACACATTTCTCTGGGCCGCACTGGGCTCGATTGGCCTCTCGATGGCGTTCAAGGTATCCGGCAAACACGAGGCTGCGAACTTCGTCGGGCAATGGGCGCCGACGTTCCTGATTCTCGGTTTATACAACAAGATGGTGAAACTGCACGGATCCGACGGACAGTAAGCGAATGCCCGACCAGCGGCACGCGAAAGCTTGCCGCTGGTCCCGATTTCTTCACCAGGCAAAAGCCGCACCGCGCGTCCACGCTGGGTGGGATTGGGCGCTCGAAAGATGGCTCCGGGTAAGCCCCTTGATCCGACTCCCACGAAAAATCGGCTCATCGAGTATTTCGGCTTGGCGACGAGGCGTGTAACTCAGATCGGTTCGCCTGCTGGCCCAATTCCGGTCGCCGTTCCAGAGTCTCGCCCGATGAGCGGCGCACTGATACACAGGCAGCAAAACTGAACCGTGGCGGGCGTTTCTGCTGAACACGCGCGGACGCAACCCTGTGATAAGCTCGGTCCCGTGAAATCAAGGCTCGGAGGCGCCTGTTTTCTTACCGTTCTCGTCTTTCTCACGGCGGCTTCTCCACGTGACTGGCCCGACAGGTGGGTGTATGTCTCCACGCAACTGGAGAGCGATGCGGAGTTGTCACGCGTCGAAGATATCGCGCGCGCCGCCGCCGCTCACCGTCTGAATGGCATGCTGCTGTCGGCGGGCTTCGATTCGCTCGACCTTGCCACCCCCGCATACCTGTCGAGGCTCACACATCTCAAGCGGACCTGCGACGGCCTGAAGATCGAAGTCATACCGATCGGCTTCGGGGTCGGTTACGGCGGCGGCATGCTGAAGCACGACCGGAATCTGGCCGCCGGACTGCCCGTCCGCGGCGCGCTCTTCGTGGCGGCAGGCAAGGAAGCGCGCTTCGTTTCCGATACGCCCCCGCAGCTGCGGAACGGGGGCTTCGAGCAGCAGGACGGCGGCGCTCCAGCCGGCTTCACGGTCCACGGCAGCGGCGCCGCAGTCGACACCAAGGTGGCCCACTCGGGCAAGAACTCGATTCGCTTCGAGAATTTCACACCCGAAAACCCAGTCTGGCTCGAGCAGCCTTTACGCGTCCAGCCCTGGCGCTCGTACCGCCTGCGGTGCTGGGTAAAAACGGAGAATGCCGCGCCGGGCGCTCTCTTCCATGTCTGGGCGCGCGCAAAGGATGGACGGGACCTGGCGTACATGGAGCCCGTTCTGCCTTCGACCAGCGGATGGAAGGAGCTCATCTGGCATTTCAACAGCTGGTACGCGGAGAGCGTCGACTTCCGGATTGGTATCGAGGAAGGCCGTTCGGGCACAGTATGGGTGGACGACGTGCAGGTTGAAGAGACCGGACTGGTGAACGTACTTCGCCGTCCCGGCACGCCGGTCACGGTGCGGAACGACGCCACCGGCGAGGTTTACCAGGAAGGTCGCGACTTTGCTCCCATCGCAGACCCGAACCTTAACTTCCGCTGGGACCATGACGGCCCCGCCATCCATCTGCTGACCGGAAGCCGTATCCACGACGGAGACCGGCTCCGCGTCGACTACTACCACGGAACCACCATCTACCGCGATCAGGTCCCCATCGATATGTCCGAGCCGGCCGTGTATGAAATCTGGCGGCGGAACGTGGCCCTCCTCGCAAAGAAGCTTGCGCCCAGGAAGTACTTC
>DASRCB010000086.1:0-6394 GCA_035653295.1 Bryobacteraceae bacterium
AACGCCGCGACACATACAGCCGGATATCGTCGTTCCCCAGGAACGCCACCGGCATCCCGTTCGGATCGTGACAGTCCGAGGGCGCCAGTTTGTTCAGGTCGAACAGGTGCGGCCGCAGCTTGCCTTCGAAGCGGATCCATCCCGTGGGTGGATGGGCGTGGTAGAGGTGAGCGCTCTTGCCGTAGAAACCCTTGCGGCCGTGCTCCTCCTCGTAGGTTCCTTCCGGGATGCCGACGTGGGCCTGCTGGGCGACCTTGCCCTTCTTCAGCGGGTACATGGGGTACCTCCGATTTCAGGATAGCCGCAAAAAAGGGGGTTGGGGACTGGCGGTTGGAGGGCGCGGAAGTGCGGTTATTCCTCTTCTTCCGGAGGCGGGGGCGTGGCCGGGGTCGAGATCACGTACTTCTCCGACGCCCAGTTGCCCAGATCGATGAGGCGGCAGCGCTCGCTGCAGAAGGGGAATTCGGCATCGCCGGGCTGGACCTCGACTTTTTTGCAGACCGGGCACTTCATATGGCGATCTGAATGAGCGGCGCGGGCTCAAAGCGGGGCGCTTCTTCCGTTCCCGGCAGCAAGGTGCCGACGAGATCGTAATCGTGCGCTTCGGTGACGCGCAGCCGCCGGATTTCGCCCTGCTGTGGTGCGGCGCCTTCGAAATCGTTGATCAGGGCGACGCCGTCGATTTCGGGCGCCTGGGTCGGGAGGCGGCCTTCCCAAAGCAGGTCGGTCTCGCGCGAAGGGCCCTCGACCAGCACGGGAAATTCGGATCCCACCAGCGCGCGGTTGCGCTGGCGCGCGATGCGGCGCTGGATCGCCATCAGGCGGCGCTTGCGGTTGTGGATGGTGCGGCCGTCCACCTTACCGTCCAGATGGAAGCTGGCGCTGGTGTCCTCGTCGGAATAGGTGAACACGCCGAGGTTATCGAAGCGGGCGGCTTCGACAAATTGGCAGAGCTCGTCGAAATCCGCGGCCGTTTCGCCGGGGAAGCCGACGATCATGCTGGTGCGGATGGCGACACCGGGAATCGTGCGGCGGATGCGCTCGATCAGCTTCAGGAAGATCTCGCCCGAAGCGCCGCGCTTCATGCGCTTCAGAACGGCCGCGCTCGCGTGCTGCAGCGGCATATCGATGTATTTGACCAGGGAGGGGTGCTCCGCGATGGTATCGAGCAGCCGCTGCGTGACCTTGTTGGGGTACGCATACAGGAAGCGGACCCACTTCTCGTGCGGCGTTTCGATTTGGGCGAGCCGCGCGAGCAGGTGGGCGAGGCCGTCCTTCAGGCCGAAATCTTCGCCATAGCACGTGGTGTCCTGGCCGATCAGATTGATCTCGCGGACGCCCTGCCGGAAGAGCCGGGTCGCCTCCGTGACGACGGATTCGAAGCGGCGGCTGCGAAACGCGCCGCGGTATTGCGGGATCACGCAGAAGGTGCAGGGGTGGTCGCAGCCCTCGGCGATTTTAATGTAGGCGAAGTGGCGCGGTGTGGCGAGGACTCGCGGCGTGAGGTCGTGATAGAGGTACGGCTCCGCGGCGCCGGCGCCGGGCGCTGACGAACCTTCGCAGAGATCCACAATCCGGTCGAGCTCGTTGGTGCCGACCAGCGCATCAACCTCGGGCATCTCCTGGCGGATGTCGCCGCGGTAGCGTTCCACCAGACAGCCCGCGACGATCAGCTTTTGCGCGCGGCCGATCTTTTTGTACTCCGCCATCTCGAGGATGGTATCGACGGATTCCTTCTTGGCGGGGTCGATGAAGCTGCAGGTGTTGACCACCAGGACATCGGCCTGATCGGGATGAGGAGTGAGCTCGTGGCCCCGGGCGACGAGCTGGCCCATCATGACCTCGCTATCGACCAGATTTTTAGGGCAGCCCAGAGAAATGAAACCGACTTTCAAGCGTGTGCACCAAACGGAAGTTGGGATCTTTCTCCAGGATACCATTGCGCTTGACGCAGAGACGGGGAGACGCAGAGGGATAATCGTGGTTTTCTCCGTGTCTCTGCGTCTCTGCGTCAAAGCGAGAGCTGCAAGCTTGACGGAAGCCCGCGCAACACGGTATTGTCGGACCAATCTCGCTTTGCCTGAAACGAAATGAAACGCTTACTCATCGCCCTCCTGCTGATCGCAGCATCGGCGCTGGCGCAGTCGCAGAAATGGCCGGAAGAGAAGGCCAACGACTGGTATGCGCGGCAGCCGTGGCTGGTGGGCAGTAATTATATTCCGGCCTACGCGGTCAACCAGTTGGAGATGTGGCAGGCGGACACGTTCGACCTGGACCGCATCAACCTGGAGTTCATCTGGGCGGAGAACCTGGGGATGAACACCATGCGCGTCTTCCTGCACGACCTGCTGTGGAAGCAGGATCCTTCGGGCTTCCGGTCGCGCATCAACAAGTTCCTCGGAGTGGCAAAGCGGCACCACATCCGGCCTATCTTCGTGTTGCTCGATTCCTGCTGGGACCCGTTCCCCGAAATGTTCCACCAGCGGCCGCCGCAGCCGGGGATTCACAACTCGCGATGGGTGCAAAGCCCGGGCGCCAACGCGCTGGCGGACCCCAAGCAGGAGCTCCGCATCCTCGAGTACGTGCAGAACGTGATCCTGGCGTTCGCCGATGACGACCGCATTCTGGCCTGGGATGTGTGGAACGAGCCGGACAACCTGAACCAGTCGAGCTACGGGAAGGTGGAGGACCCCAACAAGCTGCAGCACGTGACCGCGCTGCTGCCGAAGGTGTTCCAGTACGCGCGATCCGGCCGGCCGACGCAGCCGCTGACCTCCGGGCTGTGGCACGGCGACTGGTCCTCGCCCGAAAAGCTGAGCGCGATCGAGAAGATCCAGGTCGAGCAATCGGATTTCATTTCGTTCCACAACTACGGCAAGCCGGAAGAGTTCACGAAGCGCGTCGAGGAGCTGCAGCAGTTCAAGCGCCCGATCTTCTGCACGGAGTACATGGCGCGGACCAACGGCAGCACGTTCCAGGGGATTCTGCCGATCGCCAAGAAGTACCGTGTGGCGGCCTACAACTGGGGGCTGGTGGCGGGCAAGACCCAGACCTGGCTGCCGTGGGATTCCTGGCAGCACCCGTATGCCGGCGACCGGCAGGCGCCATCGGTCTGGTTCCACGATATCTTCCGGACCAACGGCGTGCCGTACAGCCAGGAGGAAGTGGATTTCATCAAGACCATCATCGGGGAAGCGCAGCAGCAGTCGCAGGGGAAGGCAAAGAAGAAGGGCTCGGGAGCGCTGTAGCGCGGTTAGCTCGCTCCGTGCCTTCGGCGCCGCTCCGCCGCCCGGACTTCGAGTTCGTTCAGCCCGAAATAGTGGGCCACTTCATGCCAGACGGTTTCGTCCACCATGCGCTTCAGGTGTTCGGGGCTGTGCGCGAGGCGTTCGTGCGGTCCCTGGAAAATCACGATCCGGTCCGGCATGGCGTACGGCTCGAACACGCTGCGCGTGGGGAGCGGCCGGCCTTCGTAGAGACCCAGCAGCGTCCCGCCGCGCGGCACGCCGCCGCGCGCGAGTTGCGCCGGCGAGGGTTCCGCTTCCACCAGGATCGCGACGTTGCGCAGGCGGCGTCGGAAGCGCGTGGGAATGCGGGCGCAGGCCTCGGCTACCAGGCGGTGGAACTCGCGGGAATCCATCTGTTGTTATTCTATTTCCCGGCCGATAGCGGCGCCGGGAGTTGAGGCGCGCCAGGCCCGCCGCAAACGCAAAACCGCCGAGCCTCGGCGGTTTTTGCGCGCTAAGTTGTTGATTCCACGTCGACGAAAAACCAAAACCGCCAATTTCGGCGGTTTTGCCTTTTGGGGAGCGATGCCAGACACTGCTCCCGGAGCGGCCAGGCAGCCGCGAAGAACCGCGCAACCGACCTCGAATTCGACCGAGTGGACCCGGCGCGCGCTTCTATAAATAGAATTACAGCAGGCCTGCTGTTATTCTATTTTTTGGCCGCTAACCAAACCAGACGAATCGTAGTCGCCATCGACGGCCCATCCGGCGCGGGCAAAAGCACCATCGCGCGGCGCGTCGCCGAACGCCTCGGCTTCACCTACATCGATACCGGCGCCATGTACCGCGCCGTCGCGCTGTGGGGCGTGCGCCAGGGCGTGAGTCCGGACGATATGCACCGCATGGAGCAGCTTGCGCTGGCGGCGACCATCGACCTCGCGCCCGGCCGCATCTGCCTGAATGGTGAAGACGTGACCGACGCCATCCGCACGCCCGAGGTCTCGAACGGCGCGTCGCGCATCGCCGTCATCCCGGGCGTCCGCCGCGCCATGGTCGCCAAACAACGCGAGTTCGGCGAGCGCATGAGCGTGGTGATGGAAGGCCGCGACATCGGCACGGTGGTATTTCCCAGCGCGGACGTCAAAATCTACCTGGATGCCCACCCTCCGGAGCGCGTCCGCCGGCGCCTGAAGGAAGTCAACGCCAAAGGCGAAACGGTTACCGAGGCGGACCTGACGGCGCAGATGCGGGAGCGGGACCAGCGTGACAGCACGCGCGCCGATGCGCCGCTTTCGCAGGCGCCCGACGCCGTCTATCTCGATTCCACGGGTCTCAGCATCGAGGAGGTCGAAGAAGCGGTGCTGCGCATCGTGCGCTCGCGCGTGAGCAACGGAAAGGAAATGCGGTGAAGGATCTGCTCGTGATGAAATTCGGCGGCACCAGCGTGGGCTCGGCCGAGCGCATGCGCGCCGCCGCCCGTCTGGCCGCCGGGGAAGTCCGGCGGCGGCCCGTGGTGCTGGTGGTTTCGGCGATGTCCAAAATCACCGACCTGCTGCTCGATACGATGCGGCACGCCGAAGGCGGCGACCAGGCCGGGATCGGGCGCAATCTCACCGCGCTGCGCGAGCGCCACGAACAGGCCTGCCGCGAGCTGCTGCCGGAGCCTTGCCAGGCCGCCGCGCTGGCGCAGGTCCGCGAGCTGATCGCCGAATTCGAGCGCATCGTGCGCGGCATGGCGCTGCTCAACGAGCGGCCGCCGCGGTCCGTGGATGAAGCGGTGGCGGTCGGCGAACGGCTCTCCTCGGTGCTTGTGGCCGCGCACCTGAACGCCGAAGGCATTCCTGCCGCGGCCGTCAACGCCTGGGACGTGGTGGTTACGGACGCCGTCTTCGGCAATGCCTCGCCCCTCATGGAGCCCACCCGCGAAAAGGCGCAGGCGGCGCTGCTGCCGCTGCTGGCCGAAGGGCGACTGCCTGTGGTCACCGGGTTCAACGGCGCGACCGCCGACGGCCGCCCGACCACGCTGGGGCGCGGCGGCTCCGATTTTTCGGCTTCGATTATTGCCGCCGCCCTCGACGCGGCCGAGCTGTGGATCTGGACCGACGTCGATGGCATCATGAGCGCCGACCCGCGCCTGGTGCCGGACGCCCAGGTGCTGGCGGAAATCACCTACGCCGAAGCGGCCGAGCTGGCTTATAACGGCGCCAAAGTGCTGCACCCGCGGACGCTGGCGCCGCTGGTCGAAAAGAAGATTCCGGTCTGGAGTAAGAACAGCTTCGCGCCGGAAAAACCGGGGACGAAGATCGTGCCCGCGGTAGCGTTCGCGGGCGGCGCGCGCGCCGTGGCTTCCATGCCCAACGTGGCGCTGGTCTCGCTCGAGCCGGCCAGCCCCGAGCTGAACGGCGTGCAGGTCATGGCGCGGGCGCTCGATGCCGTGGCGCGGTCCAACGTCGAGGTGCTGCTGCTTTCGAGCTCCAGTTACCGCCAGAATTTCTGCTTCCTGGTGCGGCAGGAGGAACTGGAGCGCTCGGTGGCGGCCATTGAAGCGGCGCTCGCGCTGGAGCTCGCCCACGGCTATCTCAGGCCGTTGCAGGTTGACCGCCAGGTCGGGCTGCTGGCCGCGGTCGGGGAGGGCATGCAGGGGCAGGCCGGCCTTGCGGGCCGCATTTTTACGGCCATCTCCCGCGCCCATGTGAACGTCATCGCCATCGCGCAGGGATCGAGCGAGCTCACGATCGCGGTCGTGGTGGGCCGCGATGGCCTCGAACGGGCGGTCCGCGCGGTGCATGCCGAATGCGGCCTCGGCCTGCGCCCGCCGATGCCGGTTTTTACGTTTCCGATGGCGAGGCGGCGGGAGGATTGAGGCAGCCAATTTGACGCAGAGACACAGAGACGCGGAGGTTTTTAGATTTCTGCGTTCCTCAGTGTCTCAGTGTCTCTGCGTCAAAGCTTGGCCCTGGATTCGGTATAATGGTACTTCCGCATAGGAGTCCAGGAGTCTTCTCACACATATGTTTGATCTGTTTCGCAGCCGAGATAAAGCCGTCCGCATCCTGCTCGGGGCGCTGCTGGTTCTGGTGGCGTTGTCGATGCTGACTTACCTCATCCCCAGCTACGGGAACGGCGGATCGGCTGACACGAGCATCGTAGCCGAAGTCGGCAAGGAG
>DASRCB010000087.1:0-2668 GCA_035653295.1 Bryobacteraceae bacterium
GCACAGTCTCACGGAACGCATGCCAGGCTCTGAACATGCGGAGGATGCAGGCTACTTCGCCGCGCCGAGAGGCTACAGCGCCAGCGAGGACCGCATGGCTCGGTTCTTCTCCCTGGCGCGTGATGGTAAGAGCGGAATTGACGATTCCAAGTCCGCGCTCCGCGCTGCGCGCGCGGCACTGCTTGCCAACGAGAGTTACTTCCAGGGGAGAAGCCTGGAAATCAGCGACCTGGTCGCGTAGCCCACAACCTCGGCAAACGTAACTTCCAGCCAGCGTCGCAGTTGCGGCCGGCGTCAGGCGGTAACGGCAGCCGCGAAACCGTGCTGCGGGACGGGAGTCTGCGCCAGGAGCGTATCCACAATGCGTTCCGCTGCGTGACCGTCCCACTTTTCGGGAATGCGTCCTTCACGATTCCTGCCGTCCAAAACGCGGTGCGCCTCCTCGACAATGCGCGCCGGGTCGGTCCCAACCAGCACGTTCGTTCCAATTTCACAGGTAATCGGCCGTTCGGTGTTCGGGCGCATGGTAAGGCAGGGGATTCCAAGGACAGTGGTTTCCTCCTGAAGGCCGCCGCTGTCGGTCAGAACCATTCTGGAGCCAGCGACGAGGCCGAGGAAGGGCACGTAGCTCATGGGCTCGATGACATGAATATTGTCGTTCAGACTCATCCCGTTCAGCCGCGAGATGGTGCGCGGATGTACCGGAAAAACTATGGGAATGCGTTCGGCGATCGTTTGAATGGCGCCCAGAATGGGACGGAGGCTTTCGGGTGAGTCGACGTTTGCCGGCCGGTGCAGGGTGAGCACGGCATACTGCCCTGGCGCGAATCCGTTAGGCAGCGGCAGGCGGCGCGCGCGCTCGAACTGCTGATGGAGCGTGTCGATCATGGTATTGCCGACGAAGTGAATCTTCTCTTCGGCAACGCCCTCGTTGCGCAAATTCTCGCCTGCGATGACATCGGTGGTGAATAACAGATCGGAGATGACGTCCGTGCACAGACGGTTGATCTCTTCCGGCATGGACATGTCGCGCGACCGCAGTCCGGCTTCGACATGAGCGACACGGATCCCGAGCTTCCTGGCCACGAGCGCGCATGCGATCGTGGAATTGACGTCGCCCACGACAATCACCCAGTCCGGGCGATGTTCCAGACATGCGGGCTCGAAGGCGGTCATCACGCGCGCGGTCTGCTCCGCATGCGACCCGGATCCTACTTCCAGGTTGATGTCCGGCTCCGGAAGGCCGAGGTCCCGGAAAAAGTCATCGGACATATTGCGGCTGTAGTGCTGGCCGGTGTGGACGAGGATCAACTCCGCATCGGGGTTAGCGCTGCGACGAGCGGCGAAAGCCCGATAGATGGGAGCGATCTTCATAAAATTGGGCCTGGCGCCCGCAACGATGATGTATTTCATGGGATGGATTAGCCGGAATGAAAGATATTCTGGGAGTGCCACCGGGTGGCGATCGCGATAATTAATTCATCGCAGTGGCGGCCTGGCTCCTTGGCGTGCCGATGGCGCGTTTCAGCAGGTGAGCACTGGGGCTGTAATCGATGACCACGTCCTTGAGTGCGACTACGAGACGCCCCAAATCGCGAGACTCACAGATTTCCCGAAGATAGTCGAGCCACATGGCCATATCTTCATGCGGCATGTCCGGGCCGACATAGATGCGGATCTTCTCGTGGGATGTGGGAACCGTGTCCTCGCCGTCGGTGCTGAGCTCCTCATAAAGCTTCTCGCCGGGCCGGACGCCGGTGAACTCGATCCTGATGTCCTCGTCGGGCCGCAGGCCGGACAGTAGAATCAGATTCCGCGCGAGGTCAACAATCCGGACCGGCTCACCCATATCGAGGACACAGATCTGCTTGCTCTTTCCAATGACCGCGGCCTGGAGCACCAGCTGGCACGCTTCCGGAATGGTCATGAAGTATCGGCGCATGTCCGGGTGCGTGACCGTGACCGGTCCGCCGGCGGCGATTTGCTTCTTGAAGATGGGAATCACGCTGCCATTCGAGCCGAGCACATTTCCGAAGCGCACGGCGACATACTTTGTCGATCCGTTTCGAAGCGTGAGCAGCAGCAGCTCCGCGACACGTTTGGTGCAGCCCATTACGCTGGTTGGCCGGACCGCCTTGTCCGACGAGATCATCACGAAATCGCGAACACCGTGCTCGGCGGCCGCAACGGCCAGATTGTAAGTGCCGAACACGTTATTCTCGACGGCTTCGAATACATGCGCCTCCATCATGGGGACATGTTTGTACGCAGCGGCGTGGTATACGACGGAGGGAGAATATTTGCTCAGGACCTCATTCAGCCTGCCGACATTCTGTATACTTCCTATCTCAGCGTGGAACGGAACAGCAGGAAAGGCATGCCTCATCTCCTGCTGGAGCGCGAAAAGCGGCGATTCAGCGACCTCGAATCCCACGATAGCCGCGGGTTGGAAGCGGGCGATCTGACGACATAGTTCGGAGCCGATGGATCCGGCGGCGCCGGTGACCAGTACTACGCGTCCCTGCAGGCTGGCGCGGATCTGATCTTCCTCGAGGCGGACAGTGTTGCGGCCGAGGAGATCCTCGACGGCGACTTCGCGGATCTGGCTGGCGAGTCCGCTACCCTCGATGATTTCCGCCAGCGCGGGAATGGTGCGGCACTTGAGTCC
>DASRCB010000088.1:0-29008 GCA_035653295.1 Bryobacteraceae bacterium
GCTTTCCGTGAATATCGGAGGTGGTGTATCCCGGAGTTCCTCGTTCCACCAAAAAGCCGCGAATGCCTTCGTCGGTGCGGGCCCAGACCACGGCGACATCGGCCAGGGAACCGTTCGTGATCCACGTTTTCTCGCCATCGAGCACCCAGGAGTCGCCTTCGCGCACGGCGCGGGTGACCATACCGCCCGGATTCGATCCGAAGCCGGGTTCGGTCAGACCAAAGCAGCCCACGGCAGAGCCCGACTGAAGCCGCGGCAGCCAGTGCTGTTTCTGCTCCTCCGATCCGTAGGTACGGATGGGGTACATCACCAGCGCGCCCTGTACGGAGACGAAACTCCGAAGTCCGCTGTCGCCCCGCTCCAGCTCCTGCATGATGAGGCCATACTCAACGTTGGACATGCCGGCGCAGCCATAGCCTTCGAGGTTGGCGCCAAGGAATCCCATTTCGCCCAGTTCGGGAATCAGTTCCCGTGGAAACCGCCCCTGATTGAAACACTCGCGAATGATGGGGACGACACGATCTTCGGTGAAGTGGCGGGCGGTCTGCCTCACCAGCTGTTCCTGCTCATTGAGGAGGGTATCGAACAGAATGTAGTCGACGCCGCTGAACCGGGGCATACGGTTCGATTCTAAGCCCGTGGGCCGCGCATTTCAGCGCGCCGGAGCGGCGCTGGCGGTCCGCTGCCGGTACCACTCAAGGGTCGTGCGCAGGCCGGCATCGAGGGAGAACCGTGGCGCATGACCGAGGTCGCGGACGGCGGCCGTCGTGTCCGCCTGGGAGTCGCGAACATCGCTGATGCGGGACGGTCCATATTTCGCCTGGATCGAAACGCCTTCGATTTCCTGCAGCGTCCGCCACACCTCGTTGAGCGTATAGCGCCTGCCGTTGCCGGCGTTGTACATTCGGCCGGAGATGCCGGGCGCGGAAGCAGCGCGGAGCAGAAGAGCAGCGACGTCGTCCACATAAGTAAAGTCGCGCGATTGTTCGCCATCGCCGTGGATGGTGGGACTGCGGCGTTCGAGTATGGCGGTCATGAAAATGGAGAGCACGCCCGAGTAAGGACTGGACGGGTCCTGGCGGGGACCATACACATTGAAGAAGCGCAGCGATACGGTTTCGATTCCAAAACAGCCGGCGAAAACGGTGGCGTAATACTCGCCCATAAGCTTCTGGACGGCATACGGGGATTTTGGGCTGGGCGCCATGGTCTCGACTTTCGGCAGCACCTCGGTGTCCCCGTACGCTGACGATGAAGAGGCGTACACCACGCGTCGCACGCCGGCCTGTTGTGCCGCCCGAAATACGGTGAACGTCCCGTCGATGTTTACCTCGTGGGAGAGCACCGGCTCGGAAACCGAGCGCGGGACGGAAGGAATGGCCGCAAGGTGAAAAACGGTATCGGCGCCTTGCATCAAGGGCTTGATGCGGTCGAAATCGCGGATGTCAGCGTGCTCGAACTCGACCCGGCCGGCAAGCTCTGAAATGTTCTCGAGCTTTCCGGTGAGGAGGTTATCGATGATGATCACTCTCGCGGGCGAGGCGGTCAGGACGGCACGAGCCAGAGCCGATCCGATGAAGCCCGCGCCGCCAGTAATGATGATGCTTTTCATGTAAACGCCACAAGTTTAACAGGCGGGTGGCCGGGAAAGAAACGGGGCGGGCGGGTGAATGGCTTTGGGCTCGCCCCGTTTTAGGCCTCGGAGGAAGAGGACTAACTCTACCGAATAGTACTTTGAGGACGGTTTTCGTCTCACGGTTCATGTTTTGATTTGTTAAGCAACGAGGGGTAAAGTGGCGCGAGCGATCTCACGATGGAAAGGGAGATGGGCCGCATTCGACTGACCCTTCCCCGGAATCGGCTCGTCGAGCGGCTTAAGTGCTGGCTCTCCAACGACCTGCACCACAACGGCGGGGTCGCGCGCACGATGAACGGCAGGGATCGCCCGCTGTCGCGGCCGTATCTGTATGGAACTGTAGCCGCGGCAGTACTGTGCCTTGGTCTGGGGGTGGCCGCGAGTCCACATCCCGACACTTTCCCATTCCTTCTGCTGCTGGTACTAGCACTGGTGGCGTCGCCTCTGAAAGTCGCGCTTCCGGGCGCTTTCAGCACGCTTTCGGTGAACTATATCTTTATCCTGGCCGCCGTCAGCGAGCTGAGTCTGATGCCCGCGCTCCTGGTCACCGCCGCCGCAACCGTCTGCCAGTCTCTATGGGGATGCAGGGGGCAGGCGCGAACGCTCCGGATAGCTTTCGACGCTTCGACGGCCATCGTAGCGGCTTCCGCGGCGCACGCCGCCGCTCATGCGTCGTGGGCCGCGGCCGACGAAGGGGCGATTCCACTGTTGTTCGCCTCGGCTTCGCTGGCCTGGTTCGTGGTGAGCACCGGGATCAGTCTGGGTATGTCCGCTGTTACTGAAGGACTGCCTGAGCGCAGGATCTGGATGACCGCGGTAGTGCGCACGGCGCCGCCATATCTGGTCGGGGCCACGATCGCCGCATTGTTTCGCTTGATGAGCGACCATGTGGGCTGGCAATGGGCGATTCTCGTGCTTCCGTCGGTGTACGCGATTTACGTCTCTTATCGGCTGTACACAGCACGGATTGAAGCCGAGCGCCGCCACGCCACGGAGATATCGGAACTGCATCTGCGGACGCTGGAAGCTCTCGCCGTCGCCATCGAAGCCAAGGACGAAACCACGCACGACCATCTCCGGCGGGTGCAGGTGTATGCGACAGAGATCGCGCGCGACTTACAAGTCAGCGAAGCCGAAATCGAGGCCATTCGCGCGGCGGCGCTGCTGCACGACATCGGGAAGCTGGCGGTGCCGGAGTATATTCTGTCGAAGCCCGGACGCCTGACGCCCGACGAGTTCGAACGGATCAAGGTTCACCCGGTGGTCGGAGCCGAAATCCTGGAGCGGGTGCGGTTTCCGTATCCGGTGGTGCCGATCGTCGCGGCGCATCACGAGAAGTGGGATGGCAGCGGTTATCCGGCAGGCTTGCGCGGCGAGCAGATCCCCATCGGCGCGCGCATACTTACCGCGGTGGACTGTCTGGACGCACTGGCGTCGGAACGGCAGTATCGCCGCGCTCTGCCGCTGGACGAGGCGATGAAGACGATAGCCGGACAGGCGGGGAGCAGCTTCGATCCTCGGGTGATCGAAGTATTGAAGCGCCGCTATCGGGAGCTGGAGAGCCTGGCCCGGGAAGCACCGCTTCCGGACGCGAAGCTTTCACTGCACGTAGCGGTGGATCGCGGCGATGCGCCGGATGCCGGGTACGTGAACATTGCCTCGCGTATGCCGCCGGAAGCGCCGAGTTTTATTAACTTCATCGCGGCGGCGCGGCAGGAGTTTCAGAACCTGCACGAGCTCACGAACAGTCTGGGAACTTCGCTCAGCCTGGAAGCGACACTATCGCTGCTGGCCGCGCACTTGAAGAATATTGCGCCACACGACACGATAGCGGTTTACATTTCGGACGGTCAGATCCTCGTGCCGCAATACGTGGCCGGCGTTGATGCAGACCTCTTCGCGTCGATGCGCGTCCCCGTGGGGCACGGGCTCTCGGGGTGGGTCGCGGAAAACAGGAAGGCCATCGTGAACGGCAATCCCGCGGTCGAGCCCGGGTGCGCGGGCGAGGGGCGCCGGTCCACCGTTCTTGCCTCGGCGATTTCCGTGCCGCTGACGGGAACCGACGGCGTCATCGGCGTGCTGACGCTGTATCACAGAAGCAAAGACGCCTTCACGCGCGATCACCAGCGCCTGCTCACCGCGATTTCCTCGAAGGCGTCTCTGACGATCGAAAACGCGCTCCGGTTCCTGGAAGCGCGCGAAGGGACCATGACAGACGCGCTCACCGGGCTGGCGAACACGCGAGCGCTGTTCATGCATCTGGAGGCGGAGATCGCGAGAGCGGGCCGCGGGGGTGAGTCCCTCACGGTACTGGTTCTCGACCTCGATGGTTTCAAGGAAGTGAATGACCGCTTTGGGCACCTGGTCGGGAACAAGCTGCTGCGTCAGGTGGCGCGCTATTTGCAGTCGACCTGCCGCGGCTATGATTGCGTGGCGCGGATGGGGGGCGACGAGTTCGCGCTGGTGCTGGCGGGCATGACTCAGCCAGCCCTGGCGCACAAACGCGACGAGCTGATCCGGCTGGTGCGCAACGCGGCGGTGGAGTGCACCGGGGAGAAAATGCTGTCGGTAAGCATTGGCGAGTCCTGGTACCCGGCCGAGGGCACGAGCGCGGAAGATCTGCTGGCCGAGGCGGACCGCAAGATGTACGCGATGAAGCATGCGCGCCGGAATCGCGGACGCGCCGTTCCCGTGCTGGGCGATACCAAGATCATGGCCATGGGCCCAGTCGCCTCCACGCGCCTCGGCTGAGCGGCGCAGCCTGCACGCGGCGTCGTTAAACGCGCGCGAGGTGCAGAGCCACGATGCCGCCGGTCATGCGGCGGAACTCTACGGACTGAAACCCCGCCGTGCGCATCTGTCGGGCGAGTTCCTCCGCGCCGGGGAACTTCCGTACCGACTCCGGCAGGTATGTATAGGCATCACGCGAGCCGGAGATCAGCCCCCCGATCACCGGCAGCACCTTCGTCGAGTAAATACCGTATGCGGCCCGGAACAGGAAGTTCGGCGGCGTCGAGAACTCGAGAATGGCCGCCATGCCGCCGGGGCGCAGGACGCGAAACATCTCAGCAATGCCGCGCTCATAGCTGGCCAGGTTGCGGAAGCCGAAGGCCGCGGTTACCAGGTCGAGCGAGCGGTCCGCGACCGGCAATTGCAGAGCGTCCGACTCGAACGCCGCCGAGCGCGCCCGTTTTGCGGCGATCTTTCCGCGCGCGGCCACCAGCATGGGATGGCAGAAGTCGCTGCCGTAGACGCGATGCGCGGCGCGGCGCTGGAGGGCGAGGGTCAGATCGCCCGTACCGCAACAGAGATCGAGCGTCACGGCGTCCGGCCGGTCGAGAATCGCCGCTACGGCGGACGTGGTCCGCGCGCGCCAGTAGCGGTCGATGTTGAACGAGAGCAAATGATTCAGGAGGTCGTATCGCGGGGCGACGCGGCCGAACATGGCGCGCACCCATGCGGCTGCGTCCTGCTCGGTGCGGGCGCCGGGCGGGGTGGATCCGCTCACTGCGCCAGCGCCGCCTCGATGGCGCGCAGCACGTTCCCCTGATCGACATCGGCGGTGACGACGACCGAGCCAATGCGGTCCGGCAGCACGAAATGGACGCGACCCTTAACGGTTTTCTTGTCGCTCACCAGACGGCGCGCGATGTGAAGCGGATCGATGCCGCTGAGCGATGGAATGGGCCCGTATGCCGCCACGCAATCCAGAATGCGGCGCCCTTCGCTCTCGCGAAGAATGCGCTGCGAGACAGCGAGCGACACCGCGGCGTTCATGCCGAAGGCTACGGCCTCGCCGTGCAGGAAGCGCTCATAGCCGGTCTCCGCCTCCAGCGCGTGCCCGAAGGTGTGGCCGAAGTTCAGGATGCGCCGCAGCCCACCTTCGCGCTCGTCGGCGCTCACCACCTCCGCCTTTATGCGCACCGAATCGGAGATGGCGCGTTCGAGGGCTTCGGCGTGGTGCGCGAGAATATCGGCGGGGCGCTCGGCCATGAGGCGGAACAGCGCGGCATCGCGGATCACGCCGCATTTAACGATTTCATAAAGTCCGGCGCGGTATTCGCGCTCGGGGAGCGTGGCCAGCACCTGCGGATCGATAAACACCGCGAGCGGCTGGTGGAAGCTGCCGACCAGGTTCTTGCCGCTCCGTAGATTGACTCCGGTCTTGCCGCCCACGGCCGCGTCCACCTGCGCGAGCAGCGTAGTCGGGACCTGAATCACCGGAATGCCGCGCATGAACACAGCCGCAGCGAAGCCGGCAACATCGTTGACGATTCCGCCGCCGAGGGCGATGACCACGCTGGAGCGGTCTGCGCCCCGAGCGAGCATCTGCTCGGCGAGGTCCTCAACAGCGGCGAGGCGCTTGTTGACCTCGCCGCCGGGAAAGAACAGCACCTGGTGTTGACGGGAGCCAAGCGCATCCCGCACCGCCGGTCCGTGCAGGTTCCAAACCCTTTCCTCGGTGACGACGAACAACGTCCCCGCGGACGCCGGCAGGGCCTCGGCGATGCGCCCCAGACAACCGCGCGCGATGGTCGCTTCATAAGTGGAGTTGGCGGTTTGAACCAGCCAGGAAGGCATGACGGAGGTTTACAACCTCTGTTGTACCATCAGGTTTGGCAGCGCTCGGCTGCATCCGGCGAGAATGAATCCCGACTTTCTGGTTATAGGCGCCGGCGTCGCCGGATTGCGCGCGGCGATGGAGCTGGCACAGGCGGGAACGGTGCTGGTGGTGGCCAAGGACTCGCTGCAGGAGTCGTCATCAGAGTACGCGCAGGGCGGCATCGCCGCGGCCCTCAGCGATGACGACGAAGTGGGGCTGCACGAGCAGGACACGATTCTCGCTGGAGATGGGCTGTGCGACGTGGCCGCCGTCCGCACTCTGGTTGAAGAGGCGCCCAACGCGATTCAGGAATTGATCGAATGGGGCGCGGCCTTCGATCGCGATGGAGCGCAGCTGCTGTTTGCGAGGGAGGGCGCGCACAGCCGAAGCCGCGTGCTGCACGCGCATGGGGATTCCACGGGCCGTGAGATTGTGGACACGCTGTATCGCCGCGCCGCCGCGCAGGAAAACATTTCTTTCCGCAGCTTCGCGGCGATGACCGATCTTCTGACCGCGGGCGACGGCTCGGTGTGCGGCGCTTCGGTGCTGGACGCGGCGTCCGGCGAGCGCCTCTCGATTCATGCTCGGGCCGTGCTGCTGGCCACCGGCGGGCTGGGCCAGGTCTACAGAGAGACGACGAATCCGGATGTCGCCACCGGGGACGGGGTCGCCGCGGCGTGGCGCGCAGGCGCGGACATCGCCGACATCGAGTTCGTGCAGTTTCATCCCACGGCGCTTTTCGTGGAGGGTGCGCCGCGATTTCTGTTATCGGAAGCGCTGCGCGGCGAGGGGGCGGCTTTGAGAAATGCCGCCGGCGAGCGCTTCATGCCGCGATACCACGCCATGGGCGAACTGGCGCCGCGGGATGTCGTATCGCGCGCCATCGTGAGCGAGATGCAGCGTTCCGCGGGTCCGGTGTTTCTCGATATGACCCACCTCGACACGGCTCATGTGCGCAGCCGGTTTCCACGAATCTACGAAACCTGCCTCAGTTGCGGCGTCGATATCACGACACAGCTTGTTCCGGTGCACCCGGCGGCGCACTATTCGATGGGCGGGGTGCGAACGGATCTGGAGGGGCGCACGTCGCGGGCGGGGCTGTACGCGGCAGGTGAAGTGGCGTGCACGGGCGTACACGGGGCGAATCGTTTGGCCAGCAACTCGTTATTGGAAGGGCTCGTATACGGCGCGCGCACCGGCCGGGCGATGCGCGAGGAGGCCGGCGGGGGCCGCTGCGACGGGACTGCGCCCGCGGCGGCGATTCCGGCCATCGAGGAACACGCGGTGCGGGGGCTGGCATGGGAAAAGCTGGGCATCGTGCGTTCGAAGGACTCGATCAACGCAGCGCTGGGTGTGTTGTCCGCCGCCCAGGAGCATGGCGTGAGCGCGAAGGGCGCGGGGCGATCCGGGTACGAACTGCGCAACATGGCCGCGGTCGCGGAACTTATCGGGCGCTGCGCACTGGAGCGGCGCGAAAGCCGAGGCGGTCATTACCGCAGCGATTTTCCGGAAAAATCTCCTGAATTCCAGCGGCATTCGGTGATCTCGAGCCATGGCGGATACCGGCTGGAATAGGGGCGCGCGCCCGCTGTTTTGCATCCTCCTGTTCGCAGCCGCGGGCGCGGAGCCGCTGCGCGCGGTCGGACCGCAGGCGATCATCTGGACCGCGCCGGCCATCCTGTTCGCCTCGATGGTCATCGCCTGGGGCGCGGAGTCGGCGCAGTTCTTCATTGCCCAGGGTTTCGCGCTGGCCATCCTCGCGTGGCTGCAAACGCTGCCCGAGTTCGCCGTCGAAGCGGTGTTCGCATGGCGGCGGCAGACGCCCTATCTGATGGCCAACCTTACCGGCGCGCTGCGCATGCTCACCGGCCTCGGCTGGCCCATGATCTATTTCGCCGCCGCCTTCGTGTACCGCCGCCGAAATGGCCGGCCGATGCGGCAGATCGTGCTGGAATCGCAGCACAGCATCAATGTTGTCGCCCTGCTCGTCCCGCTGCTGTACATGTTTTACGTGTACTGGAGCGGCACTCTGACCCTGCTGGATGCGGGTATCCTGACCGCCATTTACGCGGTGTACCTGCTGCTGATGGGCCGAATGCCGCCGCAGTCGGAAGAGGGCATGGACGATCTGGAGCTGATCCCGCGAACCATCGTCAAGTCGCCCCGGCCGCGGCGAATCGCCCTCATCACGCTTTGTTTCGCGATCGGGGGCGTACTCATCTACTTCACGGCGGAGCCGTTCGCGTCCAGCCTTATGGCGCTTGGCGTAATGCTGGGCGTCCCAGCTTTCGTTTTTGTGCAGTGGGTGGCTCCTATTGTGTCGGAATTTCCGGAGCTGCTGTCCACCTTTTATTTCGCGCGAACGGTGACCGGGGCGCCGATGGCGCTGATGAACATGGTTTCCAGCAACATTAATCAGTGGACGCTGCTGATTGCCGTGCTGCCGGTCGTGTTTTCGATGAGCATGGGCGCTCCCACGGCCATCGTGCTGGACCCGCAGCAAAAAGAGGAACTGCTGCTCACCATTGCGCAGGCGCTGGTTGGTATGCTCTTCCTGATCAACATGGAGCTGGCGTGGTGGGAGGCGCTGGTGCTGTTCGTGCTCTGGCTGGTGCAGCTGGTCTTTTCGATCGGCGGCCACGTGCACACCTGGATCACCGTCGCGTATTTCGCCTGGGCGGCGGCGGAAATCGTGCGGCTGCTGACGGGTAACCGATCGGTCGCGGCTTTCGTCGAATTCAGCCGGACATGGCGGGAGCACGTGATGAGACGGACCGGATGAGCGGCATTGTCATCCGAATTTCGGATGAGAATCTGCGGACCGAGCTTACCGCCGCTCTGGCGGACGATGCCGCGGGATGCAATCTGACCATCGCCGAAGACGAAACCGGCGCGATTCACCTCTCCGCCGGTGACGATGCGCGGGAGCTCGTGCTGCCGCGAGGCGCCCCCGTGACGGCAACGGCGCTGGCGCTGCTGCGGGCCGCGCGAGCAGAGCGCGCGCTGCGCCGCTCTCACGATGATCTGCGCCAACTCGCCTGGGCGGCGGGGCACGACCTGGCCGAGCCGCTGCGCCTGATTATTTCCTACAACCAGCTGCTGGAGCGCCGCTACAAACAGCAACTCGATGCGGAGGCGATCGGTTTCCTCAATCAGACCGTTGCCGCGGCGCAACGCATGCGCGCGCTGCTCACCGATCTGCTCACATACTCGCAGGCCATCTCCGACGCGGCGCCGTCGACGGGCCCTGTTTCCATGGAAGCGATCTTCTGGGCTGCGACGATGGGGCTGCACGACGCCATTGCGGCAGCCGGAGCGCGGGTCACGCACGATCCGCTGCCCACGGTTCGCGGAAACGAGACGCGGCTCACGCAGGTGCTGCAGGCGCTGCTTTCCAACGCGGTGCGCTTTACCGAGGAAGGCCGCACGCCGGAGGTTCACGTGACGGCGCGCGACGAGGGAGAGCAGTGGCAATTCGCAATCGCGGACAACGGGCAAGGGATCGAGGCCAGGTATTTCGAGCGGATTTTCGAACCGTTTCGCCGGCTGCACGGGCGCGAGATGCCGGGGTCGGGGCTCGGCCTTGCCCTCGCCCGAGCCATCGTGGAAGCACACGGCGGACGCATTTGGGTGGAATCGGAGCCGGGTACGGGCTCTACCTTCTTCTTCACGGTTCCCAAGCACGACTGACCGCGAGGCCGGGCCGCGCCAGCTATTTTCATCGGCCGCGATTTCCGGTGAGGGATTTGAACGGGCATTTGTCGCTCTCTGGTCAGGGGCGGAAAGAGATCCGGCTCCAAGAGGAGATTCAGAATGCCAAGTCAATTCAGTTTCCAGGCCGGCAGCCGCGCTGCCGCCATCGCTCTAATCGCAGGACTCGCCGCGTCATCGACGCCCGCCGCCGTGATTGGAACGCCGCAGACCGTGAACGGCTTTACGTTCATCAACTTCGATCCGGCGCTTCCCGCGGGTTCGGTTGGGTCTAACGTGAACGGAATCAGTAACAGCGGCCACGTGGTTGGAACCACGGTGGACGCCAACAATGAATCCACGTTTTTGAACTTCACGGGCACCCCGGCGCTCACTATTCCCTTGAGCACCAGAACCGGGGCAACGGCTTTCGGCATCAATCGCGCCGGACAGGTGGTCGGCACCCAGAATGGAGCCGCGTTTATCCTGCGCGGCAACCGCGGACCGCAATCTCTGGATGCTCCCGCGAGCGCAACCAACGCATTCGGCATCAACGACTTCGGGAATATCGTCGGTCAGTTTACGAGCGGTAACGCCACTCCGGGCTTCATCGTGGAAAGCGCAAGAAGCCGGAATTTCATCACCATCAACGCGCCTTCAGGGCCCAACATCGTGAATGCCCAGGGAATCAACAACTTCGGCCTTGTTCTTGGGTTTTACCAGGGAACGGATGGCCAGGCGCACGGTTTTATGGCGAACGCAGCGGACGCGCATAATGGCGTTCTCACCGGGACGCCAGTTGCGGACCCAGTGATTCCGGTCGTAAACGGTGAGCCGGGAGCGACCTTCGTTTTCTCGCAGCTGCTGGGCGTGAACGACCGGGGCATTGCAGTCGGCTATTACGGAGACTCCACCAACAGCCAGCACGGATTCATCTACGACACGAACACAGGCACGTACACTTTCCTCGACGACCCCGCTGAGGCGTTCAACAACGGTGTCGAGGTGACGCAGATCACGGGCATCGCGGACTCGGGCGAGATCGCCGGATTCTACACCGACGCGAACGGCGCCGCACACAGCTTTATCGCCTGCCCGACGTATGCGTTTTGCCCTGACTTCCCCAACGACCTTCCCAATCAGGATCCGGTTCAGGACAGAGAGCGGCGGTGAGACGGAGCGCTGCAGGAACGGCCGGCCGAGGTCCGGCCGTTCACGCTTCCACATAACAGCTGATCCGGTGGCCGGATTCTCTTCGCGTATCCCGGTGGAGGCGAGGCATGTGGAAGAAGGTTGTCGGATATGGGCTGCTGAGTGTAGTCGTTCTGGCCGGGGCCGTCCTCGGCTGGGCGTGGCTGAGGAAACCGGCCCAGCGGCCGGGGCCGAAGATTCGTGTTGTGGCGACGCCGGAGCGCCTGGCGCGCGGGCGTAAGGTCTGGCTTATGGCCGATTGCGACGTCTGCCATTCGCGGCACGATCTGAAAAATTTTGCGGTCCTGGAGACCGGACTGGGTCAGGGCAACCAGGTTCCTGACAAGGCGATGGGGGAAATCGACATCCCGAACATCACGCCCGATGTGGAGACCGGCATCGGCACGTGGACGGACGGGGAGAAGATGCGCGCGATCCGCGAAGGCGTGGACAAGGATGGCAACGCGCTGTTCCCGATGATGCCCTACGAAAATTTCCGGCACATGAGCGACGAGGATGCGACGGCGCTGGTGGCCTATCTGGACTCTCTCCCGCCGGTGCGGCACTCTGTTCCGAAGATGAAGGTTCCCTTTTTCCTGAGCCTGCTGCTGAAGGGTGCGCCCAAGCCACTGGACCGGCCGGTGCCGCCACCGGATATATCCAACCGGCACGCGCGCGGCGTCTACCTGACCACCGTCGCAGGCTGCGAAGAGTGCCATACGCAATCAAAGGGCGGGGGTCTGGATTTAAGCAAGCACTTCGCCGGGGGCGTGAAGTTCGACGTGTTTGGGAAGGTGGTTTACAGCGCGAACATCACGCCGGATGCGGACACCGGGATCGGCACATGGTCGCTGCCCTACTTCAGGCAGCGGTTTCGGACGTACAGGAACTCCTGGCCGGAGCGGTTCACGCTGATGCCCTGGCACAATTTCGCGCAGCTCAGCGACGAGGATATCGAATCAATCTACTACTTCCTGAACGAGCAGA
Organism: Bryobacteraceae bacterium; assembly: GCA_035653295.1. Classification (GTDB taxonomy): domain Bacteria; phylum Acidobacteriota; class Terriglobia; order Bryobacterales; family Bryobacteraceae; genus DASRCB01. The sequence goes on from DASRCB010000088.1 coordinate 12,108, forward strand.
AGCCGGTGGCCAACAAAGTCAACCCGTTCCGAGAGCAGCAAGTGGCGGAGCTGCGGTAGCAGACATCAGACCTGGACGACGGCTTCGCGCTCGGGTGTCACCACGGTCTGTTTGCTGCGGCGCACCCAGCCCTGCAGGCGCTCCATGTAGAGATAGATCACCGGGGTGATGTACAGGGTCAGGAACTGCGAGACCACGAGGCCGCCGACCACCGCCAGGCCCAGCGGCTGGCGCGCGTCGGCGCCTTCGCCGTATCCGAGCGCGATGGGCAGCGTGCCAAACAGCGCCGCGACCGTAGTCATCATGATCGGCCGGAAACGGAGCAGGCAACCGCGGTAGATCGCATCGTGCGGCGAGCGGCCTTCTTTCTGCGCGCCGATAGCGAAGTCGATCATCATGATCGCGTTCTTCTTGACCACGCCGAAGAGCATGATCAGTCCCACGAAGGCGTACAGGTCGAGCTGCTTGTGAAACAGCAGCAGCGTCAGGAGGGCGCCAAAAACCGCCGAAGGCAGGCCGGACAGAATCGTGATGGGGTGAATGAAGCTCTCGTACAGAATGCCCAGCACGATATAGATCACGAAGATGGCGATGAACAGCAGCACCGTCAGGTTGCGGAACGACTGCTGGAATTCCTTTACCGTTCCCTGGAAGGCGGTGGTAATCGAAGCCGGCATGCGCATTTGGCGGATGAGATTGTCCGCCTGATCAGCGGCCTGGCCGAGTGCGTACCCGGGCTTCAGGTTAAACGAAATGGTAGTGGCGGGAAGCTGGCCGAAGTGGTTGATGCTGAGCGGACCCACGGTGCGCTGCACGTGCACCACGGAATCGAGCGGCACCAACTGGCCCTGCGCTGAATGAATGTACAACTTCGCCAGTGCGTCGGGCGTGCGCTGGTACTGCGGCTGTACTTCCAAAATGACCTGATACTCGTTGGCCGGCTGATAAATCATGGAGACCTGGCGATTGCCGTAGGCCGTGTACAGGGCGTCCTGGATCTGCTGCGGCGTTACCCCGAGCGACTGGGCCCGATCGCGGTCGATGTCCACCATCAGCTGCGGGCTGCTGATTTGAAGGTCGCTGTTCAGGTCCACGAATCCCGGCAGACCCCGCATCGCCATCAGCAGGCGGGGAGTCCACTGATAAAGGTCCTTCAGGTCCGTGCTCTGGAGCGTGAGCTGGTAGGCGCTGGTTGAGAATTGGCCGCTCACGGTGATAGGCGGCGGATTCTGCGGGAAGGAGAGAATGCCCGGCACCATGAACAGTTTGGGGCGCAGCTCGGCGATGGTCTCGTCCACCGACAGCTTGCGCTCCGATCGCGGCTTCAGCATGGCGAAGAATCCGCCCTGGTTGTCCGATGAGCCCTGATATCCGCCCATGAGAAACGCGCCGGTGTGGAGAATATTGGGATCCTGCTGCGCGATGCTGACCACCGCGTGCTCGTGCCGCGCCATGGAGTCGAAGGATATGTCCTGCCCGGCCATATTGAAGGCGAAGAAGAACCCGCTGTCCTGGCTGGGGATGAAGCCGGTCGGCATGATGCGGAACAGAAACACCGTACCGACCAGCAGCAGGATGGCCACCATCAGCGTGGAGAACTGGTGGCGGAGGACGAAGCTGAGCTGGCGGTCGTAAACGCGGGTCATCCAGTTGAAGCCGCCCTCGAGGGTGCGGTATGTCCGGCCGTGGCGCGCGTTATGGTCCATTCTTAGGAAGCGGCTGCCGAGCATGGGCGTGAATGTCAGCGACACGAAGCCGGAGATCAGGATGGCCAGAGCGATGGTCACGGAGAACTCGTGCAGCAGCCGGCCCACAATGCCGGACATGAACAGCACGGGGATGAACACCGCCACCAGCGAAATGGTCATGGACAGAATGGTGAAGCCGATCTCCTTGGAGGCCAGCAGTGCGGCGCGCATCCTGGGCTCGCCCATCTCCATGTGGCGGACGATGTTTTCCAGCATGACGATGGCGTCGTCCACGACGAAGCCAACAGACAGGGTCAGGGCCATCAGCGAGAGGTTGTTCAGGCTGTAGCCGAGGAGGTACATGGCCGCGAAAGTACCCAGAACCGACAGCGGCACCGCGGCGCCGGGAATCAAGGTGGCCGACAGGTTCCGCAGGAACAGGAAAATGACCATGACCACCAGGCAGATGGTCAGGACCAGAGTGAATTTCACGTCATCGATAGACCGCTGGATCTGCTTCGAGGCGTCGAAGGCCATTTCCAGCTTGATCGCCGGCGGAATGGAGTGCTGCAGCTGCTGCAAAGTGTCACGAACACCGGCGGCGACTTCGACGGTGTTGGTGCCCGGCTGCTTCTGAAGGGCCAGCATGATGCCGCGCTTGCCGTCATACCAGCTCGCGGTTTTGTTGTTCTCGACGTCGTCGATGACGTTGCCCAGCTGCTCCAGCCGAACGGGCGTCCCGTTGCGATAGGACACGATCAGCGGCCGATACGCCGCGGCGTCGGAGAGCTGGCCGGTGGACATGACCGTGAACGACTGCTTTTCGCCGTACAGCTTGCCGGTGGGCAGATTGGTGTTGCCGGCCGCGATCGCGCGCTGGACGTCGTCGATGCCGACCCCGTATGCCGCCAGCTTATCGGGATCCACCTGAACGCGAATCGCATACTTCGATCCGTACACCTGCACACGCGCCACGCCGCTGACCATGGAGAGGCGCTGGGCGATCAGTGTCTCGGCGTAATCTTCTACCTTATAGAGCGGGATGGTCGACGAGGTCAGCGCCATGTACATGATGGGCTGCTCGGCGGGGTTCACCTTGGAGTAGGAAGGCGGGCGCGGCATGGTGGGCGGCAGCGCGCCACCGGCGCGCGAGATCGCGGCCTGAATATCCTGGGCGGCGGCGTCGATTTTGCGGCTGAGGTCGAACTGGACTGTGATCGCACTGGCGCCCTGCGAGTTGGTGGAGCTCATCTGCTTCACGCCGGCGATGGTGGCGAACTCGCGCTCGAGCGGCGTCGCGACCGACGATGCCATGGTCTCCGGGCTCGCCCCCGGCAGCGCGGCGGCAACCTGGATGGTCGGGTAATCGACACTGGGCAGCGCGGCTACCGGCAGAGAGCGGTATCCGATGACGCCGAACACCAGGATCGCCGAAGTGACGAGCGTCGTCATGATGGGACGCTCGATGAAGATGCGGGAAATTTCCATGGCCGGCTCCGGTTCCTATGCGCCCGTCTGGAGTTTCGGCGGCGCCGGGACGGGGAAAATGTGGGCGCCGGGGAAGAGCAGCATCTGCCCGTCGGTTACTACGGTGTCGCCGGGATTCACGCCTTTGTCGATGACGATCTTGTGTTCGACAACGCGGCCGACCGAGACGATGCGCGGCTCCACGGTTTTGTCGGGCTTCACGACGTAGACATACTGTCCCTGCTGCCCGGCTTGTACGGCTTCGGAGGGAACGACGGTGGCATTCTGGCCGGAGTCGAGGGTAAGCACGACGTTGACGTATTGACCGGGCCAGAGCATACGGTTGGCGTTATCCAGAGTCGCCTTGAGGTGAATTGTGCCGGTCTGGCTGTCGACGATGTTATCGAGCAGGCTAAGCGATCCGGTCGCCTTCGCATTGGCGTCCTCGCGGGCCGAGACCTGAACCGGGAGACGCCGGCCTCCGGCGCTGAACCGGCGAATGGTGTCGAGGTTCTCCTCCGGGACGTTGAAGCTCACGAACACCGGCGATATTTTGTTGATCGTGACCAGGGTCACGTCATTCACTTTGACGAGATTGCCGGCGTGCACCATGAGGTTCCCGGTCCGGCCGGAGATAGGCGCTCGAATCTCGCAGTAGGAGAGATTCAATTTCGCGTTATCGACGGCGGCCTTGTCGGCATTGAGGGCTGCCTGGGCGCTCTCAATGGCGGCCTGATCGGCGCGAACCGTATCCTGAGCCGTTTGCGCGGTGGTGCTGTACTGCTCGTGCTGCTGCTTAGAGACAATTCCTTCCTTCACCATGGCGTCGTAGCGCGCGGCGTCGGACTGTGCGAATTTTGCCTGGGCCTGATCGCGCTGTAGCGTGGCCTCCGCCTGCGCCAGCTGCGCCTGGTCTTTGGCAATCGCCGCTTCGGCCTGGCGAAGGGCTTCGCGGTACGGGCGCGGGTCGACTTCGAACAACAGGTCGCCCTCTTTCACGTCCTGGCCTTCGGTGAAGTGAACGCTCATGAGCTGGCCGGCGATCTGCGATTTGACGTCGACCTTGGAGGACGGCTCCACGGTTCCGACCACGCGGATGTCGAGCGGAACGGGCTGAACGGAAGCGGTGGCGATGGTGACGGGCACCATCATCGCCGCGGGTCCGGCGGCCTGGGTCTTGCGGGACTGGCATCCGGCGAGGGCGATAGCCAGAAGGGAAATCAGAATTGATAGAGGGCGCTGCACGTCTGAGTGCTCCAATGAGAAGGGACGGAATTGTTGGCCTGGGCCGACCGCGTGCTGGGACACGAAGACCCGGCGAAATTGGCTGTTTCCTCTAGTGTAAACGATCAGGCACTAATAACGTTACGGGGATTGGATGTAGGCAGTTCGACAGAAGATTCGATCGAGGAACGGGAGTGGCAGGCTGATGAGCCGGGGTGCATGCTGTTGTTTCTTATGGTTGGGATCGTAAGGTCCGGTTGTGGGGAGGCCGGCCGCTTCAACCTTTCTTTATGTGCGCCCGATGGCGCTGGCTCGTCCGGCGAGAACCGCGAGCACCGCGCGTAAGTTATTGAATTAATTGCGTTCCGCATCGCGCGGGCCTTCGGCCCTTGCCTGCCGGCCAAAGGCCGGCGCTACACAGAATCAGGCTTTGGGGTGGGCCTTGTCGTAGACCGCCAGAAGGTCGGTCAGCGAGACCTGCGTGTATTTCTGAGTCGTGGACAGGCGCGAGTGGCCGAGCAATTCCTGAATGGCGCGCAGGTCGGCGCCGTCGCTGAGCAGGTGGGTGGCGTAGGCGTGCCGCAGAGAGTGGGGGTGCAGCGAGCTGTCCTGAAGCAGCATCGCGGCATAGAACTTCACGATCCGCCGCACATCGCGATCGCTGATGCGCGTGCCGCGGCGGTTCAGAAAAACAGCGCGCTCGTCCGGCGCCGCCTCGCGGATGGCGAGATATGCGGCCAGCGCATCGGCCGCCTTCGAGCCGAACGGCACCTGGCGTTCCTTCCTTCCCTTCCCGCGGACCCGCAGCCAGCGCTCGGACGAGTCGATGTCGTCCAGGTTCATGCCCACGAGCTCGCTGGCGCGCAGGCCGCAACCATAGAGCATCTCGAAGATCGCCAGGTCGCGTTTGGGAAAGGGCGTGTCCAGCTGATTCGAGGCGACGCCGTCCACGAGGTTGTTGGTCTGCTCCGCGGTGGGCACGCGCGGCACCGTTTTCGGAGCTTTGGGTGTGCGGATCAGCCGCGCGACATTCTTGTCGATGAGGCCGCTGCGAAGCATGTGTTTGAACAGCGAGCGCACCGCCGCCAGCTTGCGGCGCATGCTCACGGCGGCGAGGTTCTGCTCGTAGAGGTGCGCCAGCCACTCGCGCAGGGCGAGCATGTCGAAATCGGCCGGGACAGGCGGCTCGCCTTCCGGTGGGGTGAAGTATGCGAGGAACTGCTCCAGGTCGGAGGCGTAATTGCGGATGGTGTGCGCCGACGCATTCTCGCGCCTCAGCTCGTCCAGAAACGCTTCGATCTGTTCTGCGAGAGCGCTCATGCGGGAGCGCCGGCGAAGCACGTGAGGGCATCGAGCGCGCGGCGGCAGACCTCAGCGTGGCGGGCGCGTTTATCGTGGCGAAGCCGATGCCGCGTTTCTTCGTCCAGCGCGGGCAACAGATCGAAGGTGATGTTGGCCGGCTGGTAATTGCGCGCATCCGCGCCCGAGATGTAGCGGCACAGCGACCCGAGTGCGGTCTGCCGCGGAAATGAAAGCTGCTCTTCTCCCCGCGCCATCGCCGCGGCCTGCCACGCAGCCATGAATCCGGTGGCGATGGATTCCACGTATCCCTCAACGCCGGAGATCTGGCCAGCAAACAGCATGCGCGGGTCGGCGCGAAGCTGAAGCTCCGGCGTGAGCAGCGCCGGACCGTTGATGTAGGTATTGCGGTGGATCTGTCCGTAGCGCAGGAATTCGGCGCGCTCCAGACCGGGAATCAGGCGGAACACGCGCGCCTGCTCCGGAAACCGCATGTGGTTTTGAAACCCGACCAGATTGTAACTGTCGGCCCGCATGTTCTCCTGGCGGAGCTGGACCGCGGCCCAGGGGCGGCGACCGGTGCGCGGGTCCGTGAGGCCCATCGGTTTCATGGGTCCGAATCGCAGCGTGTCGCGGCCGCGGCGCGCCAGCTCTTCGATCGGGAGGCAGGCCTCGAAGTAGCAGGCGTTGTCCTCCGCGATGTGAGAGGGCACGCTGCGCGCGGCGAGCAGGGCGTCCACGAACGCCTCGTACTGTTCGCGATTCATGGGGCAGTTGATGTAATCGCCGGAGTTGTCCATCGACTTGGCGTAGCGAGATGCGCGGAAAGCGATGGACATGTCGATGGAATCGGCCTCCACGATGGGGCTGATGGCGTCGTAGAAGAACAGGCGTTCGGCGCCGGTGAGGCGAGCGATGTCCGCGGCGAGGGCGTCGCTGGTGAGCGGTCCGGAGGCGATGATCACAATGCCGTCGGGGAGGCTTCTCACCTCTCCGCGCCGCAATTCGATCAACGGATTCTCCTGGACGGCGCGGGTGACTTCGGCGGCGAAGATGTCGCGATCGACGGTGAGCGCCTGTCCGCCGGGAACGCGCGCCCGCGGCGCAATGTCGCCGATCAGGACGCAGCCGAGCCGGCGCAGTTCCTCCTTCAGCAGCCATGGGGCGCTGTCCGGCTGCTCGCTTTTCAAGGAATTGCTGCAGACCAGTTCGCCGAGGCGGTCGGTCCGGTGAGCCGGCGTCGCAACGAGCGGACGCATTTCGTGCAGCACGCAGCGGCAGCCCAGGCGGGCGAGCTGCAGCGCCGCTTCCGATCCGGCCAGACCGCCGCCGATGACCTGAACCGGCTGGTCACATTTTGTAAAGGATTCGTACACGGCGGGTGCGCGGGCGCTAGCGCGCGCGGGATATCTTCCTGGCCTTCAGGAACGAGGTCACGCCGAAATACGCCAGGAACAGGCCAAACGCCACCGCCGTTACCAGCAGCGCCGTCCCACGGGTGGGATCGCTGCTGCGGCGAATCGCCCCGGCAATAATGGTGACCGATAGTACCAGGAACAAAAATCCGATCAGCTGGTTCCACAGTACCCGCATGGGCCGAATGATCCCCGGAAGAACAAATCGGAGAAATTTTCCCGCTAGCGAAAACATGTCTCTGGTGATAGTGTATCGAGAAAGGCATGAGGACAGCTCGTGGCGAGGATGTCGAGGCGTAGTACTATCGGCCAGGCGGACGCCGCGGCTACTGAAGGTGAGGCATTCTGCCGATAAAGGGAGTGGCCGGCGAGGGGAGACGAAAAAGTCTGAAACTAGCGTCTTTCTGCGAACATCCAGTTGATTGGGGAGTAAGGTAGGAGAGGCCCGCGGAGAGGGGTGAAACGTGGAAGATCGATTGAAGGAACTGATGCAGGAGTTGGGGAACGCGATCAACGAGTCGCTGTCCGACTCTGACCGCATTGCCGGCGCCATCGGCGAGATCAAGCGCGCCGGGTACGACGTCTTCCTCGTCCTCGAGGCAACGATCGGTTTCAACAAGCGCGACGAGAACGAAGAAGAAACCGAAGAAGCCGATGTGGTGGAAGCCGAGCCCCAGCCGAAGCCCCGGCGCAGAGCCGAGTCCGGGAAGATCAAGCTGACCTCGCAGGATCAGAAGTTCCTGCGCGCTCTGAAAATCGCAATCGACGAAGATAAGAGCTAGCCCGGCTCCAGCAGCTCACGGTAGACTGCCCAGGTTCGTTCCACAGTTTTGTTCCAGGAAAATTCGGTTGCTCGGGCTCGCCCGCGCTCGGCGAGCGTGGTGCGCAGATCGACGTCCGACGTAATCTGCCGAAGCGCGTCCGCGATCGAATCTGAGGAGAACGGATCCACATAAAGCGCGGCATCTCCGGCCACCTCGGGCAGCGCCGCGCGATTTGAGACCACCGCCGCGACGCCATTGGCCATGGCCTCCAGCACCGGAATGCCGAATCCCTCATCGAGCGATGGGAAGGCCAGTACCGCCGCGCGCGACCATAACCGCCGCAATTGTTCAGCGCTCACATATCCGGCGAGGTCGATATCGTTGCGGCGTGGGCTCTGCCGCACGGCTTCCACGGCCTCACCGGCTCCATAACCATGCGAGCCTGCCAATACGAGCCTCCATTCTGAACCCACGCCTTCGAACGCGCGAACCAGACGCGTAACGTTCTTTCTCTTCTGAACGGCGCCCACAAACAGGATCAGCTTCTCGCGTTCCTGCTGCGGCACGACAACCGGCGGTAAGCGTACTCCGTGCGGCACGACGCGAATGCGTTGCGCGGCTATGCCGAGCAGGTCCGTAACCTGTGAGGCGGTGAACCTCGATACCGCGATGATCAGGTCGGAGCGCTGCGCGGCGCGGCGGGCCTGTTCGCTGAACCGCGCGCGGAACTCCGGCGTGGAGTACTCGCCGGTCATGACGAACAGATCGTGAAACGTGCTCACCACGTGCCGCCACGCGCCGCTGTCGACGCGCTGGTTCAGCGCGTGAAACAGGTCCGCGCTCCTGCTGACCCAGCCGTTCCACAGCAGCCCCACGCGCGCGTTCGGCGGATGCCTGTTTCGCATCCCGCGGACGAGGCGGTGCGGCCGGTACAGAAACCGAAATCGCTGGTCGGGATGAGCCGTGGCGAGACCGCTGAGCAGCTCGCGGGAGTAAACGGCAATGCCGCTGGGCTGGGGATCGAGGCTGTAGGTAGCGTCGAGGGCGACGATCAATCTGCCAGCATAACGGTTTCGGCATCCGGCGCATGCGCGGCGACGCCAGCCACGTGAATGAGCGAGAGCAGACTGCCGTCGTCGGCCGCATCGGCGAGCGCTTCCGGGAGCACGGCAGAGACAGGGGGTTCGGCCGGCGCACGCAACGTATTCACGTACCGCTGCCGTTCGATGGCATGGTTCACCGATGTGGCCAGCGGAATGGCATCGAGCGCGTGCTTTGGCAGAAAGCTCTGCGCTCCCTGACGGAGCAGAAGGGCCGCAAAGGCCTCGTCCTCCTGATCCGCCAGAATGACGATCGGCAGCGATCGGGCAAACTCCGAGACCTTTTGAAAGGTTTCGTGCGGAATCGGGCTGTCGGGAAGCGAGAGATTCAGCAGGATGGCATCGAAAGCCCCATCGAAGATCAGATCGCAAGCGTCCCCGAGCGTGGCCGCTGGAGAGACGGCGAGTGCACGACCGGGCCATGCCCCGAGCGCGGCTGCTTCGTCGAGAGCCTCGCGAATGAAGAACAGGTCGCCGTCTTCATCCTCCACCAGCAGGATCCGGATTGGCGTGAGGTTTGCCATCCGGCAATTTAGTGGGAGGCTGTCCCGATTTGTCTCGCACCTGGGAGGCTCGCCGCGCGCGCCTAGGCTTCGCCGGCTTCGAGCTGGTATTCCTTCAGCTTGCGATACAGCGTGGTGCGGCCGATGCCGAGCAGGTGGGCCGCGACGGCGCGGTCGCCGCGAGTATATTCGAGCGCCGCGACGATGGCCCGCTTTTCGAGTTCGCTGAGCGGCAGCACCGGGGGCTCGTCTTTCCCAACCGGAAGCAGCGGCACGGGATTCACAGCGGCGGGGGACGCCACGGGGGGCGCCGGAATCGCCGCGATGGCCTGGGATCGCCGCGCGACCACCTGATTCTGCAGCGCCGACGGCAAATCCATGACGTGGATCTGCGGGCCGGAGTTGATGGCCACCATGTGCTGTACGCAGTTCTCCAGCTCGCGCACGTTGCCTGGCCAGTCGTAGGAGAGCAGCGTTTCGAGGGTCTCCTGCGTGACCGTGTGCCCTTTGCCGTAGCGATTCAGGAAGTGCGCCAGCAGCGCCGGGATATCCTCGCGGCGGTCGCGCAGCGGCGAGAGGCGAAGGCTGACGACATTCAGCCGATAGTAGAGGTCCCGGCGAAATGTTCCCTTCTCCACTTCCTTGGCCAAGTCGCGATTCGTGGCAGCGATGATGCGGAAATCGGAGCGGCGCGTGACCAGCGAGCCGACCGGCCGGAACTCCTTTTCCTGGAGAACGCGCAGCAGCCTCGATTGCAGGTCCAGCGGCAGCTCGCCGATCTCATCGAAGAATGCCGTGCCGCCGTCGGCCAGCTCGATCAGGCCCGTCTTCTGTCCGATGGCGCCCGTGAACGCGCCGCGCGCGTGTCCGAAGAGCTCGCTTTCCATCAGCGGACCCACCAGCGACGAACAATCAATGGTGACGAACGGCCCCGCCGGGCTGACGTTGTGAATGGCGCGCGCGATCACTTCCTTGCCGGTGCCTGTTTCGCCAAGCAGCAGCACCGGCCAGTTGCCACGTCCCAGTTTCTCCACGAGACGCATGATGTGGCGCAGGCGAGGCGACTGGCCGACCACAACATGCCGCTGATCTTCAGTTTGCGCGAGCATCGTCAGTACGGGTCCGTGGACGCGCAGCAGCGCGCCCGGGGCGCGCCCCGGAAAAACAGTAGTGGGCGCGACGCACATAAACTCTACCGGGAAATTCGGGATCGAGCAATCCAGGAAACAGTCGAGATGACCTTAGCAGGCCGGGTCAGGGCGCGGGATTCTCAGCCGCCTGCGCCAGGGTGTTTCACCAGGCGCTGCGGTCTTTCAATACCCGCCAGCCGCTGATTGTGATTCAGCGCTCAGCGCGGGCTCGTCATCGGTGCGGACCACGAAACACTCGATCCTCTCAGCGGATGCGATACGCGCCGCCAGTTCGCTGGCATCGCTCATGGAGCGCAATCTTCCCACCAGCACGCGCCACAGCAGCCGGTCGCCCTCGCGCGGAGACATGATGGCCTCGCCATAGTGCGTTTGCAGATCCGCGGTGAGGCGAGCGGCGTGGCTGCGATCCATGAAGCCGCCGACCTGGACCGCGTACAGAGGCGGAGGCTGTTCGGAGCGCGGCGGCGCGGCGATGATATCCAGGCGCACCTGGGCGATGCCCGGGCCGATGAGATCGATGGCGCGCGCCGCGGCGTGCGAAAGATCGATGATGCGTCCGTCGACGAACGGACCTCGGTCGATGATGCGTACGTCCACGGTTTTTCCGTTCGACAGGTTAGTGACGCGCACCCACGTGTTGAAGGGCAGCGTGCGATGCGCCGCGGTCATTTTCTCCATGTCGTAGATTTCGCCGTCGGCCGCGGGACGTCCGTGATAGGGATGCCCATACCAGCTGGCGATGCCCGTTTCCGTGCGCGGCGTCGTGCTGGGAGAAGGCATGGGAGCGGGCGTGGTCGCGAGGCCGCGTTTTTTTCGGCAGCCGCAGAGCACGATGGCGGCTGCTGAACCGGCGATGGCGAAGAATTCGCGGCGGCTGGTCACTACGGGCATGCTAACGCGCCTCGCAGTCCGCACACAACAACAATTTCCGGCGCGAATGCTCTGAAACCGTCACGAACAGGAACCGATTGGAATGTTCCGGAGCATCGGAAGCAGCTCGATGAGGGCGCCGCCGGAGCGTAAGTGACATTTTTTGCTTGACTTTGATCGCGAACAACTTTATATATGAATCACACTGCCGTCCTTCGGGACTGCAAATTTGATGTCAGGGAGAATCAATCGATGAAGAACGCTGCAAAGAAGGCTGCCAAGAAGGCTACGAAGAAGTCGGCCAAAAAGGCTGGCAAGAAGTAAGCCCTCCGCGCCGCGAGGCGCGCAGTCCAAGTCAAGGGTTCATGCACGGCCCCGGAGATCCCGGGGCCTTTTTTATTGCCCGCCGGCCGACGCATGCGCTGCGTGCTCCCTCCCGCTCTCTGAAACCACACGGTCCACCTCCGGCTTCAGCTCCGCCGCGGTCATCGCGCCCGGATGATAGAGGCGCACGATGCCGCGGCGATCGATGAGCACGATCGTGGGCGTGGTGCTCGCGCCGTAGGCGCGAAAGGCCGCGGGGCTCACGGGCACGGAGATGCCCGGAATATCTGCGTAGAAACGATTGAACACACGCTCGGTCCACGCCAGCTCTTCTGTGGCCGGAGCGGATTCGTTCTGCGGCGTGTAGCCGTAGAGTTGCGTGGGACCGATCACGGCCAGTCCTTTGGAGGCGTAGTCGCGCGCGATCTGCGCGATCAGCGGCTCGTCGCCTTTGCAGTCTCCGCACCAGTGCGCCCAGAAAAACAGCAGCACCGGACGGCCGCGCAGCTGCGCGAGCGAGGGCGGCCTGGCGCCGATCCACTGCGAAGCCTCGATCGCCGGCGCGGTATGGCCTACCAGGGCCAGCATGTTGATGTTCTTCCGGATGCGCGCGGCAATGGAAGTGGTCGCGAAGCGGGTGAACTCGGTGCGAAGGAACGCGAGCGCGGCCGCGCGCTGGCCCTGCGCGGCCAGCGCCTGCGCATGAACCTCGATGGCGGCTCCGAGAGCGGTAGCGAGGTGCGGATCGGAATCGACCCCGCGGCGGGCAAACTCCCTGTCGTACTGTGCGAGCACGTTCTTTGCCTCGGTCTCCGCGGCCTGATCCCTCTTGGTCATCTGATTGGCGCGCGCGATCCACGATTCCGCCTCGAGGGTCTCCGGGGTGACTCCTCGCGCCATCTGATCGGCGCGTACGACGCTCTCCGCGCGCGCGAAGTCGCCGGAGTTCAGCGCGTTCAACGTGTCGGAAATGACGTCAGCGCGGCAGGTGAGAATGGCCGCCGCGAACATGGCGGCGTGTCGCACCCTCATGCCGCTGCCTCTCGCGCGAGGAGCGCCCGCGTCCATGCAAAGCTCGCTTCCAGATCTTCCTTCTCTCTCGCGGCCTCGCTCGGCCGGTCCCACGGCGCGTCCGATCGCGGCTCACCGCCGTCCGCGAGCGCCTCGAAGCGCGCGAACTGCCATGCGGGGATGTCGCGGTATGCGTCCCAGAACTTCGGGTCGCGGTACGCGAGCTTCCGCGGCCCGAAGACAATAATCTCCAGCGACAGCGGCTTCCCCGGGCACAGCTGCGCGAAGCGGTGCACGTAATCGGCGATTCCGACATTGCCGTCGCCCATTCGCACCCACGTGACCGCCGCGCCGTCGGGTGTCTTCCACACCGCGCTGTCGCGCACGTGGCTGGTCAGGACGTACGGCGCCAGCGTCTCCAGCGCGACGTGCGGATCTTCCAGGGTCCACAGCGGATTACCCGAGTCGAGGCACGCGCCGACGAAATCGCGGCCGGCGCCCTCAATCAGCATTCTGAGCTCCTGGGACTGCATGTCGCCGGCATGGTTCTCGATGGCGATGCGCACGTTGGCATCCATCGCGCGCGAACGAACGTTCTTCAGCACACGAATCGTATTCTCGATGTGGCGCTCGATGGGTGCGGTTTTCCGGTCATCGCTGCTGCCGAGCACGGCGCGTACGATCTTCGATCCCACCACCGTGGCCGCGGCGACCATGCGCCCCAGCTGCTCCTCCGCCGTGCCGTCCTTCGGTTCGAACATCTTCGAGCTGGGACAGATGGACCGCATCCCGATCTCCACCTCGATGCCGAGCTGTTCGGCGTGCTCCCGAACGCGGCGCAGATTCGCTGGCTCGAGCGAGCCGATGAAGCGGATCTCGGAGAAGTGCACCACCTTCGCGCCCAGCTTCGAGCAGTAATCCAGCGCTTCGATGGGTCCGAGGCCAGCTGACCTGATGCTGAACAGATCGACTCCCAGCTTCACCGGTGCGCCTGGTGAGGCATAAGCGGCTGCCGGGAGCGCCGACGCGGCGACCTTCAGGAAGGTGCGGCGGTCTATGTTCATCGCGAAGCCGCCGATGCGCCGCCGATCCCGAGGTCGGCGCCTGCCTTCACGAAAACGGGAAGCGTGTCCAGCGGCGCAGGCCATTGGCGCAGCCATTTGCCGCCGCTGACGTTCCGCCCGGAGCGGTATTCCTTCCATTCGCCCGCGGGCAGATAGATGTCGCGCGCCACCGCCCCCTGGGCCAGCACGGGCGCGACGACAACACCGTCGCCCAGCATGAACTCGTCGGTGATGGACTGCGCCTCTTTGTCCTCGGGGAACTCGTACCAGATCGGACGCAGGATAGGATCGCCGGTGCGCGGCACGGCATTGGCCAGGCGAATGATGTATGGCGCGAACTCCACGTGCAGCTCGCTCGCCTCGCGCACCAGACGAACGCACTCGTCGTCGAAATGCCAGGCGCCGACGGAGAACTGCAGCAGGGGCATCAGCGCGGAAGCCTGGGCCCAGCGGATGAGCAGCTCTTTATCGATCTTGTCCTGCCCGTACTGGTTGCCGCCCACCATATCGGGCATGACGTAAGCGAAGCCGCGCAGGGATACCGTGATTGCCTCCGGCAGAGTTGCAGCGAGGCCATTTTCGAGCCCCCAGACGGATTGCTTGTCCTGCAGCCGCTGCACGACGCCGAGCGGCTGCGAGTACACGCCCACGCGGGTCTCTTCCCACGGGAAGTGCGCGGCTGTCTGGCGGTTATAGATATCCGGGTATTCCGCCGCGGTGATCTGCTGTGCCGCGCGGAGATCGCGCGGGACAAGGTTCACATCGCCGCCGTCGAATTTGAATCCGTCGAACCCATATTGCTTCTGCAGCCGCGTGAGGCGGTCGCGAAACTCGGTTGCCGCGCGGGGATTGGTGAGGTCCCAGACAGCAGCCTGCCCGTTCCACCAGCCGATCAGGCCGGGCTGCCCGGAGACATCGCTCATCAGCAGGGGACGCATGCGGGCGCTGTTGAAGGTTTCCGAGTCCACGTTGACGAACGGGTGGATCCACAGCGTCACCCGAAATCCCATCTGATGCAGGGCGGCGGTCATGGCCCGCGGGTCCGGAAACTTCGCGGTGTCGAACTGCATGTCGCCGTAGCGGGCTTCCCATTTATCGTCGATCTCGATCACGCCCGCGGGGAGTTTGTGATCGCGAATCGCCTTCGCGAACTCCAGCACCTTCGCCTGCGAGACCGCCGTTTTGTGCTCGACCCATGTGGTGTAGATCGGCAGGCGGAAATAATCCGCCGGCGGCGTTGAGACCGGCCACCCGATGTCGCGCGTAACGCGGCGCACGGCCTCGCGGATGTCCGGCGCAATCAGCACGTCGCAGGAGATTGAGGAGGCCTGCGGCATCTCCACGGTGAACAGCCCGTTGCCGCCGTCGTTGACGGAATAGGTGAAGTCGCCGGGCGTGCGAATCCAGAACGCCACGCCTTTCGTGCTGTACCAGAAGGGAGTGCCCTGTGTATCGCCATCGGCGAGAAACCGCGCCCTGGGCAGGTGCGCGTTGTTGAGAGGGAAGGTCTGCGGCGCGCGCCCGCCCTGCTGGAAGCCGCCGCCGTACCACAAACCCGAGGGCGCGAGCTGAAAAGCGATCCGCGGGGTCAGATTGCCCTGCATGCCCAGCATCCAGGTCTCGAAGCGGACGCGATCGGCGGAAGGAAGGACGCGGACCCGCAGCGTCGGATCGCCGAAATCGGTCTTGTAATTCAGGATGACTGCGCCGTTGTACTGCGCGAAGGACGCGAGCGAGCCGGAGTGCGGGACCGGTTCGGTCTGGAACACGATGTCGCCGCCGCGCTCGATACGAAAGCTGAAATTGTCGCGGCTGAGGACGAGCTGGTATTCGGGCCGGCTGGCGGTAAGCCGGTCGGGCGATTCCTCGAACCGGTATCCCCCGACCTGGGCGCAAACCGGAAACATCGCGGCGACAGCAAGCAGAGCGGCACGAGCCATCATTTGATGGCGAGTCTATCAAAGTGCCGAAAACGCTCAGCCGGGCTGCGTTGCGGCGCGTGCGTACCGTTCGAGCAGCTCACTGAGGCGCTCCACCTGGATGGGTTTGGAGATGTAGTCGTCCATCCCTGCCCTGAGGCAGCGCTCGCGATCCCCGCGCATGGCGTGCGCCGTCATGGCGATGATTGGCGTGTGCGTCTGAGTGGTCAGATCGCGAAGGCGAATGGCCAGCGCGGCTTCGAAACCGTCCATCTCCGGCATCTGCACGTCCATGAGAATGAGATCGAACTCGGCGCTCGCGGACATCGCCACCGCTTCCGATCCGTTCGAGGCCACGGTGACCTGATGGCCCATCCTGTTGAGGATGGCGACGGCGAGCCGCTGGTTCACGGGATTGTCTTCGGCCAGCAGGATCTTCAGCCCGGCTCCGCCGATTTTCGCAACGCCGGCCATCTTCTCCGGTTGGTCAGGCAGTCTCGATTGATTCAGCGCCGCGTGGCAGCTCGCGCGCAGTTCGGCGGGTTTGACCGGTTTCACCAGATAGCACTTCACTCCCAGACGGCGGGAGCGTTCGGCGCTGCTGGTCTGGTCAGACGAAGTCAGCATCAGCACGCTGACGCCGCTCAGGACCGGGCTGCTGCGAATCGCTTCCACCACCTGCAGACCATCCATGCCCGGCATCTGCTCGTCCAGCAGGATCAGGCGATACGGGCTGCCCGCGGCGGCCGCTTCCGCCAGATGGACCAGCGCGTCGGCGCCCGATACGGCGCTGTCGGCGAACATCCGCCACTGCCGCGCCAGTTCTTCCAGAATGCGCCGATTGGTCGCGTTGTCATCGACGATCAGCACTCGGACGCCGGCAAGATCCCCGGAGTCGCTGTTGCGGACCTCCGTGACGGCGTGCGCCAGCGGCGCCGGGAAAGTGAAGTGAAACGTCGATCCCGCGCCCGGCTCACTGTGCACCCATATCTCGCCGCCCATCAAATGCACGATGCGCTGCGAGATCGCAAGCCCAAGGCCCGTACCGCCGTAATTGCGCGTAGTGGAGGAGTCCGCCTGTTCGAAGGGCTGGAAGAGCTTC
>DASRCB010000089.1:0-6337 GCA_035653295.1 Bryobacteraceae bacterium
TGGACATCGAGACCTACAAATCGTACTTTAGACATGAGCGACCAACTCCTTTCGTATGCGGCTCTGCGCCGCTGGATTCACCTCTTCGCAGCGTAACCCGCGCTACTGCGAATCGGCGGTTGGTCGCTCCATAATGACTAACGCAAATGTAGTGCAAGCCATTTGGCTTGCACCCTTGCACCATGTGGAGCGGGCCTTTGGCCCGCCCACCAAACCCCCGCATCACCGAAATGCGCCAAGCACCATCCCCGTCACATCCTGAAGCCGGGGGATCCACGGGATTGATGCAATGATCGGCGATCCAGGCGTCCGTGTTGTCCTCCAGCTCCGGCGCGGGCGTCGCCCCCAGATTGGTCTGCCACGACGCCCTGCAGCCGGGCGCGTACCCGACAATCAGGTCCGGCGCAACCGCGGCCTCAAAAACCTGCCGTCCAGTATCCGGATCGCGGAACGCAACGCCGCGGGAGTCATTACCTCGCTGGCCACCCCGATGCGCCGGATCCAGTTCGGCCTGAAGTACATTTCCTAACGCAAATGTAGTGCAAGCCATTTGGCTTGCACCCTTGCACCATGTGGAGCGGGCCTTTGGCCCGCGCCCACCAACCCAGCATCACCGAAATGCGCCGACCACCATCCCCGTTACATCCTGAAGCCGGGGATGCTCAGGGCTCTGCTTCTGTGTCGTGAACAGCACTCCGGGAACATCCACGGGATTGATGCAATGATCGGCGATCCAGGCATCCGTGTTGTCCTCCAGCTCCGGCGCGGGCGTCGCCCCCAGACCGGTCTGCCACGACGCCCTGTACCCCGGCGCGTACCCCACAATCAGGTCCGGCGCAAC
Organism: Bryobacteraceae bacterium; assembly: GCA_035653295.1. Lineage (GTDB taxonomy): Bacteria > Acidobacteriota > Terriglobia > Bryobacterales > Bryobacteraceae > DASRCB01. The sequence goes on from DASRCB010000089.1 coordinate 842, forward strand.
CGCGGCGTTGTCTCTTGCCGGATGTGTCTCGTAAACCGCCTCGACAACCTGCCGTCCATTGTCCGGATCGCGGAACGCAACCAACTGCTCGCGCAGATTGCTCATCACCGCGGCGCTCTCCCGCCCGCGCGGGACGGAGCCATATTTCTCGCGTCCCTTCAGGTCCAGATACAGGCCGTTCAACCCAATCGCGTACGCCTCGGTCGAGGTCCAATCGATGCTGTCGAGAGTCGTATCGTCGCCGGGCGCGCCGCGAAGCGCCAAAAAGCCGCGGTCCCTCAGCCAGGCGTTCAGATGCACGGCGCGATCGAAGCTCGTGAAGCCGTGATCTGACAGCACGATCAGTTCGGCGGCCGGCTCGCGCATCGCCTCTCCCACGCACTCGTCCACCTCGTGATAGATCTTCAGCAGTTCATCATCGTGTTTGCCCCACAGCATATGCGAGTTCTCGTCCACTGATGAAAAGTAGAAGAACAGCAGACCGCCATCGAAATGTCGCAGCGAGTAGCGCAGCAGCCGGCGCTCGTCCTCGAAAACCAGCCGCGTCTGCGACAGGAACTCAGGGAGCGTGAAGACGCTCTGCCGCAGCACGGACGTGTCCTCCGGGATGCCCAGGGTGTAGAACCGGCCGCTCTCGCGCGCGATCGTCCGCCCCCATTTCGCCGGCGCCGCAACGGGCAGCGCGGGCGCTTCCGGATCAATGTTGATGGCCGACACGTAAACCATGAAACGTGGCCGCAGCTGCTTGATGAACATGCGGAACATGCCGCGCGCCGACGCCACATGGTCGATGAGCGGGAAGTCTGCGGTCAGCCAGTCAGACCACTCGCCTTCCTTCAATACCGCCATCTCGTCGCCGACAACGATGCGCGCTACCGGATTCCTCGGATCTACATCGACGGTGAGGTTTACGGATGCGGGCGCCTGGTCGCGCCTCAGCGAATTCGGCGGACCCTCCAGCGCCAGCGCCGCGTGTCCGCCGTTCAGATCCACTTTGACGATCTTGCCGCCCGCGGTGGAGCGCGTGATCTCCTCCGGATCGTCGGTGTAGAAAGTGAACGTGCCCAGCGTGCCGCGAAGGTCGGGCGTGCCCATCCCTGCAATAGCGCGGCCCGCCTCGAGCGGCGGATAGTTCGTCGGCATGCGAACCACCGTAACCGGCACGCCGCGCTGCGCCAGCGTCTGCCAGAACGCCGTCCCCCTGCGCAGCGAGATTACCTTCGCCGCAGACAAAGGCAGCAGGTACGGTCCCAGCGGAAGCACGAATCGCGGCGCCTCCGTCCGGCCCATGGACGAAAAGGGCTGAAGCGTTGCGGCATCGCGGTGCACGAAATCATAAATGCCGTGCTGGTCCGGTGTCGTACCGGTAATAAAGGTAGACCAGGCCACCGGGCTCTGCGGCGGTGTCGTGGTCCCCAGACGCCGGAAGCTGCCCCGTTCGCCCAGCCGCTTCAGATTCGGCAGCGCCTCCCAGTGCCGCTCCACGAATCCGGGATCCATCCCATCGATCCCCAGCACGATGACCCTCTTGTGAACCGGCGCTCGACATCCCACGCACCCAATCGCCAGCGCAAGGGCCACGCCAATTGTGGGGCAGACTTTCAGCCTGCGGCGGGCTTTCGAGCCCGCCTGATCCCGCTGCGGCATTCGCTGGAAAACGGGGCAGGCAGTCTGCCCGTTCACCACAATTCAGCTCGCAGCAACTCAAAAGCCTCAGACATTTGGAAGGAATTCGGCCTGCAGCACGCAAAACGTCGTGTACACTCCTGGCCTGGAAGGGGAACACCGCGCGAAATCGATGTTTCCTCGCCCGATCGGCGGACCCATGATTTTTCCAAAGGAACCTAATCCCATTTTCGGACACGTGCGCCCCGACCCACGGTCGCCTGCTCGGCTCTGCCGATGTCCTTCACGGCACAGGCGAAATCGATCATGCAAGCTTCTGCCGAACGAACCTAATCCCAAAAACGAACACCCGAACCGCCCCACCGGGTCCCTACTGCCCGCCCAGATACCCCAGACTCCGCAGCTGCTCGATTGTCCGCTGGTCCATCGGCGACGTCCCCGTGTGGCCCAGGATGGCGCGGACCTTGTTCTGCGCATCGATCCATTGCACCAGCGCGCTCATCCGCTCCTCCACCTCACGCGGATGCTGCTCCGCGACGTCGTGCTTCTCCGCCCGGTCCGCCGCGCGATCGTACAATTCGACCTTCTTTATGCCTGCCTTCTGCGCCTTGTTGCGATAGATGAACTTCCATTTTGCATCGATAATGGCGAAGCTGTCCGTGGCGTTCTCCGGGACCAGCCCCATCGGCCGCACGGCCGCGAAGCGCGACGAGATCACCAGTCCCCGCCGATGAAACGCCTCACCGCGAGCCAGTGGAACCAGGCTCTGCCCTTCCACCAGCTCCGGCGTCTTCAGGCCCGCGATATCGAGCACCGTGGGCATCACGTCGATAAGCTGCACGGGTTCGCTGACGCGCCGCGCCTTCGGAAACAGCCGCGGGCTCCACATCAACAGCAGGCAGTGCGACAGCTCCTGATACACCGATTGGCCGTGCGCCGTCCAGCCGTGGTCCCAGAACTCCTCGCCGTGGTCAGACAGCACGATGATCAGCGTATTGTCCAGCACGCCGAGCTGCCGCAGCTTGTCCACCAGCAGTTCGAAACTGTGGTCGTTGTGCAGGATCTCCCCGTCGTACCGATCCACGGCCTGGTGAATGAATCGATCCGGATCCACGCCGGCCTTCTCGCAGATGGCCCGGCTGATCACCGCGCCGCCGCCGTACTCGTGCTTGGTAGTGAAGCTGGAGTACGTTTTGTCGAACTGCGCCGTCTCAGCCGGATTATCGAAGCGGCCCTCGAACGGCGGCGGAGGCCGGTATGGCGCATGCGGATCGGTAGCGTGCGCGTAAAGGAAGAACGGCTCGTCCCGATGCTTGTCCAGCCACGGGAAGACGACCTTGTTCAGCGCGCCGGAGTCTGTTCCACGATCAGCCTGCTCGGTGCGATTCCGCAGCACGATCGGATACTCCAGCAGATAGTCGAAGCCGCGCTGCAGTCCCGTGGCGCGGCCAACCCACGGACTCGCCACGATACTCGCCGTCACGTACCCCGCCCCGCGCAGTTGCTCGGCCAGCGTGGCTGCGCCACCCGGAATCGTATCGGCATCGGCGGTAATCCCGTGCGTGAACGAATACAGCGACGTAAACAGCGAGGCGATGGACGATTTGGTCCACGTGGCCTGAGCCTGGCAGTCTTCGAACACCACACCCGTGGCGCCGAGCTTCTTCAAAAACGGAGTGGTATCGCGCCCGTACCCGTACAGGCTGGCGTGATCGGCGCGCATTGTGTCGATGGTGTAGATCAGGATATTCGGCCGGCGCTTCGGGGCTTCACTGGTCACCACCGGATTCGCCCACAATCCGACCACGCCCTCCTGATCCGCTTCCGTGCGGAACGCCAGTCGAACGCTGCGCCCGGCCCAGCGCGAGAGATCCACATCGGCGTCCTGCCACACCTCAGGGTCGCTGAGCGCTTTTGCGTACAGCTCGGCCCCATCGACCGATACCCGGAATCGCACGGGAGCATTCTTCGCCGTCGCGCCGATCCCGAAGTGCAGCCGGCCGCCTTTCGGCACCGTGACCGGAAACTCGATCAGCGAAGGAGAATGCGCATACATGGCGTTGCGATATTCGTCCCGCTTCCCAGGTCCCGCCTCACGGCCGGTGGGCTTGAGGAATTCGGCCGGCCGCGGAATCAATCGAATGGAACGAATCGCCACCACCGCGTCGAAGCTGTCCGTGGGCATGATGCCCAGCAGCCGGCTGCCCTTCGGCGCGTCGATATCGACATCGAAGCGGTACAAGTTGTACTGCCCCACCGGACCCAGCTTCTGCCGCCCTTCGTAATTGCCGATCTTGATCTTGATCTCGTTGCCGCCCTGCGCGGACATGCGGATCTCGACGGCCTGGTAGAGCTTCCAATCGATCGGCGGATCTTTCGGCGAGAGAATCACCGGCGTGGAGCCATCGCCGGTGACCATCAGGTCGCCATGGCGAAACCCGATGCGCCCGCGCGCAAGCTGCCACGTGATGTCCTTCTCGGTAAACCAGTTCTGCCAAACAACAGGGTCGGCCGCGGTTGCCGACGAGGCCGCGCTCGAGGCCCTTACTGTGGCCGTCGGCAGTTCGTCATCAAGACGGATGACGTCAATCGTCTTTCGCGGCGGAGTCGTGCTGGCGGACCAGCCGCAGACCGCGAGAGCAAACAACAGACCGGAGCTGAAAAACCGCAATTCTCTATCTTAGCCCGCGGATCAGAACTCCACCCTCGCGCCGATCTGAATGATGCGGGGCGAGTTCGGCTGCGAACTCAGATTGATCAGGCCCGTGGTCGGGTTCGGGTTGTTCAGCAGCGGGTGATTGAACACGTTGAAGAAATCGCCGCTCATGCGCAGCCGCACGCGTTCGCCGAAGCTGAAGTACTTGAACAGCGATACATCCTGATCCCACGCCCACGGCCCGAGGAAGAAGTTGCGCGAATTGGAGCTCAGATTGTCGGTAATCGTGGTCTGCACCACCGTACCGTTCGCCAGCGTCTGCGGCACACGGTTATCGAAGTTGCCGCCGATCGGGTGTATCCGTCGTTGACCCCGATCCACCGGAACGAGGCTCGTCAGTTTCGCCTGATCGACGTTGGTGGCCTGCGTCGGATCGAAATCGCCCGCAAACCACAGCATCTGGTTCTGCCCGAAGATGGTCATCTTGAGCCGCTGGTCCCCGCTCAGCGCGGGATTCGAGAAGATGTAATCGCCGGAGTTAACCCCCATCCAGTAGCCGTTGTCCCACGTGCCGATCCAGGCGATCTGCCACCCACCGGCCAGAGTGTTCGCTACCCAGTTGCTGTTGCCGAGGAACTTCTTCCCCTTCCCGAACGGCAGCTCATAGATGCCATTCCAGGTGATACGCTGCGGCGGCACCTGGCTGGAATTGGTGTAGATGAAGCGCAGGCGCTGGCTGGCGCTGAGACTCGGGTCGCCAAGAATCTCATTGTTTGCAGGCACCGAGACGGATGTTCCACCTCCCTGCGAGCCGCTACCCGTGCTCGTGGTATTGAACCCGCCGCCGCCGGAGGTCGATCCACCGGCATCGTTAGTAGTCATGGCGTGCGTATACACGTAAAAGGCCTGGAACTGCAGGCCCGCCGAAAAGCGCTTGTCGACTCCGATCTGGAACGAGTTGCTGTTCGAGTAGCCGTTGTGTTCCAGAATGCCGTAAGACCCGGTGAGCGCCCAGTTGGGATTGACCTGGCGAAGGTAACTAAGCGACGGCGCCTGCAGCCCCGTTTGCGCCTGGTAGTTGAACCGCGAAGTCGGCGCGTTGAAATCCCAGTGCTGCTGCAGATCGCTGCCGTGATTTCCGGTATAGGACGCCTTCAGCAGGAAGTCGTGGCCCATCTCGCGCTCAACCGTAAACGTCCACTCCTGGGCCTTGT
>DASRCB010000090.1:0-6524 GCA_035653295.1 Bryobacteraceae bacterium
ATGGTGGACGTCGTGCCGATGGTCTCGCGCGAATGCGTTCCGGCGGCGGCGGCCAGGCTCTCGCCTTCGCGCGCGCTCAGCGAATCTCGGGTCAGGAAGGCGGATGCCGGCCTGCCGCCAAGCGTGTCGGCGTCGGCGGCCTTCAGCGCATACGGAACCGAGACCAGCAGCACGCGGGGCTGCTCCACCGCGCCGGCGCTCTGCGGCAGCACACCGAGCCACAGCGACTGGCCGGAGGTGAACAGCTCCAGCGGCATGCCGTTCGCCGTGGCCGCGCCCAGGTGGACCGAGTAGCGGCCCTGCTCATCGGCGGTCACATTTTGTGTCTCCTGCCACAGCGGAGTGCGGCTGGTCTGGTCGGTGTAGATGGAGAAGGTCAGCGCCTGAGCGCCGCTGAGTGATTCACCGGCGGCGCCCTTCAACGCGCCGCTGAAATTGACAAGGCGTGGAACAGCTTCCTGGGCGTACCCCAATAAGGTAATTGAAAGCAGGACACAGTAATACCCGCAGACGTGGCGCAAATGCATTATCCCCTCCCGACTCGAATTACAAGGTCGTTGGTATGTTACCGGGAGTGTGCCGCTGTGCGCACCACCTGAATTAGTAGTCGCGCGAGGGGGGATTACTACTATTGCAGGCTGTCCAGCAGATCTTTGGAAAGCAGATTGGCGCGGTCGGCGAGGCTGCGCGCGGCAACCAGATCGGTCTTGCTGGTTTCCAGCGCCTGGGTGATGAAGCTCTGCACCTGGTTTTTCATGGTCTGCTGCTGCGTGGAGAGCGATCGATTCCCGATGGCGTTGAGGTTGCGATTGGCGCTCTCCAGAGCATCGTGAATCTGGGTTTCGTAATCGCGGCGCTGGGGCTCGCCCAGCACCTGGCCCAGTTGCGGAACCGTTTCCTTCGGGGCCGGAGTGGAAGCCTGGGTAGTCGGCGGTGTGGCCGTCGCCGGCGCGGCCTGGGCGCCGTTGACCTCAGCAGGCTGGCCGGTGTTAGCGGGCTGCGCACCGCTGGCGGTCTGCGTCTCGTCGGTTTTGCGGTGGCGTCCCTTTTTCCCGTGCTTCGGCGGAGGCGGCACCTGCTGCGCCGTGCTGGTGGCCTGGGGAGGTGGAGTCGCCGCCGGTCCACCCTGCCCCGGCGGGAGCGGAGGCGGAGGCGATGGCTGAGGAGGCGCTTTTGCGGGAACCTGCACGATCACCGGCGGCGGCAGCATGACCGGCGCGGTCTGTTTGTGACGGATACACGATGTCGCCGCCGCCAGCGCAATCGGCGGAATCACACACCAACGAATTCGAGTCCTCGTCTTTGCGAAGTTCACGCGTCAGGAGCGTGCCTGCGACAAAGCCATTGCGTGCTCGACGTTCGCCGATCCGACCGGGAAACGCAGATGGAACGTTGTGCCTTTGCCCGCTTCACTGGAGAAGTCGATTGTACCACTATGTAACTGCATCATCCGGAAGGTCAGCGCCAGACCGATACCGGTACCATCCTGCTTTGTCGTGAAGTACAGATCGAATATGCGGTCCTGAATATCCCTGGGGATGCCGGGACCGCTGTCCCGCACGGTAAGCACGTGCGCGCTGGTTTCGGCCCGTGCTCCGATGAATAACTCCCCGCCTTCGCCCATGGCTTCGAGCGCGTTCACCACCACGTTGAGAATGGCCTGGCGCAGCAGATTGGGATCGCCCTTGATCCACAGCGGCCTTTCGATGTCGGTGTCCACCCGGATGCTGCGGGAGTGCGCGTCAGGGGCCACGAAGAGCACGACCTCGTCGGCCATGGCGGCGAGGTCCACGTCGTGGACTTCCATTTCCAGCGGCTTGTTGAAATTGAGGAACGTGCGCACGACGTTGTCCAGGCGCCGTATCTCGCGCGAGATGACATCGAGCTCCGGCTCGACCTCTGGCTCGTGACCGTCGAGTTTGTGTTTTACGTTTTCCAGATGCAGGGCGATGGCGTTGAGGGGGTTCTTGATCTCGTGCGCCACGCCGCCCGTCAGCCGGCTGATGGCCGACAGCCGCGAGGAAAGATCGAGGTGCCATTCCAGCTGCCGCCGCGTCTCGGCGTCGCGCAGACGAACCAGGACGCCGATGGGTTGTCCGCCCTCGCTGCGGCTCAGCTTTTCGACGCTCACCACCAGGCGCACGCGTCCGACCTCCGGGCGATCGAAGTAGATGACCCGGTCGCGGAGGGGTTGGTTGGCGCGAACCGCCTTCAGCACGGTGTCGCCGAGCAATGTGTCCGGCGAGAAGATGTCCTCCACCGGCTGGCCCAGCAAGTGAGCACGGGGAACACCGAACAACTGCTCGGCCGGGCGGCCGGCCATGACCAGCCGGTACTGCGAGTCGAACAGCAGGACGACCTCTTCCAGACGCTGGAGCAGATGCTCGATGTTGTCGCGCATCTGAACCGCATCCTCGCGGGCCCCGCGGAACTGCTGCCCGAGGACATTCAGCTTGGACTGGACGGCGGCGAACTCGGCGGCCTCCTCGAATTCGCCGGGCACGCCTTCTTCGCCGCGGGCGATGAGGTCGATCTTGCGGCTCACGCGTTCCAGCGGTCCGAGCGCGAGCGCCGGAAGGGTATAGGCCAGGGCCAGCGAGATCACCAGGGCAATGAGAAATGCGATGGTGATGGTTTGAAACGCGGGCTGGAGCGCATGACTGAGAAACGACGAGCGCACCGTGACCACGATGCTGAACAGAGGCTTTGAGCCCTGCCCCAGGCCCAGCGGCAGCTGCACGGCGTAGTTCTCTTTGTGCGTGAACAGGTCCCACAGGTTACCGAGCGCCCCGATCGCCGATTCGCTGCGCCACTTATCGAAATCAGTGACGCGCGGCGCCTTTGTTCCCACGCTGGTGGGGGTGAAAGACGCCAAAACCGTTCCCCCGGCGCTGACGATGCTGATGTCCACCACCGCTGCCGAGGAACCGACGCCGCTGTTGAGGATTTCCGGGATGGTGGGATCGTCGCGCACGATCTGCTCCACGCGGGCGCGCGTCAGCTCGGTCGTAATCTCCGGCTCGGGATGGGCCCGGAGCACGTCCTGTACGTGGTTGGACACGTACAGACCGACGTGGCTGGCGCTGGAGCGTGCGTTATCGGCCGCGGTGCTGAAGGCGTTGCGGGTGAAATAGCAGATGTAGATAGTGGTGACCGACAGCACCAGGACCGCAACCAGAGTTACGACGACGAGGCGCAGGCGGGTCTTCAGCGACATCGCTCAGGAACTACTCGATCCGGCCTCTTCGGCGGCCGCACCGTACTCCTTCAGTTTATTGAAAAGCGTCTTCAGGCTGATGCCCAGAATATCGGCGGCCCGGGTTTTGTTATTACGGGTGTGCTGTAAGGTCAGCTTAATCAGCGCTTTTTCCGCTTCCGAGACGGTGGTTCCGACGGGCAGGCGCACGCCGTCGGGCTCGAATACCTGCTGCGGCGGCCGGCTTCCGGCGGGCGCCCCGAAATCGTGGGGCAGGTGGTGCGTGGTGATGGTCCCTTCACCGGCGATGATCACGGCGCGTTCCAGAACATTGCGCAACTCGCGGACGTTGCCAGGCCAGTTGTGGCGACGGAAGAGGTCGAGCACGTCGGGGGAAACATCCACGACCCGGCAGCCATGCTTGCGATTCAGCACGTTGACCAGGGCCTCGCAAAGCACCGGCAGATCGCCTTCGCGCTGCCGCAGCGGCGGGAGCTGGATCTGAAAGACATTCAGACGATAGTACAGGTCTTCGCGCAGCTCGCCCTTGCGCAGTGCTTCGTCCACCTGCTTGTTGGTGGAGGCGACGATGCGCACGTCCACCGCGATCTCGGTCTTGCCGCCGAGGCGCCGCACGCGGGAATCCTCCAGCACGCGCAGCAGCTTGGCCTGCGTTCCCACGGGCATTTCGGCCAGCTCGTCGAGGAGCAGGGTCCCGTGCTGGGCCAGCTCGAAGCAGCCCGCCTTGCGCTCCACTGCTCCGGTGAACGCGCCTTTCTCGTGCCCGAACAGCTCGCTTTCCATCAGCGTTTCCGGGAGTGCGGCGCAGTTGATGGCCACAAACGGGCCGCTCCGCCGCGGGCTGAGGTGATGCACCGCGCGGGCAACCAGCTCTTTCCCCGTGCCGCTCTCGCCGGTAATGAGCACCGCCGCTTTCGAAGGCGCAACCTGGCGAATCATCGAAAAGACCTGCTGCATGGGGGGACATCCGCCCACCAGATCCACGAGCACGCCCTTGTACTGCAGCTCGCGTTGCAGCCGCTCCGTTTCCTCCGCCAGCCGGCTCTGCGAAGCCGCGCGGTCGAGCAGGATCTTCAGCGCGCTGGGCTGAATGGGCTTTTCCAGAAACCAGAACGCGCCCAGATCGTGGATGGTTTGAATTGCCGTTTCGATATTGCCGAATGCCGTGAGCACGATGGATGGCGGCATGTTGCCCTGGCTGGCGAGACGCTTGAGCAGCTCGAATCCGTCCATGCGCGGCATCATCAGGTCCGTCACGAGGACGTGGACCGGCAGAACACCCATTTTGTCCAGCGCTTCCTGTCCGTCGGCCGCGGTCTCCACCGCGAAGCCCCAGGACTGAATCATGCTGGCCAGGCCGAGACGCTGACTCTCCTCGTCATCCGCGACGAGCACCCTCGTTGCGGGTCCGGACGCAATATTGCTCATTCAGTGGTTATTGTACCGCGCGCTACGTTTTGGCCGGTCCAGGGAAAACACCTTACGGTAAATGAAAAGTCCTTCAGGATCACTGCGTTCAGCGTGTAACCCCACTCCCACAAAACGGCCTGGTTGCATCTCGCCGGTCCTTCGTGGTCACCTGATTAGTTTGAGAAGCTTTCGTTTCATCTCAGTAAGAGAAATCACCAATCGTACCGCGTTTGCCGCCGCACTGCTCATCGCCGCCACCGCCCAGGCGCAGTGGAGGCCGGAAGGCGCCATTCAGGATCAGCTGGCGCTCGAAGACCTGGCGACCACGGGCAGCGTGCTCATGATCGCCGCGCATCCGGATGACGAGAACACGGCGCTGCTCGCATGGCTGGCGCGAGGCAGGCATATGCGTACGGCATATCTGTCCCTCACGCGCGGCGAGGGCGGGCAGAACCTGCTGGGTCCGGAGCAGGGCGACGCTTTGGGGCTGATCCGCACCGAGGAGCTTCTGGACGCGCGCCGCATTGATGGGGCGCAGCAGTTCTTCACCCGGGCCATCGACTTCGGGTTCACGAAAACCGCCGACGAGGCCCTGACGCGCTGGGGCCGGGAACGAACCCTGAGCGACATCGTCTGGGTGATCCGGCGCTTCCGGCCGGACGTGATCATCCTGCGCTTCTCGGGAACGCCTCGCGACGGGCACGGCCAGCACCAGGCCTCGGCCATCCTGGGGAAAGAAGCTTTCAGCGCCGCGGCCGACCCAAAGCGCTTCCCCGAACAGCTCCGTGACGGCGTCGAGCCGTGGCAGGCTCAGCGCCTGATGTGGAATATGTTCGGCTTCACGAAGGAACAGCGCGAAGAGAACGACAAGGCAAAAGGCCGCATCACCGTGGACGTGGGCGCGTGGGATCCGCTGCTGGGCGTCTCCTATGCCGAACTGGCGGCGATGAGCCGCAGCGAGCACAAAAGCCAGGGCATGGGCGTGCCGCAGCACAAGGGATCGCAGATGGAATCGCTGATCACCATCGCCGGCGACAAGGCGACGCACGATATCTTCGACGGCGTCGACACCGGCTGGAATCGCGTGCCCGGCGGGTCGGAGGTTGGCGAAGCGCTCAGCGCCGCGCTGCGCGATTTCCGCGCCACGGATCCGGCCAAAGCCGTGCCCGACCTGCTTCGCGCGAAGCAGGCACTGGCGCGCCTGAGCGGCCCCATTGTGGAGCGCAAACGCCGCGATCTGGATGAGGCGATTGCCCTCTGCGCCGGGCTCTACGCCGACGCGACGGCGGAGGAGTTTGCCCTGGTCCCAGGCAGCAAGGTCAAGCTCACGGCGACGGAGTTGGACCGTGGTCCGATGGCGGCGCAGGCCGGACCCGTTTCATTCTCCGGCCCCAATGCCGCGGACCCCGTCGCCGGCGCGGCCGCCGCGCTGAAGACGAACGACCCGCGCAACAGCGAGCGCGAGATCGCGATTCCCGCGAATCAGCCGTACTCCCAGCCATACTGGCTGCGGCAGCCGAAACAGGGCGACTCGTACACGGTCAGCGATCAGAAGCTGATCGGCCTGCCCGAGAATCCACCGCTGATCACGGCCGAGTTCACGTTCACCATCGAGGGCCAGCAGGTCGCTCTCGAGCGGCCAGTCGTATACCACTGGGTGGATCGTCTGCGCGGACAGCTCACGAGGCCGATTGCCGTCGTGCCGCCGGCCGCGATCCGTGTGCCGGAGCCCACGCTCATTTTCCCGGACAGCGAAACGAAACAGGCAACGATCCAGCTCCAGGCCGTCGCGGAAGGCGGCGGACCCGTCGCGCTGGATGCGCCGAACGGCTGGCGTGTGACCCCGCGCGATGAGACGTGCACGCTGAAAACGAAAGGGCAGGAGATCCCGCTGTCG
>DASRCB010000091.1:0-8875 GCA_035653295.1 Bryobacteraceae bacterium
GGTCAGATCATAGACCTTTTTTGCCTGCTTCGCCATGGGCGTCGACAGCAGGCCGAGGTTGATGCCCTGGGCCAGACGGTCGTTATTGAATGTGCCGGCGTCCTCGCCGTCGATCTTCAGCGAGTACACGCCGTCTTTGAGTCCGGTTACGCGCAAGCCTTCTTCGTTCAGCGCCTCGGTGACATCGGAGCTGTTGAAGACCAGCGACAGTGGTCCGTCATTTTTGCCTTTGTTCCACGCGGCGAACGGGAGCGGCAGCGCGTCATCGAGCTGGGTCCACGCCAGCCCGGATGCGGCGCTCAGCTCAGTTACCTGCGCATGGTCGGCCGCGCTCACGACTGGCCTCGAGCCCGAGGCGTCAATGGCGACCTCGCTCACCACCGGCCGCGCATTCCACGACTTCAACAGCTCCTCGGCCATGATCAGGTGGCCGGCGAAGGCGGGATGCACGCGATCGGGAATGATCTTCAGGGCCTCTTCGTGATTCTGCGCATCGGCGCGCGCGAGCATGCGCACCACCGCGGTGTTCAGGTCGGCGACATTCAGGCCAGCCTGCTTCGCGTAGTTCGCGATCCACTTGCCATAACTGATCATCACCTCGTTGTAACCGCCGGGGAAAGTTGGCGGGCGGGTGACGTCGTCGTACGGAGAGGGGCGGATCGCGGTGATGCGGATGGCCGGAACGGCGGCGCGAATGGTGTCTGTGATGCTGCGATATCCGTCGAAGAATTTCCGGTCATTCTCTTCGGTTTCGGTGGTGTAGTTGCCGTCATTCATCCCCAGCATGATGGTCATTACGGTCGGCCGCCAGGCGATGACATCACGTTTCAGGCGCACGTCGATGGGGCCGCCGCCGCCACCGCTGACGCGATCGCCGCCCCAGCCGCTGTGTACGAAGGTGACATCGAGCTTCGGATAGCGGGTGACCACATACGTCTCGGCGATCACCGTATAGAGTCGCTGGTCGGTGATGCTGTCGCCGTAAAAGACCACGCGGTCGCCGTTCTTGAGATAGAAGTCATCGGCAGCGCACGCCAGGACGCAGAGCGCCGCCACAAGGAAAAGAGCTCGTCGTATCATGTGGCACTATTCTCTCCCATAACGGACTCCGATCGGTCAGCGGTCGCGAACGCAGCGCGCCAGGTACAACTCCGCCGCCAGCTGCTCCTGTTCGCGCGCTTCGGCTGCGGTCCACTCAGCCAGCGCTTTCCCTCGCAGCCGGTCGAGGAGTTCGTGCTGGCGCCGCGCCTCGTTCACGCGGGCGCGCTGTGCCTCGATGCGCTGCTCGCATTCGCTGATAGCGGCGTCCAGGCGCAGGTTGCGGGCGGCGACGTGCCTGCGAAAGCGGTCCAGCGCCGCCAGCTGCTCGGCGTTCATGATCGCGCCGGTGAGCAGCGTCTCCTCTTTCGCCAGGTCGTGGCTGAGGCGCCGCTTTGCGCTGAGGAATGCTTCGCGCTCGCCGAACAGGGCCTGGAGTTGCGCTTCTTCGAGCTCCAGCTGGCGGAAGCGCCACGCCAGCGCCGTTTCCAGCGGAAACGCGAAGCGCTTCACGCCAGCGAACCTGCCAGCTGCTGCATTTTCGTCAGCGTCTCCGCGATCGGCGCATTGGCCGCGGCTTCCTGCTGAAGAAACTCGAGCAGCTGTGGACGCAGTTTGATCGCGGCGTCGAGCTTCGGATTCGTCCCGGCGGCGTACGCCCCCAGGTTGATCAGATCCTCGGCGCGCTGATAGGTGGACAAAGCTTCGCGGATGGAGGCCGCGGCGCTGCGCTGCTCCGGTGTGGAGAGGCGGCCCGCCAGGCGGCTGACCGATTCCAGCACATCAATAGCGGGATAGTGGCCCGCCGATCCGAGCCGCCGCGAGAGAACGATATGTCCATCGAGAATGGAGCGCACGGCGTCGCAGATCGGCTCGTTGAAATCGTCGCCTTCCACCAGAACGGTGAAGAAGCCGGTGATCGAGCCGTTCGGAAAATTGCCCGCCCGCTCGAAGATCTTCGGCAGCATGTTGAAGACCGAAGGAGTGTAGCCCTTCTGGCTTGGGGGCTCACCCGCGGCGAGGCCGATTTCCCGCTGCGCCATGGCCAGCCGGGTGACGGAGTCCATCACCAGCAGCACGCTGGCGCCCTGGTCGCGAAAATATTCCGAAACGGCGAGCGCCACGAAAGCGGCGCGAATGCGCAGTGGCGCGGGGCGGTCTGATGTGGCTACCACCACGACCGAACGTTTGAGACCCTCCGGGCTGAGCTCGTGCTCCAGGAAATCGCGCACCTCGCGGTTGCGCTCGCCCACCAGGGCGATGACGCTGACGTCGGCGGAGTTGTGCCGCGACATGGCGCCCAGCAATGTGCTCTTGCCGACTCCGCTGCCGCCGAAAATACCGATCCGCTGGCCCTCGCCGCAGGCCAGGAGACTGTCAATAGCGCGTATGCCGGTAATCAGCGGCTTGGAGATTGGGGTGCGGTCGAGCGGGCCGGGGGGCGTGCGGTACAGGTCGTAATGCGCCTCCCCGTTGATCGCTCCCCGCCCGTCGATGGGCCGTCCGAAGCCGTCGAGCACACGGCCGAGAAGCTGCGGGCCCACCTCCACCAGAGCGTCTTCTTTTCGGGCGATGATGGCGTCGCCCAGCTGCAGGCCATCGGTCTCCTCCAGTGGCATCGACAGCACGTGTCCGTTGCGGAAGCCGATCACCTGGGTGCGGATCCGCCGCCCGCTGGAGGTCACGGCCTCACAGAACTCGCCCGTGGCGGCGGACGGACCGGTCGATTCGATGAGCAGCCCGACCAGTTCCGTCACCGAGCCGGAGCGCCGCAGCGTCTCCATTCCGCGCAGACGGTCCCGATAGCGCTCCAGCATCATTCCGCTCCCATCAGATCCGCAAACCCGTGCTGGATTTCGGCCAGCTGCGTTTCCACCGAGGCGTCCAGTGTTCCCCGGCTGGTCTCGAACACCGCGGCCCCGCGCTCCAGCCGCGCATCGCCAACCACCTCGATCTGCGCAGGCGCCCCGATCTGGGCCAGGCAGCGGCTTACCGCGGCGGTATGTTCCGGATGCGTACGCAGGCGATGCGTCTCCCGCAGGTCGATCTTTTGCATTGCCGCCTTCACCAGGGCCGAGAGCGCCTCGGGATCGACGGTCAGCTCGCGATGCAGGATTCGCCGTGCGATCGCAAGCGCGAGCTCCACCAGCTCACGCTCCGTCTCGCGCCGGATCTTCGGGCGCAGGCCGGCGATCTCCGACGTCGTGCGGCCGAGGGTTTGGATGCGCGCCTGCAGCTCTGCTTCGGCGCGCTGGCGGCCGGCAGCTTCGCCCTGTGTTACACCTGCCTCGAACGCCTCCTTAGTCCGGCGCTCGAGTTCCTCTTCGGTTGTGCGCGCCCCGGCCGCATCCGATTGAAGATTCGCGCGCGGCCCGCGAGCGCCGTGCAGCGACTCAGCCTGGGAAATCGAGGCCGGAACCACGCCGGCGGGACGCCACGTCAGGCATTCGGCCGCGACATTGTCGCTGCGAATCACCCTACACGACATACTGCTCTCCCACCGTGCCCTTGAGACTGATCACGCCTTCGGCTTCGAGCTGGCGCACGACGGCGATGATCTGCTGCTGCGCCGCCTCCACTTCCTTGATCTTGATGGGCCCCAGCGCGTCCATGTCCTCCTTGAGCATCTCCGCGCCGCGCTGCGACATCGCTTCCAGGAAGTGCGCCTTGAGCTGGTCGCTCGTTCCTTTCAGCGCCACGGTGAGGATCTTGCGATCCACCTTGGCCAGCACCTCCTTGACCGCCTGCTGATCGAGCAGCAGCAGGTCGTCGAACACGAACATCAGATGGCGGATGGTCTCCACCAGCGTGGCGTCGGTCTGCTCGATGGTGTCGAGAATTTCCTTGCTGGTGCCGGAGTCGAGCCGATTAAACATCTCCGCGACCGCGCGCACGCCGCCGTAGGCCTCGCGGCTGAGCTCGCCCAGGGCCTTCAGCTTCGACCCGATGATGCCGGCGATGCGGGAAATGATGTCCGGCGAAATCTGGTCGAGGTTGGCCATGCGCAGCGCCACGTCGGCGCGCATCTCGACCGGCAATGAGAACAGCAGGCCGGCGGCCTGCGAAGAGTTCAGGTGCGACAGAATCAGCGCGATGGTCTGAGGATGCTCGCTGTGGATGAACTTGGCCAGCTGCTGCGGGTCGGCCTTTTGCAGTACGTCGAAATTGGCGGCTTCGTTGCCCAGCGCCTTCACCAAACGGTCGAGCATCTTGCGCGCCTGTTCCGGCCCAAAGGCGTTGATCAGCATCTTGCGCGCGTACTCCAGGCCGCCTTTCAGGACGTAATCCTGAGCCACGGTCATCTGATAGAACTCTTCGAGAACGCCTTCGGCATCCTCGCTGGTCATCGATGGCAGGCGGGCAATTTCGCGGCCTATGTCCTGGATCTCCTCCTCTTCCATGAGCTTCATGATTTCCGCGCTGATCTGGTCGCCCAGGATGACCATCAGCATGGCGGCCTTGCGCACGCCGCGAATCTGGATCTTTTTCTCGAGGTTTTCGATCATCCCCGCTCCGACTCGGCGAGCCAGCTTCGCACCACGTGAACCATGGCGCTGGGATCCTTCTTTGCCGCTTCGGCGATGTGTTTCGTCAGCACCTCCGATTTCTTGGTTTTGGCCGGAGTAATCCTCAGGGCGTTCAGCGCTTCCGCCTCGAGCTTCGCCCGCGCGGCCGCCTGCTCGGCGAGTTGCGCCTCCATCTGCTTTTCGTGGGCGACGGCCTCTTCAGCCGCTGGCGCCGGCAGTTGCGCAAGCGCAGTGGCGCGCTGCGCGGCCCGGCTTTTCCGTCGTCCGAATGCAATGAAGGCGAGCAGGAGAATCATTCCCGCTGCGCCTCCGATGATGAAGAATCGATACTGGTAAACCCACGGCGGCAGCTGTCCCTGAGGAGCGGGTTTCGATGCCGGCCCGGACGCCGGCGGCTCAGGCGGCTCCAGGGTCTGCGTCGCCTCGAAGGGCAGGGTCTCGATCACCAGCTGATCTCCGCGGCCCGGCACGAGCCCGATCGCCGCAGCCACCAGATCGTGGATGGTCTTCAGCTTGTCCGCGCCCGGCGGATCCATAAACTTCTTCGCCCGTGGCCCAACGCCCTCCCAGCGCACCGTGTAATCCACCAGCACCGATGCGGAAACGCGCCGGACGCTCCCCTGCGGCAGTCGCATCCTGCGGATGACGCGGCTGGTCTGGTAGGCGACGTTTTCGGTCCGCCGGCTCACGCTGTTCGTGCTTCCGGCCGGTTTTGCGGGGGGACGGGGCAGGTTTGAAGCGGTTCCGGCAATCCCGGAGCTCCCCGTTCCGCTGCTGACATCCTCGGTTCGCTGAGAACTCACCATGACCGATTTCGCGGGATCGAATGTTTCCTCGCTCTGCTCGCCGCTGGTGAAATCGCAGTCCACGGAAACACCGGCGCGGAACTTATCGGCCCCGAGCAGCGGCTCGAGCGTGGAGTTGATCTTGGTCATCAGGTCGCGTTCGATGCTGTGGCGGTAGTCCAGCGCCGCCTCGGAAGGCTCGGCCATGTCCGCAGAAGCCTCATGGCGCGGGCGGCTCAGCAGGTTGCCCTGCATGTCGAGCACGCTCACGGCTTCGGGCTGGAGCTGGTCCACCGCGCTCGCCGCAAGGTGGCAAATGGCCATGACGTTCTGCGGCGACAGGGTTGCGCCCGCGCGAAGCTTCACCAGCACGCTGGCCTTGGCCGGCTGGCGGTTTTCTGTAAAAACGGAATCCTTCGGAAAGGTGATATGGACTCGCGCCTGCTGCACCTCGGCGAGGCCCATGATGGACCGTTCCAGCTCTCCTTCGAGGGCGCGATGATAGTTGACCTGTTCGGTGAAATCGGTCGCTCCAAAGTTGGTTTTGTCGAAGAGCTCGAAACCCACGCGCCCGGTCCTGGGTATGCCCGCGGCCGCGAGCTGGAGTCGCACTTCCGCGACTCTGGAGGAGGGAACCAGCACCGTCGAGCCGTTCTCCGCGAGCCGGTATTCCGTGCCGCTCTCACGAACCTTCTCCACCACCACCCCCGCGTCTTCCGGAGCGAGGCCGGTGTACAGAGGCTTGAAATCGCGCTCGTGCGTCCAGCGCGACAGCCCAATCAGCAGACCGACGACTCCCGCCGCCGCGGCGAGGATGGTAATCCTCTGTTTCAGCGACATGCCGGCGAGTAGTTTTCTGATCTGGTCCATGGCGAGATGTGCGGCCGGGGCGCCCTACAGCTGCATGCGCATAATCTCCTGATAGGCCGAGATCACCTTGTTGCGAACCTGCACGAACATCTCGAACGCCAGTTCCGACTGCTGCGCGGCGAGCGCTACCTGATGCAGTTCCTGGTTTCCTCCGGAGAGAAAGTTGTCGATTGTCTGCTGAGAATTCTCCCGGAAATGTTCAACGCTCGAGATCGCGTCGGCGAGTGTTGACTGAAACGCTCCGCCGCCTCCCGGGGACGCAGCCGGGGCCAGAGAGCCGGGATCGAGACCCTGAATTGAGGCCGGGTTGATGGAGGAGATCGGAGCGGACATACTCAGGCGCTCAGCAGGCCAATGGACTTCGAGATCATGTCCTTGATCGCGGTCATGGCCGAGACGTTGGCCTCATATCCCCGCGACGCGCTGAGGAGATCGACCATGTCTTCGGCGGGATTGATATTCGGAAATGCGACGTATCCGCTGGCGTCGGCGTCGGGATGGCCCGGCATGTAGCGCCGCTCCGGCTCACGGGTGTCCTGTACGATGTCCGTGACCTGGACTCCGGTCTCGGTTTCCAGCTGTTGCTGGAACACCGAAGAAAAAGGAGAATTCTCGGCGGCGGTGGAAAACAGTGCATCCTTGCGCCGGTATGGACCGCCTTCGGGGGTTCGCGTCGTCTCGGAGTTCGCCAGGTTCTCGGTAAGCAGTTCCGCGCGGGTGCGTTGCGCGGCCATGCCCGAGGCGCTGACCGACAGCGTGGAAAAGAGGCTCATGATCCCGACTTACCCTCCTCAATAGCCATGCGCGTCATGCGCAGCTGCGACCGCAGCAGGCTCGCCGCGGCATTGAATCGCATCGCGTTCTCCGCCAGCATGCGCGTCTCGCGGTCCAGGTTGACGTTGTTGCCGTCGTTCTTCACCTGCAGCCCCGGCGTCTCAACCACATGCGCCGATCCGCCTTCGAGCTGGCTCATATATTCGAAGTCAAAATCGATATCCTTCGCCTTGTAACCCGGCGTGTCGATGTTGGCGATATTGGAAGCGGCCAGCTTCTGCCGGGTGCTCAGCAGATTCATGTAGCGTTCGAGGTGGCCCGCCACAGGGTCGAGCATGCCACGGTCAATGCAGGGCAGGGGCCAGAAAAGCGCCTGATGGCGTAAGCTGCTGTATTGAAAAGCCAGGACTCGAAAGACGCGCCTGCGGGTCCATGCCGATGTGGAACGCCGGCGCCCTGAAACGGGAAAATGCGCGTTTCATCGCGGGTCACCGAGGCCTCCCGCTCCTCTTTTCGGCACGCGTCGAAAAAAGTTAGAATGTTATTGATGGCGAGACCATCCTCAGCTCGTCCCTCTCTTTTCGGCTGCGACTGACCCCGCCCGAGATATTCCCCCCCGTAGAAACCACCGATCTGTTTCAGGAGGAAACTCGTATGGTCAGTACGCCTGCTGTCCGTGAGGATTTGCCACGGATCAATACTTCCCTGCCCGGTCCCCAGGCACAAGCTCTTATACAACGCGATCAGGAGGTGCTTTCACCTTCCTACACGAGGTGCTATCCCCTCGTTGCCAGCAGTGGCAGAGGAGCCATGGTCGAAGATGTCGACGGCAACTGGTTCCTGGACTTCGCCGCTGGTATCGCCACCTGCTCCACCGGCCATTGCCATCCCGAAGTGGTAAGCGCGATTCGCCGCCAGGCCGGCGAGCTGATCCACATGTCGGGCACCGATTTCTATTACCCCAGCATGGTGGATCTGGCGGAAAAGCTTGCCGCCATCGCGCCAGGCGACGTCCCGCGCCGCGTCTACTTCGGCAACTCGGGCACGGAAGCCATCGAGGCGGCCATGAAACTGGCCCGCTATCACACGGGGCGGCAGCAGTTCATCTCCTTTTTCGGAGGCTTCCACGGCCGCACGATGGGCTCGTTATCGCTCACGGGCAGCAAAGCTGTCCAGCGCCGTGGATTCGGCCCCCTCGTGCCCGGCGTGCAGCATGTCCCGTACCCATATCCGTATCGCTTTCCGGGGACTCCGGAGGAGTGCGTGGAGCACACGATCGCCTCCATCGAAACGCTGTTCCGGACCGTGCTTCCGCCGGAAGAGGTGGCCGGCATCGTTTTCGAGCCTATCCAGGGCGAAGGCGGGTATGTGGTTCCGCCGCCGGTCTTTTTCACCCGCATCGCCGAGTTGGCCCAGCGCTACGGCATTCTCCTGATCGCCGATGAGGTGCAGTGCGGCATGGGACGCACCGGCCGCATGTGGGCCTGCGACCATTTCGGCTTCGTTCCGGATATCCTTACCAGCGCCAAGGGCATAGCCAGCGGCCTGCCGCTCTCGGCCATGATCGCCCGTTCGGAGCTGATGAACTGGCCCCCGGGCGCCCACGCCTCGACTTTCGGCGGGAATCCCGTGGCTGTGGCGGCGTCGCTGGCCACGATCCACCTGCTGGAGCGCGAGCTGATGGCCAATGCGGCGGACGTGGGCGGCTGGATCATGGACCGCATGCAGGACTGGCCCCGCCGCTTCCGGTTCGTGGGCGAGGTACGCGGCCTGGGGCTGATGATCGGAATCGAGATGGTCCGCGATCAGCAGACCAAAGAGCGCGCCCCGGACCTGCGCGACCGCGTGGAAATGATGGCCTTCGAGCGCGGCCTGCTGGTG
>DASRCB010000092.1:0-18091 GCA_035653295.1 Bryobacteraceae bacterium
TTCCACCCAGTCCTCGATCACCTTCAGGTTGGCGCAGGAACGCGAAAGCAGAGCCGGCAGGCCTCCAATTGACTCGGCCCAGCGCAGGCCATCGAGTGCGTCTTCCACTGCGAGCATGGATGGCGTGTTAATGGTCTCACCTTCGAAGATGCCGGCCATCAGTTTGCCCCCCTTGCTCATCTGGAAGATCTTGGGCAGCGGTCGGTCGGGCGCGAAGCCCTCCAGCCGCTTCACCGCGCGTGGGCTGAGCGCGAGCATCCCGTGCGCGGCCTCGCCTCCGAGCACCTTCTGCCAGGACCACGTGATTACATCCAGCTTCTGCCACGGAATCTCCATGGCGAATACGGCGGACGTGGCGTCGCAGATGGCAAGACCCTGGCGGTCGGCGGCGATCCAGTCGCCATTCGGCACGCGGACGCCGGAGGTGGTGCCGTTCCAGGGGAACACGACATCACGGCTCCAGTCCACCTGGCCGAGGTCGGGCAGCTTGCCGTAATCGGCTTTGAAGACGCGCAGGTCCTTCAGCTTGAGCTGATTCTTGCAGTCGTTCGCCCAGCCGCTGCCGAAGCTCTCCCACGCCAGCACGTCGACACTGCGCTCGCCGAGCATGGACCACATGACCATCTCCATCGCGCCGGTGTCGGAAGCGGGAACGATGCCGAGGACGTAGTCGGCGGGCATGCCGAGCAGCTTCTTACTGCGGTCGATGACTTCGGCCAGTTTGCTCTTTCCGATCTTCGCGCGATGCGAGCGGCCGACGGCCGCCCCTTTCAGAGCCTCGACGGTCCAGCCGGGGCGCTTGGCGCAGGGTCCGGAAGAGAAACAGGGATTATGGGGAGTCTGTGATGGTTTCATGGTGAAAAGTTAGTGCGGTCGGAATCTTGATTTTATCGCCTGCGGAGCGGTGAGCCCCGGCCACGGTCTCTGGCGCCGCACGTCGCCTTCGCTACCATTGGAACAAGGAGATCGCGTCTTGTGAGGCGCTGTTATTTCGATCACAACGCCACTACGCCTGTGCACCCGGACGTGCTGGAGGCTTATGTGCCAGCGCTGGCCGATGTATATGGGAACGCCTCCAGCATTCATCATTTCGGGCAGATGGCGCGGCAGCGGCTGGAAATGGCGCGGCGGCGCATGGCCGGGTCGCTGGGCTGCGAAGCGAACGAGATCGTTTTTACCTCCGGCGGAACGGAAGCCGACAACCTGGCGATCTTCGGCGTCCTCCGCGCGCGCCGCGGTCCCGCTCACGTGATTACCACGGCGATCGAACACCCGGCCGTGCTCGCGGCGTGCCGGCGTCTCGAGTCCGATGGAGTCGAGGTCACATACATCGCCCCTTCGCCGCGCGGCGTGGTGGATCCCGACGACGTCCGCCGCGCGCTCCGGCCGCATACGGCGCTGATCTCGGTGATGCACGTGAATAACGAGACCGGCGCCATTCAGCCCATCGCCGAAATCGGCGCCATCGCGCGGGAAGCCGCCGTGCCGTTTCATGTCGATGGGGTGCAGGCGGCCGGCCGCATTCCGGTCAGACTCGATGACCTGCCGGTGGATTTGTACTCGCTGAGCGCGCACAAGGTGTATGCGCCGAAGGGTGTAGGCGCGCTGTTCGTTCGCTCGTCCGTATCACTGTCGCCGGTGATGTTCGGCGGACGGCACGAGCGCGAGCGCCGCGCCGGAACCGAGAATGTCGCGGGCGCCTTCGCGATGAGCCATGCCCTGGAGATCGCGCTCGCCGACCTCGAGGACGAGAGCGAGCGGCTGTCGGAACTGCGCAACCTGCTGGAGCAGGGGATCACCGAGCGCGTGCCGCAGGCCACCGTCAACGCCGCCGGCGCGCCGCGCGCCCCCAATACGACGAACATTCTCTTCGAAGGCATCGAAGGCGAGGCGGTGGTGATTTCGCTCGATCTGAAGGGATTCGCGGTTTCCAGCGGCTCGGCGTGCTCCAGCGGCGCGGTGGAGCCCTCGCACGTGCTGCTGGCCATGGGACTGCCGCGCGATGCGGCGCGCTCGTCGGTACGCTTCTCGCTCGGCCGCGAGAATACCCTGGAGCAGGTGGATGCACTGATCGAAGCCGTGGCCGTTTCCGCGGAACAGCTCCGCCGGCTGTCGCCCGCCTGTACCGCTCGTGCCTGAATCCGATCTCATCGCCGTGGCCATGTCCGGCGGGGTGGACAGCTCCGCCGTCGCCGCACTGCTGCACTCGCGTGGGCAGCGCATTGTCGGTCTGACGATGCAGCTGTGGAACCAGCGGCGGCTCCCACAGCTCGCGCCGGAGGGCCGCATCACCGGTCGATGCTGCTCTGTCGACGATGTGTACGACGCGCGCTACGTGGCCCAGCACCTCGGCATTCCTTATTACGTGGTGAATTTCGAGCAGCGGTTTGAAGCGGAAGTCGTGCGGCCGTTCGTGGACGAGTATTTACGTGGGCGCACTCCGATCCCGTGCACGCTGTGCAACAACTTCGTCAAGTTCGATCAGTTTCTGGACATGGCCGCAGGCGTGGGAGCGGAGCGCATTGCCACCGGGCATTACGCCCGTATCGCCTTCGATGACGCCTCCAGCCGGTGGCAGATGCGGCGCGCCGTTGACGAAGCGCGCGACCAGACCTGGTTCCTGTTCGGGCTGACGCAGGATCAGCTTTCGCGCACGCTGTTCCCGATCGGCGACATGCCAAAGCCGCAGGTTCGCGAGCTGGCGCGCTCGCTGGGGCTGCCCGTGGCGGAGAAGCCCGACAGCCAGGAGATCTGCTTCGTGCCCAACGGCGACTACGCGGCATTCATCGACGCCTACCTGCGCGAGCAGGGTCTGGAAGCGCCGCACATTCACGGCGAGATCGTGGATACCGGCGGGCACGTGCTGGGCGAGCACGAGGGCGTGCATCATTTCACCGTCGGGCAACGCCGCGGTCTGCGCGTCGCCGCCGGCGAGCCGCTGTACGTGATTGCGACGGAGCCGGCCAGCCAGCGCGTGGTGGTGGGCCGGAATGACGAACTGCTGCGCTCCGGCATGGCCGTGGCGGCGGTGAACTGGGTGTCGATCGCCGCGCCGCGTGAAGCGGTCCGCGCTCAGGTGAAGATCCGCAACAAGCACGTCGCGGCGCAGGCGACGCTGCTGCCGAGCCCTGATCCGGCGCGCATCGAGGTACGGTTCGATCAGGCGCAGCGCGCCGTCACGCCGGGGCAGGCGGCGGTGTTCTACGACGGCGAACTCGTACTCGGTGGTGGCTGGATAGAATAAGGGCGTCTGATCCCCGCAATTCTGGCGCGCTTCGTTCTGTTCACGCTGGCGTACGGGCCGCGCGGTTTCTCGTTCACGCTGGCGCGCTTCTACACCCATCTGGTGGATATCGCGCTTCCCCGGCTGCGGCGCATCGCGCGGCGCAATCTCGAACTGGCCGGGTACCCGGAAGCGGAGTGGGACCGCATCGCCGGCGAAGTGTTCGCGTCCATCGGGCGGTTGCTGGTGACAATCGCGCGCTTCCCCCGCATGGATCGGGAGAACGTCGGCGAGTGGATTCGCTACGACGGCCTGCACCATTTCCACGAAGCGAAGCGGCGCGGGCGGGGCGTGCTGTTCGCCACCGCGCATTTCGGCAACTGGGAGCTGAGCGCGTTCGCGCACGGTCTGCTTACGGAGCCGATGAACGTGGTGGTGCGGCCGCTGGACAATCCGCGCATCGATGCGCTGGTGGAGTCGCGGCGGCGGTTGAGTGGGAACCGCCTGATCGGGAAATGGGAATGGGCCCGCGGCATCCTGCGCGCCCTCGCCGCGAACGAAGCAGTCGGTATTCTGATCGACCAGAACTCGTCTTTGCAGGAAGGCGTGTTCATCGATTTCTTCGGCGTTGCCGCGTGCGCCGGCGCAGGGTTCGCGCGCATCGCCGCGAAGACCGGAGCGGCTGTCATTCCTGGCTTCGCCATCTGGAGCGCCGACGAGCAGCGGTACGTGCTGCGGTTTTACCCGCCGGTGCACATGACCGGCGATGCTCATGCCGATACGCAACAACTGCACCGGCTGCTCGAAGCGGTGATCCGCGAGCATCCTGGGCAGTGGCTCTGGATCCATCGTCGGTGGAAGACGCGCCCGCCGGGCGACGCGGCGATCTACTGAGAGGAGCGTGGCAGGGCCTCGCCGTTACGATCCGAGCGGCAGCGGGCCGGATGGCCGGCGCCGACTTTGCGTTCGGAATACCGAACAAAAGCCGCGTTCGGCGCGCCCTCCTTGCAAGCCAACGCCGGCCCCGCTCTGGTGTATCATGTTTCGCAGATGGCACCCGCAAGATCCTCCGAATCGGGTGTAAGCGAAGACGCAGAAACTGATTTTTGGCGCAACACGGTAATGGCCGTGGAGACATGCCACGGTCGGCTGGCTTATGTTGCTGGTCTTCGCGACGCCGCGGGCCGGTACCAACACCACGGTATGGGCCTGGTGTATGGGCGCGAGAACGCGAACGCGGCCATCCGCAAGTGCCACCTCCGGGCTTTTCGGGAATTCACGGAGTTATCTCTCGACAGAACGACCGCCGACGTGGATTCCTCTCTCGCCTCTCAGGATGGAGACGCGCAGGCCTGGACGGACATCCGGGCATGGCGCGATCTGGTTCCGGACAGCGTGCGCGGCCGTGAGCGAAAGCTCTTTGTCGCGGAAGCCCGGCTGCTTATGGCTCGTCTGATCCAGAGAGCGGCCGCCGCCGGACCGGATCGAGCGGCATAGCCACGGCCACCACCTGCCCGACAACCCGCACCTGACCCGGATACTTCCAGAAACGCGGCGCTCGCCCGGACGATGGATGGGGCGTCAGCGTAAGCCGACCATCTTCCAGCGCGCACCAGCAGCATTCGTATCCGTCGTCATGCCGCAGGAACCAGATGGGCCGCTGGAAATCGTTGCTCCATGGGCCGCCGGCGACGTCGCGGCGCGAGATGTCGATGAGCACGAGCGCGCCGGGCGCGAGAAGCGGGTACATGTTCCAGTCGTCGGTTCCGATAAATCCGTAGTGCTGGTTTAACGGATCAAAGGCCTGCAGCAGCATCAGCGGCACGGGTCCCCATTTCTGGACGACACGGCTCAAATAAGTGGTGCGGCGGGAATCGATTCCCGGATCCAGACAGTGCGGGAGTTGAACGCTGCCGTGCTGGCCGGTGCGGAACTCGGTCAGGTGTGTATTGCGCATCGGCAGCACCTGCGAATCGGCGATGACGCCGGCTTTGTCGATACCGTACCAGGACAGCACCTGTTCCAGATCGAGCCGGTAAATTGCCGAAAGCGAAGAGAGGATGCAAACGTTGGGCAGCGCCCCCTGCGTTTCGATATCGGAAAGAAAGCTGATCGTAACCGCGAAATTCCTGTTGGCGCGCCTTTCAGCGATTCTCCGGCTGGCCTCCTCCACCTGGCGCGTGGTCAGGTGGAGCGCGTCACGCGCCTCTCGGAGCCTGCGGCCCGCGTCCTCCATGTTATATTCGTTCCGGCCACGCCCACGGCTGCGCTGTCCGGCGCGGCGCCGGGTCGCCGTCGATTATATCGGTCCGGCTGCTCGCTCCGCAAGCGGCCTGGCTTATGATTGTTCGTAAAACCGAACAAACCGCGGAATTGGGAGTACGATTGCGCATAATTGTCGGCATCTCCGGCGCGAGCGGTACGGTTTATGGACACCGCCTGCTCGAAAAGCTGCGCGCCCGCGGCGATGTGGAAACGCACCTCGTGATGACCCGTTCGGGGGAGCGCACGGCCTGGCTGGAAATGGGGCTTGCGCCGGCGGATTTTCGTGCTTTGGCCGACCAATATTATTCCATCGACAACATCGGCGCCCCGCTGGCCAGCGGGTCGTTCCTGGCGGCGGGCATGGTGGTCGCGCCCTGCTCGGTGCACAGCATGTCCGCCATCGCCTGCGGCCTCAGCAGCAACCTGCTGGTGCGGGCCGCCGATGTGTGCCTGAAGGAGCGGCGGCGGCTGGTGCTGATGGTGCGGGAATCGCCTTTCCATGCCGGCCACCTGCGGACCATGCTGGCGCTGACCGAAATGGGCGCTATCGTGGCGCCCCCGGCGCCTGCCTTTTACACCAAACCGCAAACGGCCATGGATATCGTGGACTTCACCGTCGATCGCGTCCTTGATCTGCTGGGCCTCCCCGGCGCGCAGACCGCCCGCTGGGACGGCCTCCGCGCAGTTGCCGGGACCGCCACCCCCGAGCCGGACGAACCATGAGCAAGCGGCCGCGGGTGGCATTCCAGGGCGAGCCGGGCGCCTTCAGCCAGGCGGCGGTGCAGCAGCTGTTCGGCGATGCGGCGGCGATATTGCCGTGCCAGAGATTCGTCGACGTGTTCGCCGCGCTCATGTCGAAGACCGCGGACGCCGCGGTCATCCCCATCGAGAACACCCTGCACGGATCGGTGCACGAGAACTACGATCACCTGCTGGAGTACGACGTGCGCATCACCGGGGAAACCAATGTGCGCATCGTTCATAATCTGATCGCCATGCCGGGGGTGCGATTCTCCGATGTCCGCACCGTGTATTCGCACCCGGTGGCTCTCAATCAATGCCTCGATTTTTTCGAGCACAACCCGAAGCTCGAAAAGGCGCCCTTTTACGACACGGCCGGAAGCGTCAAGATGCTGGCGGAGAAAAAGCCGGCCGGCGCGGCGGCCATCGCTTCGGCCATCGCCGCGTCGCTTTACGGGGCGCGAATCCTGCGGCGCTCCATCGAAGATGACCGGCGCAATTTCACGCGTTTCTTCCTGCTGCGCCGGGCGGCGGAACGGCGTCGCGAAGCCGGGCGGTCCGGCACTTGGAAAACGTCCCTTGTGTTCACCACCCGCAACACTCCCGGGGCCCTTTTCCGCAGCATCAGCGCGTTCGCCCTGCGCGATCTGAACCTGACCAGGATCGAGTCGCGGCCGCTGCGCGGAAAGCCCTGGGAGTATCTGTTTTACGTCGACCTTATCGGACGCGAGGACGACAGCACGGTGCGGAATGCGTTGAATCATCTGCGCGAGCTGGCCGACTTCCTGCGCGTGCTCGGCAGCTATCCGGCTGGCTCCCAGGCCGCGGGATAATGCAGCGACGACAAGTCACTGCACCGGATCGCCGTGCACCTCGACCTCGTTCGGCTCGACGCCTGCCGGTATGGGGTGTTTCAGCCGCCCGGTCCAGTTCGCCCAACCCCAGAAGATGGCCGTCGTCGAGCTGAGCAGCCCGGCGACTGTGCCGATGGTGCGCGGGCTGTAATGCGTCGAGGCGATGCCCGCCCCGGTCATGGACAGCATCATCATGCCCCATGTGAACGTCTCCATGGTTGCGAATACGCGTCCCCGGAATTCGTCCGGCACAACGCGCAGCAGCCAGGAGTAGTTCAGCACCGAGTTCACCGCCATCGCGGTCCGCGAAAGCGTGATGAATACCAGTGCGTCAGAAAACACCCGCATCTGGCTGAACAGCACGTATGTGCTCCCATGCAGCAGGTAGTCGATGAAGACGGTGACCTTGTATCCCTCGAAGCTAATGCGCTTCCCCAGCCAGTGCGCGAACGCCCCTCCGATCAGGAGTCCCACGCCGGCGCAGCCCCAGATGACGCCGATGCCCAGTGGGCCCTTATTGAATACCTTCACACCGAACAGACTGAACAGAATCTGCGCGGCCCCGCCTCCCGTCGCCCAGCCGACGGCCAGCAGAGCGATACCCAGCACCAGCGGCACGGACCGCATATAGCGCAGCCCTTCCTTGTACTCGTGCCACGGCCGCACCACCTCGGCTTCGTTCAGGTTCTTTCTTTCGGCGCGGAACCCGCCGCCCTTCGGCGCGCGCAACATCCAGATACAGAATCCTGAGAACAGGAACGAAAACGCGTTGAAGACGAACGCCCACTCATACCCGAACGGCTTCACGCTCGTGCCGCCCAGAAACGCGCCGACGGTGAGCGTGGTCCATTGCGTCGTCTGGGTCAGAGAATTGGCGGTATGCAGTTCCTCGCGACTGGCGATGACCGGCAGGATCGCCGCGCGGCCGCTGGTGAAGAACGGCGAAGCGACCATCAGCAGGGCGCTGAACAGGTACAGCAGCGAGTTGCTTCGCGCGCCGATGGCGAGGATGAAGCCCAGCGCCATCACCGCCCGCGTCAGATCGCTGGCCAGCATGATCAGCCTGCGGTCGAAGCGATCCAGGATGACGCCTGCCAGCGGACCGACGGCGATGGCCGGGATGGCGCGCGACAGCATGATGCCGCTCACCACCAGCCCGCTGCTGTTGTTGTCCAGCGCCAGACCCAGCACGGCGATGGTGTTGAAGTGGTCGCCCACCTCGCTCACCACCTGCCCCATCCACGTGTAGCGGTAATTGCGATTGCGGCCGAGCAGTGCGAGAAAGTCGCGCATCAGGCCAGAGTTTCCCGGCGCGTGGTGATGCTGTCCAGGAAGCCGCGGTCGAGATCGTAGCCGAACCCCGGCTCGTCTCGCACCAGGATGGTTCCCCGCGAGGTGACCTCCACCTCGGGACGGATCACGTCGTGGGCCCAGTAGCGCCTGCTGGCGGAAACATCGCCCGGCATGACGAAATTCGGCAGCGTGGAGAGCGCGATGTTGTGCGCCCGCCCCACGCCCGCCTCCAGCATGCCTCCGCACCAAACCGGCACGCCCGCCGCCTGGGCGAC
The DNA here is from genome assembly GCA_035653295.1 of Bryobacteraceae bacterium. Lineage (GTDB taxonomy): Bacteria > Acidobacteriota > Terriglobia > Bryobacterales > Bryobacteraceae > DASRCB01. Next base: position 8,652 of record DASRCB010000092.1, read on the forward strand.
GTCGTGCACGCGCTTCGCCTCGGCAAAGCCGCCCACGCGCCCCAGCTTGATGTTGATGATCCGGCATGCGCCGAGGCGTATGGCCTGCTCGGCGTGGTGGGCGGAGCGGATGCATTCGTCCAGGCAGATGGGCGTCTCGAGCCGCCGCTGCAGCTCGGCATGGTCGATGATTTCGTCATGCGCCAGAGGCTGCTCGATCATCATCAGATAGAACTCGTCCAGCGCGCGCAGCCGGTCGGCGTCGGCCAGCGTGTACGCGGAGTTGGCGTCGGCCATCAGCTTGATAGATGGAAAGCGCTGCCGCACGGCACGCACCGTGTCCACGTCCCAGCCCGGCTTGATTTTGATCTTGATGCGCTGATAGCCGGCCGCCAGTTCGGCGTCGATCTTCCGCAGCAGATCGTCGATGGTCTCCTGAATGCCGATGGACACGCCGCAGGGGATCTCGCGGCGCGCGCCGCCGCCGATCTGCTTCCAAAGCGGCATCCCGTTCCGCCGCGCTTCGAGGTCCCAGACCGCGGCTTCCAGCCCGCCGCGGGCCATGTTGTGGCCGCGGATTTGAGCCGTACGACCGTTCACCTCCGCCGCGCCCGCCAGGTCAACGTGCAGCACGCACGGCGCGGCGAAATCGCGCAGGACCAGCCACGCCGACTCCGTCCACTCCTCGTTGTAGAACGGCTTCTCTCCCGCGGTCACTTCGCCCCAGCCCGACACTCCGCCCGAGACCACTTCGACCAGAATGATGTCCCGCTCCATCGTGCGTCCGAAGCTGGTCTCGAAGAAATGCACCAGCGGCATACGGATCTGCCGCAGAACAACGCGCTCGATCTTCATTCCCATTTCCCGAGCAGGTACGTTGCTTCTTCCGCGCGGCGCTCGAATCCGATCACCGTGAGTCCGCCGCGAAATGCATCCGTAAACGCCTCTCCGATCCGCTGCTGAACGGAACGCGCTTCGGCGGGCCTCTGCCTGCGCACTTCAGCAATATCGGCGGGCACGGAAATCCGGCGATCGATCGCCGTCCGCGGCAACGCCGATGCGGCGAGAACGGTTTCCACCCGCGGACTGGACAGCCACCACTCGGCCACACAGCGATCCGTGGGCAGGCCGCCATGCAGAGGGCTGCTGGTCGCGCCGTACTGGTTGAAAACGTACCGCCGCACGATGGCCCCCAGGCGCTCGATATTGAAGTACGCGTTCTTGATCTCCAGCGGATCGAAGGTCCACTCCATCAGATCGATGCCCCGCGCCAGAGCGTCTTTGCGCTGCTCCAGCTTGAGCATGCGTCCCACGCCGCCGTCGCGATAGGCGGGCAGCACGCCGAGCATGTGGCTGTGCAGGTAGGCGTGGCCTCCCGGCTTCATACCGGGAATCGCCAGGCAGAAGCCCACCATCAGCGCCCCATCGAACGCGCCGAACACCTGGCCCCCGATTTTCACCGCGACGACGAACAGCCGCACCGGCAGCAGCTCCAGCTCGTCGAAGCCCCAGATCTGCTGCTGCAATTCCACCGCCCGGCGCAGTTCGTCATGGCCGGTCAGCGCGCGGATGGCGATGTCACCCACCGTTCCGCTTGGCCTCCTGCCAGAGCGCTTCCATCTCGTCGATGTTCGAATCCTCGAACCGGCGGCCGCGCTCGTTCAGCTTCTCCTCTACATAGCCGAAGCGGCGCCGGAAGCGCGCGTTGGCCCGCCGCAGCGCCTGCTCAGGGTCGACGTGAACGAAGCGTGCGATGTTGACCATGACGCCCAGCATGTCGCCGAGTTCGTGCTCGATGTGCTCTATGTCACCGGATTCGCGCGCTGCTCGTAGCTCCTCGAGCTCTTCGTGCAGCTTCTCGATCACCTGCTCGACGTTTTCCCAGTCGAATCCCACCGCCGCGGCTTTCGACGCGATCTGCTGTGCTTCGACCAGCGCGGGCATGTTCCGCGGCAGGGAGGCCAGCAGCGATTTCGGCGCGTCTCCGCGCTCCTTCTTCTCCTGCTGCTTGATCTCGTCCCAGCGCCGCTTCACGTCATCGGGCGTCCTGGCGTCCCCTTGCGCGAACACATGCGGGTGGCGGCGGATCAGCTTTTCGTTGATGGCGTCGAGCGAATCGTCGATGCTGAACAGCTTCTGCTCGTCCGCCATCTGCGCGTAGAAGACCGCCTGCAGGATGAAATCGCCGAGCTCGTCCGCCAGCCCCCGCCAGTCGCGGCGGTCGATGGCGTCCAGCACCTCATACGTCTCTTCGAGGGTGTACGGCTTGATGGTGTCGAAGGTCTGCTCGCGGTCCCACGGGCAGCCGCCGGGCCCGCGCAGGCGAGCCATGATGTCCCTGAGCTGCTCGAAACGGCTTCCTGTAGTTCTGTCCGGCATGGAGCGGCGTGCCTGGCGGCGGCAGGCCGAAACCCAACTCTATCATGCGATCCCATCATGGCCCGCGCGATAAAATATCGATTCAGATCGTCTGCGCGTTATGAGCGATATGAACATTCCGATTCCGCCCGCGACGTTCGAGTTCCTCATCCTGTCTCTGAAGTTCCAGGCGGAGTCGCACCTTGGCCTGCTGTATTTCGGAGATGAGAAGGACCGTCCGGAGCCCAGTCTGGACCTCGCCCGGCACACTATCGATATGCTCGCTATGCTGCAGGGCAAGACGAAGGGCAACCTCAGCTCAGAGGAACAGCGCCTGGTGGAGAACACCATCACCGAGTTGCGTTTTCGGTATGTCTATGCGTCGGAGCAGGCCGCGAAAAAAAGCAGCGAGCCCGCCCCGCAGAGCGCTCCGGAAGAACCCGCGCCGGAGAACAAGGCCGAAGCCTGATGGCCGCGGCTCCGGCCATCACCATCACCGTCCTCGGTTCCGGCACCAGCGTGGGGGTTCCCACTATCGGCTGTCACTGCGCCGTGTGTACCTCCAGCGATCCGCGGGACCGCCGCCTCCGGCCCTCGGTGCTGGTGAGCTACGGTGGCAGAAATGTGCTCATCGACACTACGCCCGATTTTCGCTATCAGGCGCTGCGCGCGGGCATCGAGCGCGTGGATGCGATCCTGTATACGCACGCGCACGCCGACCATATTCTTGGCCTCGACGATGTGCGCCCGCTGAACTTCCGGATGGGCGGCGCCATCCCCATCTACGCCGCGGCCGAAGCCATGGAGACCATCCGCCGCACTTTCCGGTACATCTTCGACGATATCGTCACCGAGTCGTCCGTGCCGAAAATCGAGCCGCTGCTGTTCGACGACAGGCAGCCGATTCAGCTGTTCGATCTGGATTTCACGCCGCTGCGGCTGGCGCACGGCAGCGGCCTGGTGCACGGTTTCCGCTTCGGTGACGCCGCCTATCTGACCGACCACAGCGATATTCCACCGGAAACCATGAACAAACTCCGCGGCCTCGACGTGCTGTTTCTGGATGCCCTGCGCCACCGCCCCCATCCGACGCACTCCACCGTGGCGCATTCCCTCGCGACTGTGGAGCATCTGGCGCCCCGCCGCGCCTTCTTCACGCACATTTGCCACGATCTGCCGCATGCCGCCACCGAAGCCGCGCTGCCGCCGCATGTTCGCCTCGCGGCCGACGGTCTGCGCATCGAGGTCCAGTCGAAGAACGGCCATCGCGAATGAGCTGCCGCCGTTTCGACAGCCTCGGGGAGCTGCCGCGGCCCTTCGGCCCCTGCGTGGTCACTATCGGCAATTTCGACGGCGTGCACGCCGGACATCGCGCGCTGATTCGCCGCACTATTGATCTGGCTCGCGAGGGCGCCTGCCGCGCGGTGGCCCTCACATTTCATCCCCATCCCACATGCGTAGTCGCTCCGCAGAAGGCGCCACCCCTGCTGAGCACCATCGATCAGCGCACGCGCATGATGTGCCATCTCGGCCTTGACGCCGTGGTCGTACTGCCCTTCACCGCGGAGATCGCCCGCCTCACCGCCGAGGAGTTCGTGCGCCTGATCCTGGTGGATGCGCTGGGCGCGTCAGCGGTCGTGGTCGGCGACAATTTCCGCTTCGGCCGCGGCGCGCAGGGACACGTCGACACACTCAGCGCCATGGGCGCCGAGCTCGGCTTTCGAACCGAAATCGCCGCCGCCGTGCGTTGTCGCGGCCGCGTGGTGTCCAGCACCGAGGTGCGCCAGAGCGTACAGCGCGGCGACGTTGCGTTCGCCTGGCGCATGCTGCAGCGGCCGTACGCGCTCGAAGGCGAGGTCGTCTCGGGCGCCGGGGTGGGCGCAAAGAAGACAGTCCCCACCCTGAACCTCAGCGCCGAGGCGGAAGTGCTGCCCGCGCGCGGCGTTTATATCACGCGCACACACGACTCCGCCGGCCGCGTCTGGCCTTCGGTGACCAACGTCGGCTATCGCCCCACCTTCGGAGGCGAACACCTCACCATCGAGACCTTCCTGCTCAGCGCGCTCGAGGGCGATGCCCCGCGGCGCATCCGCGTCGAGTTTCTCCACCGCCTGCGTGACGAGAAGAAGTTCGAAAGTCCCGAAGACCTGAAGCGCCAGATCCTGCGCGATGCCGCGCGAGCGCAGGAATTCCATGGCCGCGCCGCGCGGATGCTCCAGGCCCTCGATTCGCTCTGAATCAGCCGCCGCCGGACTTCATCACCGAACCTACCATGCTGAAAATGGAGCTGATGCTGTTAGCGGCGCCGGGCATGATCGCGCCCGCCGCGACGGCCACGAAACCGGCCATGAGCGCGTATTCGATCAGGTCCTGACCGCCGCGATTCCGCCATAAACTGCGAAGCAAAGTGTTGATGCAAGGCATGTCGCTCGTCTTATCGGCGCCACGCCCCGGAGTTTTAGAAAAACAGGAGGCAGTTGGCCTTATGCCAGCCAGCCGCGCTTTTCCTTCCATCTCCCCCTCGTGAAATCCGGAAACTTCACCGGCGCGCTCCCCTGCGCCACCGACGCCTCGCTCAGCGGACCGGGCGCGCTCCACGCCGCGGCGTCGTAAACGTCCATGTCCGGCGGCAGACCTTTCCGCATGCACTCCACCATGCGCCAGGTCATCAGAAAGTCCATGCCGCCGTGCCCGCCGCGCTTCCGCGCCAGTTCGCCCTCGTGCTTCCACAGCTCGTGCTCGTACTTCTCCTTGTACGGATCGATGGACTCGAACTCCTCTTTCCCCGGGTTGTCGAAATAGATGCGCGGGGGGTAGTCCCGGAAGATGCCCTTCGTCCCGGCGATCAGGTTGATGCGGTCGTACGGCTGCGGGTTGACGACGTCGTGTTCCAGCGTGATGGTCAGGCCGTTAGCGGTTTTGATCAGCGAGGTGTTCATGTCCCCGCAGATGTACTTCTCTTTCCAGATCGGACTGTCCTTAGGCAGATGCGCCTCGCGCCAGGCGTCCAGCCCCCGCTCCGGCGAGCTCATCGACACAAGGTAATCGAAGCGATCGCCACGATTCACGCCCATGTAGTTGGCCACCGGCCCCAGCCCATGCGTGGGATACAGATTGCCGTTGCGCTTCGTGTGCGGGAAACGGCGCCACAGATCCTCGCTGGCCTCCTCGTAGGTGTGCTCCTCGAACAGAATGCGCCGCAGGTCGTGCAGGTACGCGCCGGCGCCGTACAGCAAATCGCCGAACAGGCCGTCGCGCACCATGTTCAGCACCATCAGCTCGTTCTCCCCGTAGCAGCAGTTCTCCATCATGATGCAGTGCCGGCGCGTCTGCTCGGAGGTGTTCACCAGCTGCCAGCAGTCCTCGATGGTCATCGCCGCCGGCACTTCCACCAGCGCGTGCTTGCCATGCTTCATGGCAGCTACCGACATCGGGACGTGCCACTGCCATGGCGTCGGAATGTAAACGAAGTCGATGTCGTCGCGCTGCAGCAGGTTCTCGTAGTCGTGCTCGCCATTGGAGTAAACCGCGGGCGGGTGCTGGCCCGCACGCTCCACCGCGGCCTGAGCCTTCAGGGCGTGATCCTTCACCGGATCGGCGACGGCCATGACCTGCAGGTTGTCCACTCCCAGCCAGTCGTTCAGGACGCCGCGCCCGCGGCCTCCGCAGCCGATCAGGCCCATGCGCACGGTGTCGCGCGGCTCGAACGCGACGCCGATCATCGATTTCCCGCCCTCGGGCGGCTCGGCCGCCGCGCTGGCAGCCAGGCCGATCAGCGCCGCTCCCGTTGTGGCGCGGCGAAAGAGATCGCGCCGCGATACCTGCGATTCGCTTACGTTGTCTTTCGGTTCCATCTTTCGATCTTACGCTTACGGCAGCATCGGGAACAGCCGCCGCAATTCCTGGTCGTTCGGCTGCGACCCGTACTCACACAGCTCGAAGGCTTCGGCATGTTTGATCTTCGCCGCGCGCTCCGGCCCGTACCACTTCTCCAGGGCTTTGCGGACCTCCGGTGTCGGCGGCGCGCCGTGAGGGCCGTTGGCGAGCCACCTCTTACGTTCCACCGGGTCCTTCGGCACATCGGCGAGCTTCCCGTCCACCCACGGCAGCCACTCGTAGAACTGCGAGACCTGCGCGTCCAGGGCGTCGATCTTTCTTGCGAACACGTCGTCGATGTCGATGGCCACATCAGGCCGGAACGGCGACGGCTTCTGGAAATGATCCTGATAATAGAAGAACGCTGGGTTCCTGCGCAGCGGCGGCGTGTCGGACACGACGTTCGGCACCACCACCATGTAGGCTGCATCCTCCACGAGCACGCCGGTGTAGCGATGGTCGGGATGATAATCGTTCGGGCGCGGGGCCAGCACGATATCGGCATGCCATTCGCGAATCAGGCGGATGATCTGGCGCCGCACGTCGACGGTGGGCAGCAGTTCGCCGTCGTGGTTCTCGAGTACGACGTATTTGATTCCCAGGCGGCGGGCCGACTCCTGGGCTTCGGCGCGGCGCCGTTTGGCCAGCATGCCGCCGCCCTCGTTCTGATGCCCGGCATCGCCGTTCGTTACGGACACGAACTCGACCGCCGCGCCGCGGGCGACGAACTCGGCGGCCGTCCCGCCGGCCCGAATATCGCAGTCGTCCGGATGCGCGCCGAAGGCGATTACGTGCAGTTGCTTATCCTGCGCGCAGGCCACGGCCGCGGCAGTGAGGAAAAACAGAAGCGTGCGAATCATGCGCGGCCATTATATGCAATCCGCGACGGGTCAGGCCGGCCCCGACGGCTGGCGATCCACGGTAATGGGATTCGTAAACAGGTTCGAGTTCGGAATCAGGATCGTCTTATCGCCGCCGTCCAGCGTCGTGTAGCGCAGGTCGATGTGCATGACGCGGCCCTCGAGGCCCGTTACGGAGATGTGGTCGCCGCGACCGAATGGCCGGTATAACAGAATCAGCACGCCTGCCAACAGGTTCGAGAGCACGTCCCGCAGCGCAAACCCCAGCGCAAATCCCGTCAGGCCGAGTCCCGCCACCAGCGCGGACACGTTCACGTGTACTGTGCCCAGGGCCGTGATGAGGCCGAATATGATGAGCGAGATTTTCGCCGTGCGGCCCAGCAGCTCCATGAGGTCGCTGCTGGTTTGTGCGTGCGGACGAAGGCGGCAGATGATGAATTGAAGGATTCTGGCGGCGATCCAGAATGCGAGGAAGATTGCCGCCGCGATGACGGCGCGCTCGCCGAGCAACTGCAGAGCAGGCCAGAAGTCCGGCGGCGGCCAGTGCATTAAGCGAAGGTATCACGCAAAAAGAGCGACGACTCGTCGTCGCCGCCCTTGAATTCAGGAACGCGCTACCGCACCGGCGCAACCGGATCGTTCGCCATTCGCTCGTTCTCCAGCTGCTGCGTGCGGGCCCATTCGTCGGCCTGCTTCTGCGCGTCTTCCTTCGAGGAGCCGTAACGCTCCTGAATTTTCCCGACCAGCTGGTCCTTGCTGCCCTTGAGCACCTCCCAATCGCTGTCGGTGAGCTTGCCCCACTGCTTCCGGGCCGAGCCCTTGAACTGCTTCCAGTTGCCTTCGATCTGATCCCAGTTCATATGGTTACGTCCTCCGTTAACAGAGGAGCAAGACAAGGACCATTATCGTAAGTCGTTCATAGCACAGCTCCACCGCTACTAACATCGGCAATGTTTACCATGTGAGTTTGTGTGGGGCTTTGGACTGCGGCGGCTCTCGAGCCCGCTACCCGGCGCTCACCGGCTCGGCAATATCCGCCGCGGTGAAGTAAGAACAGTCGGGATGATGGAACACCAGCGCGCTGACGCTCGCCTCGGGATCCATCATCATGCCTTCGGTCAGCTGCACGCCGATCTCGTCCGGCTTCAGCAGGGCCCAGATGCCGCGCTGGTCATCGAGGTTCGGGCATGCCGGATAACCGAAGCTGTAGCGCTTGCCGCGATACCGGGAGGTGAAGCGCTCCTGCATGGTCATGGTCGGCGAATCGGGGAAGCCCCAGTCCTCGCGAATCCGGCGATGCAGCCACTCCGCCGTGGCCTCCGCTGTTTCGATGGCCAGCGCCTGCAGCGCGTGCGCCTTGAAAAACTCGCCCGCTTCTTTGGCCTGCTCCGATTGCTCGCGAATCTGCGATCCCGCGGTCACAACGAACAGCGCCAGATGATCGCGCCGGCCCTCGTCGGCATCGAGAATGTAGTCGCTGAGGCAGAGCCCGTCGGCGCGCGGCTGGCGCCCGAACATGAAACTCCAGATCGGCGTCTCGCCGCCCGGCGAGAACAGGTGCACGGCGTTGCCGTCGCGCTCGGCTTCGAAGAACTGCCATACCGCGCGCACCTTCATGAACTTCGCGGCTTCAGCCTTCACCGCCTCGACATCGTGATACAGCTTCAGCGCTTTCGGATCGCGTTCGGCGAGTAACTTCTCGAAGTTACCGCGGAACCCGAGGTGCTTACCGTACAGCATGTACGGGTTGATGTAACTCCACACCTCCGGCAGGTTCGGTACATCGCGGACACGCCGCTCCAGATACGGCACAGCCGGAATCGGCAGATCCACACGCACCTTCGAGCTTCGCGCGGCGCTGGCCGGCACGGCTGCTGTCTCCACTGCCGCGATTTCCGGACCCGCGTCCGCAAACGTGTGCGCCCGCAGAGCCTCCTCGCGCGTCGCCGGATCCATGATGCGATTCATGATGGCCAGCCCGGTCATCGCGTCCTTTGCGTAGAATGTCGCCGATCCGTAAGCCGGCGCGATCTTCGTTCGCGTGAACTTATCCGACAGCGCCGCGCCGCCCACCAGCAGCGGAATCCGCACCGAATGGCCTTTGAAATCCGAGGCCGTAATGACCATCTGATGCGCGCTCTTCACCAGCAGCCCGGAGAGTCCAATCGCGTCCGGCTTGTGCTTCTGATAGGCCTCGATCAACTGCTCCGGCGGAACCTTGATGCCGAGGTTGATGACCTGGTAGCCGTTGTTGCCGAGGATGATCTCCACCAGGTTCTTGCCGATATCGTGTACGTCGCCCTTAACCGTGGCCAGCACGATGGTCCCGCGTGTGGCCGACTCGGTCTTCTCCATGAACTGCTGTAA
>DASRCB010000093.1:0-21682 GCA_035653295.1 Bryobacteraceae bacterium
CTTCTTGTCTTATCACGATTTCGTATACGCCCGGAATCACATCGGGGAACACATATTCCCCGTCCGCATTCGTTTGCCTCACACTTGCCACGTTCGTAGCTTCGTTGCGCAACGTGACCGTCACCCCGGAAACAACCGCGCCAGAAGGGTCCGTCACCCTGCCCAGGATCGAACCGTAACCAGTCTGACCACGCACCGTTGGAGAAATGGAGAAGACCAGGGCCAGAAGCGCGGCCACGACGAACTGAATTGCAACCCGCTGTTTACTCATATGCCTCCTGAAGCACAGAATCAGACAAAGCCAATTCCATCCATGCCCGGGCCTCGACATGACCCGGACATGCGGCGTTGATTCAACGCCGGCTGCCCGTAATGCGTTGCATGATAGTCGGCGACGAACGACTGCCGTCTCATGCCGTGTTCAGGGCTGACCCCGCACCATCGAGGCCCGCGCCGGCTGCAAACGCAGCAACTCTACGCCCCAAACCATCGAACCGGGCGACTCAGCCGCGAGGCGCCCGACGCGTGTTACTAAGTTGGTCTAGACATTTATACTCGCGGTGCGGACATCTTGTCAACATGTTTTTGCGGGCGCGGGCGATCGCGCAACGCGTGCTGCATAAACGCGACGGCCGGTCCGTGCCGCGAAATCCGCCGAATGGCATTATTTCCTCGCGGCCGACTGCCGCTGTGGCGCCACGGACGCACCACGGCATTCCGAAAAGACGGAACTCTGGAAGGCGGCGCTTCTTGACACTGCCAGCAGAGTCGCGGTACTAATATCTAGACCAACGATGCCGAGATTCGGATCTTTATGAACTCCTCGACAGACGTGCAGGGCAACATATTCCTTCGGATTCGAATCGACAAGACCAGCCCGATCCCTGCTTATGCGCAAATCGGCGAGGCGATCCGGAATCTGCTGAAACCCGGTACGATTCCCCCCGGAACACCGCTGCCACCCGAGCGCGTCTTATGCGAACGACTGGGCGTGAGCCGGATGACCCTGAGGCAGGCGTGCGATTCTCTGGAGCGTGAAGGACTCATCGAATCGCATCGCGGACGCGGTACCTTCGTGGCGCCCCGGCGCATGCAGAAGAAGCAGCAGGAGATGCGCAGCTTCACCGAGGAGATCCGCTCGCGGGGGCTCACGCCATCATCGCGACTGCTCGTCTTCCGGTCGATCAAGCAGTCCGGCTCGGATCTGGACTTCTTCGGTCTTCCGGAAACCGAAATGCTGTATGAAGTCGAACGGGTTCGCCTCGCCGACGACACGCCGATCGCGCTCGAAAGAATACACATCCCGCAGTATCTGTGCCCCAACCTCGACCGCTTTAACCTCGCGGCGAACTCGATCTACAGCATCCTGGAAGAGAACTACGGGCTCAGGCTGGCGCACTGCACGGAGCAAATCTCCGCGGCCTTGCCCACGAAGCCGCAGCGCCAGCTTCTTCAGTCGCCCTCGAACGGTGCGGTGCTGGTGGTGAACAGGCGTACCTATTCCGATAAACAAACGCCCGTCGAGCTGGCGACTACAACGTTTCGGGGTGATCTCTATACGGCAGTGGTTCATTCGGTCCGCGGCAGCCAGCCGTAGCCGTGAGTCACACGACAAGGCTGAGTCCGGCGTAACGCCGTGGATTCGGCTTGACAGCAGCGGGTCGCGGTGATATAGATGTATAGACCAATTTATAGTGGTCTAATCCTTACACTGTATGCTCCCGCGCGATCGAGTGGCCGCCGCCCTCGAGTTCCGGCCGCCGGACTCCGCGCCGGTGGAATACCATGCCTCGCCGGCCGGCTTCCTCGAGCACGGCGAAGAACTTCGCACACTGTGGCTGGAACATCCGGACGACTTCGGCCCGCCCGGCCGCTTCCGTGTACCGGATGTCAGCCCTGGGGCGAGGACATGGCGCGACGCATGGGGAGTGCAATGGCGCGAAGAGCTGTTCGGGGCGGGCGGGATTCCAATCGCGCGGCCACTGGCGGACTGGAAGGCGTGGAATGACTTTCAAACGCCGCCCGTGCCGGCAACGGCCGGCAAAGACTTCGAGGCTGATCGAACCCGCGCCAGGCGGCATCGCGAACGGTATTTCCTGAAGAGCGGATGGGTTAGCCTCTTCGAACTGATGCACGCGCTGCGCTCGTTCGAAGACACTCTGGTTGACATCGCAGAGGACACCCCGGAAATCAATCGGCTGGCCGACCGGCTGACCGAGCACCACCTGGCGCAGATCGATTACTGGCTGCAGCGCGGGGTCGACGCGATCCAGTTCGGTGATGATTTCGGGACTCAAACACACCTGATGCTCTCGCCTGCCATGTGGCGGCGATTCTTCAAGCCGCGCTACGAACTCATGATCCGCAGGATCAGGAAAGGCGGCGCCAGTGTGTTCTTTCATTGCTGCGGCAACGCGCGAGGCCTTCTGGAGGACATTGCGGCCCTCGGCGTCGATGCCATCTGGCCCCAGCTGAGTGTCTATGACCTTGACTGGCTCGCACGGTTTTGCCGCGAGACCCGGATCGCCATTGCGCTGCATCCGGACCGTGGAGAACTGATGATCCGCTCCAGCCCCGGCCAGGTGGACCGCTACGTTCGAGAGCTGGCCGAGACTTTTGACGTCGGCCGCGGCGGCGCATGGTTTTACGTCGAAGTCGATCGTGGCTTCCCGTTTGAAAACATAGTCGCTCTGACAAAAGCCGTTTCCAGCTTACGGAATGGCGTTGACAGGGCGTGATAAGGAGGATTCCTGAGGCGATGGCACTTTTGCATTCGGTAAGTTACTCGGGCACGTGGGGACACGAAGCCCTTCCGCTCGAGGCTTTCGTCGACCGCGCGGCGGATCTCGGATATGACGGCGTGATGCTCATGGCCAAACGCCCACATCTCTCCGTCCTGGACTGGAACCATGAGGCTTGCCTCCGTTTGAAAGAAAGACTCGAAGCCCGGAAAATGCGCACGATCTGCGTGGCCGGATACACGAACTTCACCGCCGATCTCGAACACACTGAGGTCCCGATGACGGAGATTCAGATTCAGCATGTAACGGATCTGGCCCGCATGGCGCGAGATCTCGGCGGTAGTCTGGTGCGCGTATTCACCGGTTACGAAAACCCGTCCGCTCCGTATCTGGCCGAGTGGGCGCTGCTGGTCCGCGCGCTTCGCGAATGCGCGCGCCGGGCGGCGGATTACGGCGTCACCATCGCCGTTCAGAATCATCACGACGTCGCGGCCGATTACGAGAGCCAGTTTGATCTGATCGAGGAAGTCGATCATCCGAACTGCCGCGCCGCCTTCGATGCCTGGGCGCCGGCCCTGCACGGAGTCGATCTGGAACGAGCAGCGGAGAAAATGGGACGGATTACGGTTCTGACCACGGCTGCAAACTACAACGTCCGCCGCCGATATCACCTCGCGACGAAGCTGACCATGTTCGAACCGATCCTGGCAACCGCGCGGGCGGTCCCGATCGACGAGGGCTTCATCGACTACAACGCGTTTTTCGACGCCATGGGACGCGCCGGCTTCCGCGGCGCGGTCACATTTGAAATGTGCTCCCCTCTTCGCGGCGGTGGATCGCTCGAGAATCTCGACCGGTACGCGCGGAGGTTCGTGGAATTCATGAGCCACCGCGAGAAGCCGGCCCTCGCGACCGTGGAGGCATGATATGGCAAGTGACAGAAGAGAATTCGTGAAAACAGCGACTGTGGGCCTGATCGCGCCGTTATTCGTTCCCCGAAGCGCCTGGGGCGCGAATGACCGGATCGCGTATGGCCTCATCGGCACGGGCAATCGAGGCGGTGGCCTGAACAAGTCCTTCCAGAAAATCGGGGCCCAGTGCGCCGCACTGTGTGATGTTTACGGCCCGCATCTTGCCGACGCTCAGAAGAATTCTCCATCGGGGGTGAAGACGTACCTCGACTACGAGGAGTTGCTCGCGCAGCCCGGCCTGGACTGCATCGTCATCGCCACGCCGGATCACCAGCACCTGCCGATGCTCTTTAAGGCCCTCGACGTCGGCAAGGACGTGTATCTCGAAAAGCCGCTCTCGCTGACGCCCGAGCAAAGCACACGCATGATTGCGGCGGTCCGCCGCACCGACCGTGTGGTCCAGATCGGAATGCAGAGGCGCAGCATGGGCTTCATCGCCGAAGCCAGAAAGATGATCGCTGACGGCAGGATCGGCAAGGTGTCCATGGTCAGGGCGCTGTGGAACTGGCACTTCGCCCTTCCGCTCGAAACCGGACCGCTGGCCGGAGAGTTGGACTGGCCTCGCTTTCTCGGGATGGCCCCATCGCGTCCTCTCGATCCCGTGCGGTTTCGATGGTGGCGCGGCTTCTGGGATTATTCGGGCGGCAACATGACCGATCAGGGAACGCACCTGATGGATGTCGTGCAGTGGATGACGAATTCGGGACCGCCGAACTCGGCAGTCTGCCAGGGAATGATTGCGGACGCGCCCGGTGTCGAAGTGCCGAATGTTTTCTCAGCCGTATTCGAGTATCCGGCGTTTCTTGCGACGTGGACCCTCGACTATCGCAGCACCTATGATTTCGATTGGTCGATCCGTTTTCAGGGCGAGGAGGGGACCATGGTGCTGAGCCGGCGCGGGCTCCAGCTTTTCAGGGATGCCGGTTTATCGAAGGCGCCCTGGACGCAAAAAGTTCCGGCCGAACCGGTTCTCGATATTCCCGAGACTGATTCCGCCGAGGCGCACCAGCAGAACTTCCTCGACTGCATACGGAGCCGGAAGGAGCCGAACTGCCCGGTTGAGACCGCCGCGGCGGCGGTCGCGGGCCCGCATATGGCCAATATCGCTTACCGTCAGGGACGGAAGGTTCTATATCAGGAGATCGCTTCGCGCCAGGCCTGATCTTCACTGATGCGTTGCGTCCGAGATGGCTCGTTCCACCAAAGGCGCCATGACCCGATATCCGGCCTCGTTCGGATGAACTCCGTCGAACGTCAGCTCCGGTTTCAGTCCGCCTCGCTCGTCCACCATTGGCGCGTAAAAGTCGAGCAGCGTTAGCCCGTGTTCGATGGCGTAGGCGCGAATCCAGTTGTTCAGGGCAACGATCTTTCCGGCCGGTTCCAGTCCTTTGCGCCAGGGATATTCGAGCGTCGGCAGCAATGTGGCAAGCACGACGCGGATGCGCGCCGCCGCAGCCAGTTCAGCCATGGATGTGATGTTATTCTCGATCGCCTCGAGTGTGGTGGGCCCCGTGTTGCCGGCAATGTCGTTGGTCCCGCCGAGAATCACCACCGTGCGGGGGCGCAGAGCGATCACATCGGCGCGAAAACGCACCAGCATCTGGGGAGTGGTCTGCCCTTTGATTCCACGGTTGATGTACGGTTTACCTGGGAAGAAGTCGCCCTCTCGTCCCCATCGCTCTGTAATCGAATCGCCCAGAAAGACAACACGATCCTCTGTCGCGGTTGGCGGGGGAAGATGGCGATTGGCTTCCCGGTATTGACTCAACTGCGGCCAGTCGCTGCGAAGGGGATCGTCATCGGCCGGCAATGGAGCAATCAGGACGATCGCGAGAACGAGCAGCTTGAATCTCACCCTCATCAGATACGCTCCCTCATCGCAGCTTTTGCGGTGCGCCGCCTGCTTCCTTGCTGCGCTGGGCTGCGTCCATGAACGCGAACACTTCGATCGTCTCCTCGGGTGACACCGGAGACCTGCCGGTCTCAAAGAATCGCACCACTTCGCGCATCAACTCGGGGTAGCCGGTACCCGGATTGGGAGCGCTGCGACTTACCTCTTTCACCCGAAACGCCACCACGCCGAATTCGCTGTACGGACGGTTGATGCGCATCGTGCCGATGCGGCCATCTTTCCAGCGGCACGTAGTCACGTCCGCGTCGTCAGTGAAGGTGCGCGTCACTTCCTCGCAACCCCGCCCCATGAGCGCGAATAACAGGTCGGCCGAGTGGACCCCGTACCATGCCAGTTCCATCCGATGATGCTCTTCAAGCGGCCCGGGTCCCCAGACGATGTAGCCCCTCGCATCGGTGAACTTCGATTCGGCGGCAAGCGGGCTGAACCTCAGACTGGACGAACTGAACCACGGAACTCCGGCGTCTCGCGCCAGGCGCGCGATCTCCCGGGCATCGTCGAGGCTGGCGGCGAGCGGCTTGTCGATGTACATCGGCTTGCGCGCCTTCAGCACCTGCCGGACCTGCTCCAGGTGCACGCGGCCATCGATGCTGCCGACGATCACGGCATCCACCCTGGCGCACAGCGTGGCCGTGTCGGGAACGATCTCCACGCCCCACTTGGTTCTAATCTCCTCGGCGAACCGATCCACTCGTTCGTAACTCTTCGCCAGATCGGGGCTGCCTCCTTTGACCGCCGCCACTACCCTGGCGCCAGGAATATGAGTTGAGAGCGATGGATCATTCAGGATCTCAGTAAAAGCGACGGCGTGAGAAGAGTCAGTGCCCAAAATGCCGACGCGGATCTCATCCGCCACCGCGATGGGCAGAATCATCCCCGCAACCGCGACAGGCAACAACAGTGTTCGTTTCATGACGATCTCGCGAAAGTGATGAAGTTCTCTCAGGAGTCCGGAATCCGGAACGAGCCCCTAACAGCTCACGGTGCCCCGGGCCTCCTGCGCGACCGGACGTCTATGGTCTAGACCAATCGAAATTAGTCTATACCTATTTAACATGGGATTCGCGTTGAGTCAACAGCATTCGAGAAGATGCCCCTGGGTATCAGCAGGTCGCCGGTTCAATCGCGGCGGGTGGCGCCATCGCTCAACTCACCCTTATAAATGACCGAGAAGCTGCTGCAGGTCTCTCGGGAGGCGCGCCTTATCGACCACCCTCGTATATGTGCGCGTCACCTGCCCGGCGCCTTGCTGCCCGTGAAACAGAAAACGGTCCGTCTGCCTGATATGGCAGGATAGGGATGGATGCGCCTGGTCCCGCCATATATAGAGAATCTGCGGCCTTATGAGGCCGGGCGCAATCCCGAAGAAGTGCGCCGGCAGTACGGACTTGCCCGCGTTTTCAAGCTCGCCTCCAACGAAAACCCGCTGGGTCCTTCGCCGCTCGCCCTCGAAGCGATGCGCGGGGCCATGCCTACCCTCAACCTCTATCCCAATGGCGGTCTGGAACTGCGCCGGGTTCTGGCCCGCGAGTTCGACCTGAAAGTGGAGAACGTTATCGCCGGTTCTGGAAGCGAGGGGATCATGTCCAACATCATCCGCACCTTCCTCGGCGATGACGATGAAGTCCTGACCACCGAGGGCGCGTTCATCGGGTTTCAGGTGCTGGCGAAATCGCGCGGCGTGGCTTACCGCGCCGTGCCGTATCGCGAATGGCATTACGACCTGCCCGCGCTTGCCAACGCAATCACCGAGCGGACAAAGATCGTATACCTCGCGAATCCAAATAATCCCACCGGAACGATCTTCACTCGCGCCGAGTTCGATAATTTCTACCGGCACGTCCCCGAGCGCACGCTGATCATCCTGGACGAGGCTTATTTCGAGTACGCCCGCGATAACCCCCGTTATCCCGACTCCATGCACTATCGGTATGACAACGTCATTACCCTGCGCACGTTTTCCAAAGTCTACGGCCTGGCCGGGATTCGCATCGGCTACGGCTTCGCCCACGAGACCCTGATCGGCAACCTGCTCAAGGTCAAGCTGCCGTTCGAGCCATCCGCCCTTGCTCAGGCGGCGGGAATTGGAGCCCTCGCCGACAAGGCATTCCTCCATCATTCCCTGGAGCTGAACGCTCGCGGCCTCACTTTCCTCACCAATGCACTCACAAGACTCGGGATGAAGGTGGTCCCTTCGGAAGCGAACTTCGTTATGGTGGAGATGGAAACGGCCGAACAAACAGCAAGATTGGTTCAGGATCTGCTGGGGCAGGGAATTATCGTACGGCCCCTCGGCGCGTTCGGCCTCCCGCGCTGCATCCGGATTTCAACCGGAACCGACGAGGCCAATCAGTTTTGTATCGAAACCGTCGAGCGAACCATGGCTGCGGTCAGAGCGTAACGGAAGGAGGACAGCGATCATGTTGCAAACCGCGGAAAAGGCTGACCGGCCTGAGCGGCAAAACGATTTTCTCCCGCTGAACGGGACTGATTTCATCGAATTCTTTGTCGGTAACGCCCGGCAGGCCGCGTATTATTACCGCGCCGCGTTCGGTTTCCGTCTGGTCGCCTACCGGGGACCGGAGACGGGCACACGCGATCGGGCCTCGTATGTGGTGCAACAGGGGAAAATTCGATTCGTGCTGACAACCCCGCTGCGCGCCGATCACCCCATCGCCGCCCATATCCATCGTCATGGCGACGGAGTACAGAACATCGCGCTCTGGGTAGACGATGCCCAGGCTGCCTGGCGCGAAACCACGTCGCGCGGGGCGCGTGGAGTGCAGGAGCCCATCACTCTTACCGACAACGACGGCGAAGTGCGGATGTGCTCCATCGCCGCCTACGGCGACACCATCCACACCTTTGTCGAGCGTCGAAATTACCGGGGTGTATTCCTGCCGGGTTTTACTTCTACAGCCGTCGAGGATACCGTCGCGCGCCCTGTGGGTCTGCTGCACGTCGACCACATGGTCGGCAACGTTGGCTGGGGCGAGATGAACCGCTGGGTCGACTTCTACCGCACGGTGATGGGGTTCGAGCTTTGGAAACATTTCGATGATAACGACATTAGTACCGAGTACTCAGCATTAATGTCGAAGGTGATGTCCAACGGCAACGGCCGCGTGAAATTCCCGATCAATGAGCCCGCCGAAGGGCGGCGCAAGTCGCAGATCGAAGAGTACCTGGAGTACTACGATGGCCCCGGTGTTCAGCACATCGCCATGGCAACGGGCGACGTCATCGCGACCGTTTCGAAGCTGCGCGCGCAGGGGGTCGAGTTCCTGCGGGTTCCGGGCACATACTATCAGGAACTGGAGAGCCGTGTTGGCCACATCGCTGAACCGCTGGAGCAACTCGCGGAACTGGGAATACTCGTCGATCGTGACGATGAAGGGTACATGCTCCAGATCTTCACTCGACCCGTAGAGGACCGTCCCACGCTTTTTTACGAAATTATACAGCGCAAGGGCAGCCGCAGTTTCGGAAAAGGGAATTTTCGCGCTCTCTTCGAGGCCATAGAGCGGGAGCAGGCGCTCCGGGGCAACCTTTAATTTTTTACTGGCGCGTTACAACGGGTTATGAGAGAATTCTGACTTCGGGCTGACATTAATGCCTGAGGTCCTCTGTTGAACCCCTGTCCCGACTGCCGGAAGAAGCTGACGCGCGTGGCGCGCGGACCCTTCCAGCGCATGGCCTATCGCCGCATCTATGCTTGTCCGTGCGGCCGCAGCAGGATCGCCGAGCCGCGCCCCCTGTACTCCCTGGTCGCCCGGTGTCCGAAGTGTTCGCGAACGGTCCTGCGGCGGCGCCATGAACGCGACCGCATCGACCCCATTCTGAGGAACCCGTTTCGCCTGCTGCAAATGTTGCTCGGTGGAAACCTTTACCATTGCCAGTCCTGCCGCCTCCAGTTCCACGACCTGCGCTCACGCAGCGGGGATCAGGAATCCGACAGCGATGTGGAAGTGGAATCGGAATCTACGCGCTCCACACGCTGAATTCGCTCAGGTCACAATGAAGGAATGGGGAACGGCGTCCGCCTCGAGCTGGACAGCGCTCGCCGGCTGCGCGACCGGAATAAGCCGCACTATCGCCTGGCGCACTGGCCCATCTGGATCTTCGTCTTTTTCCTCGCTCCGGGCCCACTGATCTTTTCGCTGTTTGCTTACGGATTCAATCGTTGGATCGCCGTCTGGCTGGGCGTCGTACTGCTGGCAACCGGAATTGCAGGGTTGCGCGGCCGCCTCCCGGGTGTCGAGCCCCGGCCGTATATCATTCGCTTCACTGAAGACAAACCGAACCCTTTGTACCGCCGCGTTTGCTATACGTTTGCCTGGAGCGTGGTGGTGGCATACGCGATTCTCAATGCTGCCGGTCTGGCCGACGCCGTTATAACCGGCCACTGGCGCCTGCGCCAGATCTATGCCGCGGCGTATTTTCCTGTCGCAGGCGCGATTTGGATTCTCGGAGCGGTGGGCCGTCTGCCGCGTGTCATGGCTTCGACGAAAGGCGAAGGTCACGAACGGCGATACTTCTACGGTTCTGTGTGGGCGGTCTCTCTGTCCCAGGCGATCACCGGTCTGCTCTGGCGGATGTTGCCCCGCGGGCGGGGGTACGACGCCCTCAAGCTGGCCGTTTTCGTTGGCATTATCGGCGCCATGGGCATGCTCGCGAAGCGCGGCATACTTCCGCGTACACGCCGTATTATCCCGGGTGAGCTGGCGATTTCCGATTAAATGTATGTCGCCCTGGCGATTGCCGCATCACTCATCCTGATTGCCATCGCCGGATTTGTGTGGCAGCAGATCGGCGTACGCCGCGACCGCCGCCGCTGGCCCGCCCCCGGCGTGCTCGTCGATGTCGATGGTTTGCCGCTGCATCTTTATGTTGCCGGTAAAGGAACGCCGGCAGTCATCTTCGAGTCCGGCATTGCCGCTACCACCCTGAACTGGACAGCGGTGCAGGCGCGGGTCGCCGAGTTTGCCCAAACCGTCAGCTACGATCGCGCCGGTCTGGGCTTCAGCGGCCCGGCACGCACGCCGCGCACGCCGTCTCATATCGTCGAAGAGCTGCGCAGCGTGCTCCGCCGGGCCGGCATCCGGCCGCCGTATGTGTTGGTGGGACATTCGTTTGGCGGACTAGTGATGCGCTGGTTCGCCGCGCATTACCCGCCTGAAGTGGCCGCTGTGATTCTGGTGGACCCACTGCGTCCGGAGGACTGGACGCCGGTATCGGACCAGCAGAAGCAGATGCTCGCGCGCGGCGTGATGCTGCTTGGCCGCGGAAGCGCCCTGGCGCAATTCGGCATCGTTCGATTCTGCCTTTCCGCGGTTCTCACTGGCAGGCGCGTGCTGCCGCGGCTGATCGGTAAAGCGGCCAGCGGATCCGGCGCCCGGGTTATGGACCGCATTGCCGGTGAAATCGGAAAAATGCCCGCTGAGATCTGGCCCGTTATTGCTGCCCACTGGTCGAATGCCGCTTCATTCGCTGGTCTTCGCGCGCACCTGCGGGATCTGCCCGAGTCGATCAGGGAGATTGCTTCAGCGCCGCCGATTCGCGGTATTCCCGTGACGTTCATCACCGCCGGCCGCGAACCGCCGGTCAGCGAAGCCGTCGTGCGCGCGGTCTCGCCGGATGCGAAGCACGTCGTAGCATCGGCAAGCGGGCACTGGATTCATCTCGATGAGCCCGAGCTTGTGGTGCACGCGATTCGTGAAGCAGTGAACGCCGCGCAAGAATAGCGGCTACCGGGTGCGGATCCGCAACCGGCACAGATTGTGTCCGACGGCCAGATACACGCTCTTGCCGTCGGTAGCGACGCCGGAGACGGGCTCGTCGAACATGACTCGGCCCTGCACCGTCCCATCCACCGCGAGTACGTACAACCCACCCGGACCCGCGGCAAATACCCGCGAGCCGTCCGTGGCCACGCCGAGGAACGAAGCGGCAGGCTCTCCGGACCAGCGCGCCGATCCCAGCGCGCCCGTCTGCGCGCACACGCCGTTGCCACATCCATAGGACCGCCACCGCACTGCACGCCCGAGGTTCTCGGCCACAAAAATCGGCCCATTCGGGCCCACCGCCGCAACGCCCGAAGGGTGCTGCAGGGCGCCATCGATCAACGCCGGAGTGCAGCCAGGACCGCGGCAGGTGTACAGGCCGCCGCTTTTCCCTGCCGTCAATCCGCCCTGGTAAGCAGGCCACGGGCGGTCATCGGTAATGAATAGAGTGTCGCCCGCGGCCGCGACTCCGGTGGATGGCCCGGTGAGGCCGGAAGCAAACGCTGATGGCGCGTGAGTGTCCAATTTGCTGGCGCCCTTCGATCCCCTGGGGATGTTCTGAACGGCGATGCGCGCGCGGCTGTGTTCTGCGACATAAAGCGCGCCGCCGGAAATCGCGACGCCGCGCTGGTCTGCATCGCCACACGATTCCTCCGGGCACATTGCGTCGCGTTCAGAATCGTTCATGCCCGAGCTTTCCGGTCGCCACGCTATCAGCGGGCGGCCGCCTTCCGCGAAATACGGCGTGCTTCCGGCACACGCGAGCCCGCGGACATCCTGCAGACCATACGCCAGGATCTGCGCCTGTTGATCGCGAAACGGGAACCCAGCCGAGCAGGCGACGGCGTGGCCGATGCGCTGCGGGCTGTTAAAATCCCGCATCTCCCACAGAAGCACAATGGCCGCCACGGTCCAGAAAATACGGTTCCACGTCCTCACGACCGCTGCTCCTCCGCGCTCGTCGTGTCGGCTCTGGCTTTCGGCGCTGCGTTCAGTTGCTCGTTCCAGGCCTGCTCGATTCTGTCGAACATCTTCCGCACATGCTGGCCCGCGCTCTCGCCGGCGGCGAGCGGCAGGGGCGGCATATCCTGCACGAAAATGCCGGACGCGACGTGCTGTCCGAGTTCGCGATAGCTCTCGAAATGCGATTCGTCGAAGAACTGGTTGGCCGTGGAGGTGTGTGGGAATTCAGCGTGGCGCTTGCGGAATTCGATAATGTCCAGCGGTTCGTCGCCGGTGACTGACGATTTGATATAGATGAGCCGTCCGCAGTCCTTCTCCTCGGGATAAATGATCCTCCCCATGGAATAATGCAGCCTGCTGACCGCCGGGTCGCCCACCGGCTGGAGAGCATCGAGATTGAGATCGATCACCACGCCGAAATCGTCGCGGCATTTGCGGATGGCGCCGCCGATCCCTTCCAGTTTGAATTTGATGTCCTCCTCGGCGTCGCTGACGATGATGAACCGGCAGCGGCGGCGCACCAGCTCGTAAAGGCCCATGTTTTCGAAATGGCCGCCATCACTGAGGAGAACGAAATTCGACGATGTCGTGGTGTTAGCGCTTGCTTCCTTGATCAGGTACAGTAATCCGAGCGCGGGCGAGGGCTGCGTCCAGGAAGAACCGCGGGGATTGCCCGCCCACCAACCCAGGCGCACTCCGAACACCGTAAGGAGAAAGGCCAGCGCGGGCGAGGTGTGAAAGCCTGCATTCGAACTGAATGCCGCGCCCGAGATGGCCATCGCCGTTCCCGCCAGCACGCCCCCGGCATCCGGTTCGCCGAACCGGTCTGTCCGTTGAAACGCGTATTCGGCAAGGCACGCTTCACGGACCGTGGTCTGCCGGCGGGAGAAATCGAATCCCGACCACAGTGGAGTGAAAACGAATGACTCCGCCTTACGCTCCTGAATGCCAAGATTTTCGCCGCGCGTGACGTTGAGGGCCGTATTGATGATGGGATATGGGCCGGCGAAAGAAGCCTTGCAATCCCTCGCCATATCGCTCGGCCGGGTAGGATCGGCGTGTTGAAAGCGCGAGAGTCGAATATCGTCTTCCGGATCGAAGCCGGTAAATGCGTTGGGAAATCGATGCGCCCTGGCGCGGGATGCGCCCAGATAGGCTCGCACGAGCCGGTTCTTATAGAAGTGGTGCATCGAGAATTCATTGATATCCACTCGCCACGCCAGCAGCAGGCACAGTGCGCCGAAGAGAATGAGCAGCAGCACCGGCGCGTAGGATCCCGGATCCATCAGCGGCCAGTACAAATCGACCATGTGCGCCAGAGAAAGAGATGCCGTCGAGCAGCAGAGCTGATGGGCGACGGGATTGCCCGACAGATCCGGGCGCCAGTCGATGAGCCACTGCAGGGCCCAGAACAGACCGAAGGAAACCGCCGACAATGTGCCGATCACGAATACCGTGGGAGCGATGTTCATGATCGCCCGCCGAACCGGCCCCTGGGCCATGCCCTGATCACGCCCCGATTCCGGGCTGAAGGCGATTTTCGCGCCCGCTGCCGAGATTGCCGCCCAACTGAGGCCCGCGGCGGCGGCCTGCAATCCAAGCAGAGCCAGCCACAGCGGCATGAAAAACGAGATGGCGCAGACCACCAGCCATCCGCCGATCACCAGAATGTACCAGGCGCCGAGCCGGCTCCACCACTCCCGCTGCTCGTCGGAGAGTTCTCGTCCCGCGAGCCCGAGAAATACCACCAGAATCGCGCCGATTATGGTAATCATCAGGGCCAGTCCGAAGCTGCCCACCTCCCACAAGCCCCGCTGCGTGTTCATTCCAAGGGTATTCAGCGCTGCGCAGAAACCCTCGGCCAGTCCAAAGCCCACCACGGCGCTGCAAAGAAACGCGGCGATGACGGCGATCCTGCGCCTGGTAGCGGAAGCGCCCCGGCCTGCCTGGGCCCAAGGCGGAGTGTAGTGCCACAGAACCAGCGCTCCGGCCATGAAGACGATGCAGAACACCGCTGACGCGGCATTGGCCACACGCTGGGTGATTCCGATATTCCAGATCACCGCGATCTGCAGAAACGAGCCGGCCACAATCCAGGGCATGACACGGGTAACGATCTGCACGTCATTACTGCCGCGGGCGCCCCGCCCCCCGCGGTACGATCCGAAAGTCGCGAGGCTGTATTTCCCGATCAGGCGGCAGCCCCACAGGATCGGCAGCCCGGTAATCAACAACGCCAAACCGCTCGACACCTGTCGCAGTTGCAGATGTCCGGGCAACACGCGGATCAGCACTTCGGCCGGACCGCGCAGGGTCTGGTACATCGGCCGTCGCAGATGCAGCAGGAAGTAAATGGCAATGCGCGGAATCAGCAGCAGAGCCCCGAAAAGGAAAACGAGGATACCCAGATTCAACGCCGTATTCCGGAACCACGTGGCCACGATGGTCCAGAAGTCCGCGGAAAACAGCCCCGCCTGGGGCGCGAGATACCGAGCGTATTCGCGCAGAACGCGAACCGGGCGAACGTGGTCCGCCTGGGGGTCGGAGTTATGCGTGACCAGAGCCAGAGGGTCCGGGACATCGCTGCGGCGATTGGCCGCTCCAGGAGGCGCGCACCCGGGCGTCGCCAGCAGATACGATGCCGCGCCGCGCAGGGACTGCTGCACCGCGCTGACGCCGCCCCGGCGCTTGATCCACGCATTCAGCCACGTGCCGATGTAACCACCGCCTGACACCGTCGAGAGCACGTCGATGTACGGCAGGATGTTGCGGTCAGCCATGCCCTGCAGCAGACCGAGCGCGAACGTCGCGCTGCGAATGCCACCGCCGGACAAGGCCAGTCCAAACAGCTGCGACTGGAATGCCTGCTGTGACGGCGCGGTGCAGTCCGGCGCCACGCCCGATTGCTTCCTCGCCGCAGCGGCCCGGTCAGCGGCGTCGCGCGCTTCTCTGGTCCTGGCTTCCGGTGTTGGCGGCTCCGTCCCAGGCGCCTGAGGGGCCAGTGTGGTTGGGTCGGCGCCGTACAGCCGGATGGCCCGTGAAAACGCGATCTCATCCAGTTCGTCGGCCAGCACCAGCGAGAACGGAACCGGAACCTCGAGATCCTTGCATAACTGCCGCAGCAGGATACGATCAGCCAGCACGGCCTTTCGCTGCGCGCCGGTTTTCCTGGCCCAGTCTTCGGCAACCGCCCGCTGCGTTAAGTCGGCCCCGCGACTGCCGGCAATGGCGTTCGCGCGGCCGGTGATCTCCTGCTCGAGCAACAGCTCGGCCGGGAGGAAGGCGTCGAACAAAGCGGCCACCTGTTCGCTGCCCGCTGTTAACAGCCAGTTGGCGATCTTGTAGAACAGATCCTCGCGGGTCAGCAGACTCGCGGCGAAGCTCTGGTCGCCGGTGCGCGTCTCCGGAACAAAATCGATCGCCGCCGCGAGCTTCTCCAGGGCCGTGAACCGCCTTTCGAGAACCTGTAAGGCAGCACTTGCCGCAACCGCACGCAGATCCTGCGCCGGCTGTCTTCTGAGCGCCCGGTTGGTCCTCCGCGCGCTGAACCAGTGCATCGGATCGCGCAGTCGAAACTTCTCGGGCTCCAGTTGCTGGCCGGGAGAGAAGCGGCGCAGGGGTTGTGAAGGATCCCAGTCGTCAGCCGCGACGTTGCCGGTCAGATCGAGCAGGCCCTGCAGGTAAGAGTAGTCGCGCCCGGCGCGCTTCGCAAGCTCCGCCTGCCAGGACATCGCCAGCGCCGCCCGGACGCTGCCCTCGCCTGGATACAACTCGTGCAGCAGCCAGAGGTGCGATGTGATGTGGATCGCGAGCTCGAGAACCGGTTCCATAGCTGCGCCTCTTCGGCGAACCTTTCACGGATTTCGACAGTATACGTGAGAAGCGGGGCAGACGGAACTCAGTAGCCGATCGGGATTTGCACCGACGGGGATGTTCCCGCAGCGTTCGTCGCCGTCACAGCCACGGCGCCGAGCTGCGTAGCGGTCCCGGTGACGGGGAACTGCGCGGCCAGCTGGAATAATCCCCCGCTTTGCGGCGCGTTTTGTGCGAAAAACTGCTGGAATTTCGCGGTCACATCCACAACAACGACGCCGCTGGGAATCTCTTTCCCGCTGGTATCGAAAAAGGTGAAGGACAGCGCCGTCGTCGCATGTGTGTTATCGAACCCAGGCAGCGTGACTGCGATGCCGTTGCCCACCACCTTCGCCGACGCCGTGTCGAAGCTCACGACGGCAGGAGTTACCACCAGCGTGGCCTGGCTGATCTGGCCTCCGAGACTGAGCGTGAAGGTAATCGTACCCGCTGTCGTGCCTGTCTGGAAGGTACACGCCGCCCCGGTGCCGCACTGCCCCGCCGCCGCTCCATTCGCGATCTGCACGTTCTCAGTTCGCGAGCCGGTATCCAGGAACTGAATGGCCGGGTCGTCGGACGCTCCGGGCGTTGAAGGGACGAAGGACATGGTGAGAGTGCCGCTGCCCGCGCTTTGGGCCGCCGACGCAAGCTGCACGGCGATGGTCGCCTGCTGCCGGCTGGCGCTCGCCCCCGAACTGATGGCCAGTGATGCGGGTGGCAGCGGCGGCTGGAACGCATCGCCCGTAAGTCCGAACGGCTGACCATTGATGGAAAGCGCGCCGGTATTCGTTCCCGACGCGACGGGCTGAAAGGTGATCTGAACAGCCTGGGTCGTATTCGGCGGAAGCGTGAATGGCAGCGCGGGCAGAGTGGCCTGAAAACTGTCCCCGCTCACAGTCATGGTGCTGATGGTCAGGGGTGTGGACCACGGGTTGACGACACTGAAGCTCTTCGCCGTGGAGGCGGCCACCTGAGTTTTCGGGAACGCGATCACATCACCGGCCTGCCAGGTTGCGCCGGTTGCGTCGGCGAGTTCCGGGATCGCAACCGCATGTCCCACCAAAAGCGCCGAGAAACTGTCGATGGTCAGCAATGCGCGGTAGTCGTTGGGCTGAACCGGCGCGAACGCGACATGGAAGTCGAGCGTGGACCCGGGCGCCAGAGTGTAGTGCAATGGCGGAGGATCCGGCACGGCGAAGTCGAATCCGTTGACGTTGACCGTTCCGATGGAGGTCGCGTTCTGGCCGCTGTTAAGGATCTGAAAGTGAAGGCTGGCGGTTGTGCCCGCGGCGATCGTGCCAACATCCTCAGTCCCGGCCACCGGGATTACCTGTGCCGAACCGGAGTCCGGAATGTACGAGACCTGAATCTGCGCCAGCGCGGCCAGCGGGAGAGCCAGGACAAGAAGAACGGAGCGCAGCATCACCGCACCTCCGGAATCTGAGACACCGCTCCATCCGCGAGTCGCACGGCAAAGCGTCTGCCCTCCCCGTTCGCCGACACGAGTGCCCATTCGGCGGACATGGATGCGATGGACGACGCCGCATGAGGAAACGCGCTATGACGCTCTTCGCCCCGGGCATCGCGCAGCACCAGTTCGCCGGGAACGGCGTACAGGATTCTGCCGTCGGGCATGAGCAGGGGAGCGCCGATGGCGCCAGGGAGGCGTAGCGTGTTTGCGATGGCGCCATCGCCAAGGCGCACGCGCAGAATCTCGAGGGCGTTGTTTCTCGACACCGCGAGATCGATGTGATTCCGATCCGCCGTTCCGATAGACAGCACCTCGCCGGAGACGGCTCGCAGCGACAGCCTGCAAGCGCAGAATCCTGTCGGGCAGCGGCGCAGGAGAGTTTGACCTTGCGGCAGCCACGCGAACTCCGGAGCGCCGCCGGTAGCAAAAGCGAACAGCGCCGGACCGCCGCCGACTTCCGCGTGCGCGAGCTCGTGTCCGGCTGTATCCAGGGCGCGAACCTGCGATGCTGTCTTGATCAGCACCGCCTCGCCGCTGGAGGCCGACGAGATCGCGCCAACAGCGAGCGGCTCACCTTCGAGGAAGTTGCCCGCAATACCAAGAACGGGGCGAACGGCGCCGGCCGAATCACCGGCGATGCCGACGTGCGGCGCCGATACCTGAGCGGCGCACGATGCCGCCGCCAGCAATACCGCGGCAAAGAAGCTTTTCATTTGTACACTCCAGAACTCAGCGCGGAGCGAATCAGGGATGTGGTCCTATGCTGATCGCGGGCGTTCCTACCTGTGGCGGCGCGGCAACATTGGCCGCGGTCGATGCCGAGGCCGGTGATCGCGCTCCCAGCGCAACGCCGGCGAGAGCAATCCCAGCGATGCCCGCGCCGACGATGAGCCATTTCTTGTGCGAATGGCTGGCCGTGAATCGGCCCGTGCCGCCCGCACTTGCCGCGCCTGCAGTCGTGGCCGTCAGCTTGTCACTGAGGTAAACCGAAGTGACCGTGCCGGCGCGGGCCTTGTCTTTCGCCGCAGTGATACGGATCTCCACCGGCCCCGGCTCCGCGTTCCAGCGCATGCCGAAAACGGTGGCGCGGCCATCGGGCCCGGTCATAACGATGTCGCTGGTTAAGCCTCCGGAAAAGCTTCCTCCCGGTCCGGATTCCGGCAGGCGGAAACTCACTGCGGCGCCCTCCACCGGCCGCCCGGTTTCATCGGTCACCTGAACGGTAATGCCGCGCGTCGCGCGGGATCCCGCTGCGTACACCGCGCTTTCGCCCTCAACGACCCGGATCTGTAAAATCGCCGCCGCCTGCAGGGAAGCCGATTGTATGAGGAGCGCCGCCACACCGGCCGGCGCCCAGGTCCTGTTGCATCCCACGTCTATACGTGCGCGGGGAAGGGAATAACTCTCAGCGGGCGATGCTCAGGTCTTCGAGTCCGGTGGGTTCGAATTGCCGACCGCGCGAAGCAGGATGACCGTCACATTGTCCGGAGCGCCGGCTTCCCGGGCGGCCTGAATGAGGGTGCGGCATTTATCCTCCAGCGCGCCGGGCGTGGAGAGCGTGTCGGCAATGGTATCCGCATCGACGACGCCGTGCAGTCCATCGCTGCACAAGAGCACCTGCGTGCCAGGATCGGGCGAAATCGCGTACGCGTGCACGCGCAGGGGCGAGCTGACCCCTATGGCCATGGTCAGCACGTGCCGCATGGGATGGGTCTTCAGGCTGTCATCGTCAATGCCCAGCCTGCGGCCTACCTCCTGGACCCACGTCTGATCTTCAGTGATCGCTGAAAGCCCGAACACGTCGTATACGTAAGCGCGGCTGTCGCCCACGCTCGCGATCATGAGATCGGCGCCGTTCGACAGTGCGGCCACGAGTGTCGTGCCCATGCCTTCCAGGTTGGCGTCAGCGGCGGCCGCGGCCATGACCCGCCGATTCGCTTCTTCGAAAGCGTGCGGCAGTGTCTCTCCGTTCAGGTTGTCGCAGCGTTCGACATAATCGATGACCGCGTCAACTGCCATGCGGGAAGCGTGTTCGCCGGCCTGCGCGCCGCCCATGCCGTCGGCGACGACATAGAGGGAATGCTCGGGAACGATGGCGAAGGAGTCCTCGTTATTGGGGCGTACGCAGCCCGCGTCGGACATGCCGGCGGCTTCGATCGTCATGAGCTTTAGCGATTATAACCTCGGGGTCCGCCGTTCGATCCTTCGATCTCCTGAAAAGCGTGCGCCGGATCACGTCGCTTTCCGTGGTCCGCACTCACTTCTTTTGCAGAATCGATTTCAGCTCGCGATAGGCGCTTTCTTCGTAGTTCGTCTTAATGCGCTCGAGGTTCACCGTGCGCGTATCTCCGGGCCGGGGGCCATTCCGGGTCTGGCATCGCTCGAGGAGCACAGGCGCGTCGCGATCGTCGGGATCGCGCTCCAGCACGGCCCGGAACCGATCCGCGGCCTGGTCGAACATGCCGCGCTTCCACAACGCGTACCCCACGTTGAACTGATACGCGGGATCGCTCTGATCGCCATCCAGCGCCTTTTGAAAGTTGTCCACTGCCTGCGGCAGGTTGCGGCGAGACTGCGCGGCGCCGAGATCGTTGAGGACTTCGTTCAGCGGCAGATTGGCGGCGACCAGCTCGAACGCACCCTGCGCCCCGGCATAGTCGCCGCTGTTGAACCGCGCCAGGCCGAGGAAGAAATTCGCCTGCAGGTAATCAGGATCCGATTGCGCTACCTTCTGCAGCCAGTCAGCCGCGGCCCGGTATTGCCGCTGTTGCCATTCCAGACGGCCGAGCTGAAAAGCGGCGGGCGAGAAGTCACTCTGCAGGCGGACGGCCTGAGAGAAGAAGCGCAGCCGGTCCTCATCCTTGTGCGCAAGAAGGCCGCGGATGTAGTTCTCCAGCGCGTCGACACGAACCGGAGGATGCCGGCGCAGGAAGTCCTGCTCGGCGGGAGCGGTTGACGGACTGATGTACTTCAGCGCCTGCCACGCGACCTGGTTCTGGAGGGCGGCCAAATCCTCCAGAGCGCCCACCTCACTGAAGCGAGGACCCTGGCGGAACTGCTTCAGATCCAGAATCTGTGCCTGAATATGCAGACTTCCGCGGCTCTTCTTAGGGTCGTCGGCAGCTTTCAGATCGAATGTGCCGTATATCACTTCCTCGGCGTCCACCGACTGTCCCAGGCGCACGACGGAAGCAAGTGTTAGCGGAGAACCGGAGGGTTGCAGCGAGAGTCGATGATAGGCCTCCTCGCGATCGTCTCGCGCCACCGCCAGCATGCCCTGGGAGGATATGCCGTCGAGAATTGCTTCCCCGATACTCTCACCGATCCAGTCCAGATTGGGCCGCCCGGACTCGTTGAAAAAAGGAAGGACAAGATAGGTATCCGCGCGCAGCAGCGACACTCCGAACAGGAGCAGCGCTGCGCGCGCAGAGAAAAACCGCATGAATTCAGGTTAACAAGTGGAGTTCGGCGGACCCTTACGGACCCTTGCGACTAGTCGCTGAAGATGAGCCGGGTCGAGGTGCCGCCGATGTTCAGTTCCTGCAGCTTCAACTTGCCATCCGCGCTGGTGTCATAGCGGAACGTCGTCTGCCGGAACTTGCTGTTGGCGGTTTCCACCTTCACCTTGGCTTCCGTGGTCTCGCGGCCTTTATGGAAAACGGCCTTGTTGTCCTTATCGAGGACGTCGACCTTGTATTCGCCGGCCTTGAGTTCCGTGCCATTGATCACGGTGGGCTCGAGCAGCCGCACGTTGTACGTGGCGGCGCTGGCGGCGGCGACAGCGAGGGTCGCAAAAGAAATGAGGACTTTTCTGATCATATATTAGGACTCCGAGTGACGGTAATCAACTCCAATGTAAATACGATGGCCGATTAGATTTGGTTACGGAGCATATAAACAGAATATTCGCGCTCGTGGTAGTAGTACGATGCACGCCGTGCTCTTCTTCAGCGTGCATCTGACCGAGTCGCGTGTGCGCTCGATGATCG
>DASRCB010000094.1:0-34720 GCA_035653295.1 Bryobacteraceae bacterium
TCGACGCGAGTAATGACGCAGAGTTCCGGCGAGACCACGTTGGTGGCGTCGAGCCGTCCGCCGAGCCCGACCTCCAGCACCACGGTGTCCACCTCCCGATCGCGGAAGAGCAGGAAGGCCATCGCCGTGACCGATTCGAAATAAGTAAGCGTGCCCTGCGCCGCTGCATGGACTCGGGCGAACGCGCACGTGAATTCGTCGCGACTCACGGGACGGCCGGCGATCTGAATGCGCTCGAGCGGCTCGACCAGATGCGGCGACGTGTACAGGCCCGTGGAAGTGCCGGCTTTGCGCAGCCCGGCCTCGACCATGGCGCACACGGATCCTTTACCGTTGGTGCCCGCGACGTGCACGAAGCGGCAGGCGCGCTGCGGATCACCGAGGCGCGCGAGGACGGCGCTGATGCGGTCCAGTCCGAGCCGCGCCGTGCGGACTTCGTTGCCGAGCGCGTAGAGGGCGCTGACGGCGTCGGCGTAGGTCACACGGTGCAGAGCCGGACGGCCTCGTGGAGCGAGGTCAGCGGATCGCGCGTGGGCACGAACTCATGCGCCATGTAGCCCTGGAAATTCAGGTCGGCGATGGCCTTCGCCACGGTGCGCCACTGCAGTTCCTGGGTGTCATCCAGCTCGTGACGGCCAGGCACGCCGCCGGTGTGGAAATGGGCGATGCAGTCGATGTTGTCACGGATGGTTCGAATGATGTCGCCTTCCATGATCTGCATGTGGTAGATGTCATACAGCAGTTTCACTCGCGGCGAATCGACGCGGCGAATCACCTCGGCGCCCCATTTGGTGTGGTCGCACATGTAGTCATGATGGTCCACCTTGCTGTTGAGCAGCTCGAGGCAGATGGTGACGCCGTGATCTTCGCCGATTTTCTTGACGCGATTCAGGCCGATAACCGTGTTCTCGAGCCCCTCCTGGTCGGACATGCCGCGGCGGTTGCCCGAGAAGGTGATGATATTGGGCGCGCCGACGGCGGCCGCTTTGGGGATGCGCTCGCGGAGCTGGGCCTCGAGCTTGTCGTGGTTCTCCCTGCGGTTGAAGCCATCGGGAATGTCGCCGCCGCCGGGCATGATCATGGAGGGCACGAGGCCGTACTTCTTCAGGGTAGGCGCGTCTTCCGGCGAGACCAGATCGATGGCGGAAAGGCCCATCTCGGCGCCGGCGCGGCAGAGATCGTCGAGCGAAATCTTCTGATAGCACCAGCGGCAGGCGGACTGTTTCACTCGCCCCTTCGCCGGCGCGGTCTGGTCGGCCAGAATGGGACGCGCCAGCGCAACCGCGGCAGACGCCGAAAGAATGGATCGTCGGGTCATGATTCCTGAATATTATCGCGAAGCGGCGGTCATCCTCGATGCGAGCCAGGCGAACGCGAACCGGTATGCTCAACGCACCTGGGCAGCAGGCGAGGAGCGGCGCGGAATCGAGGCAGGCGGAACCGCCTGCCTCGTGCAGGCTAAGGGCCTGCTCCACACTCAGTGGCTGGTCTTCAGCTTTTCGCGCTGCTCCCGCAGGACCGCTTTGCGGCTGAGCTTGATCTTGTTGCCTTCGAGCGCGAGGACCTTGACCAGGATCTGGTCGCCTTCCTTGAGCTCGTCCCGCACCTGTTTGATGCGGTTCTCGGAGATCTCGCTGATGTGCAGCAGGCCATCGGTTCCAGGGAAGATCTCGACGAAGGCGCCGAACTCGACGATACGCACCACTTTGCCGAGATAAGTCTTGCCCACTTCGGCCACGGCGCCGATATCGGTAACGCGCTGGATCGCCTTCTGGGCGGCCGCGCCGTCGGACGCAAAGATGTTGACCGTGCCGTCGTCGGATACGTCGATCTTGGCGCCGGTTTCGTCCACGATGCTGCGGATCATCTTGCCACCCGGTCCGATCAGCTCGCGGATCTTGTCGACCGGGATTGTGACGGTGTAGATGCGCGGAGCGTAGGGCGACATTTCCGCCCTCGGCTCGTTGATGACCGCGTTCATCTTATCGAGGATCTGGAGCCGCGCGCGGCGGGCCTGTTCCAGCGCTTCGGTCAGAATCTTCGTGCTGACGCGCGGGACTTTAATGTCCATCTGCAGGCCGGTGATGCCTTCGCGCGAGCCGGCGACCTTGAAGTCCATGTCACCGTAGTGGTCTTCCGCGCCGGCGATGTCGGTCAGGATGGCGTACTTGTCACCCTCCATGACCAGACCCATGGCGATGCCGGCGATGGGTGCGGTGGTCGGCACGCCCGCATCCATCAGCGACAGCGAGGCGCCGCAAACGGTGGCCATGGAGCTGGAGCCATTCGATTCCAGAATGTCGCTGACCACGCGCAGAGTGTAGGGGAACTCCTTCTCGTCGGGGATGACCGCCGATATGGAGCGCTCGGCGAGTGCGCCGTGCCCGATTTCCCGCCGGCCGGGTCCGCGCATGAAGCCTACTTCGCCGACGCTGAACGGGGGGAAGTTGTAGTGCAGCATGAAGCGCTTGGACGTTTCCGTCGGGTCGAACATCTCCACGCGCTGCTCGTCTTCCTTGGTTCCGAGGGTGCATGTGACCAGCGCCTGGGTCTCGCCGCGTGTGAAGAGCGCCGATCCGTGCGTGCGCGGCAGTACGCCCACTTCGATGCTGATGGGCCGGATCTCGTCGAAGGCGCGGCCGTCGGGGCGGCGGCGGTCGTTGAGCATCTGGTCGCGGAAGATGCGTTCTTTCAGGGTGTCGAAGAGCTCGCCCGCTTCCGCCCTCCGTTCTTCCTCGGCGGCCTCGACGACATCGTCACGCAGTGCGTCAACGCGGTGATAGCTTTCCAACTTGGGATACTTCTGCGTGTTCAGAGCGTCACCGAGGTTATCGCGGACCTGGCCGGCGATCTTGTCGTACAGTTCCTGGTTGACGGGCTTCGGAGTGAAGGTCCACTTGGGCTTGCCCGCTTTCTGCTGAAGCTCACGGATACCCGCGTTGATCTTTTTGCAGCAGGAGTGGCCGTATTCGATGGCCTCAATGACGTGGGATTCGTCCACGTGATTGGCGCCGGCTTCGACCATGACGATGCCCTCGTCGGTGCTTGCCACGACGATATTGACCTTCGACTCACGGGTCTCATCGTAGCCGGGATTCAGCACCAGCTTGCCGTTTACCGAGCCGACGCGCACGGCGGAGAGCACGTGCTGGAAGGGGATATCGGAGATAGCCAGGGCGGCGCCCGCGCCGATCATGGCCAGCACGCTGGGATCGCGGTCGGGATCGGCCGAGAGCACCATTCCGATTACCTGAGTTTCATTGGAAAAGCCCTCGGGGAACAGCGGACGAATGGGGCGGTCGATGAGCCGGCTGGTGAGGATTTCCTTTTCCGAGGGACGGCCCTCGCGCTTGATGAAGCCGCCGGGGAACTTGCCCGCGGCGTATGTGTACTCACGGTAGTCGACCGTGAGGGGGAAGAAGGTGGCGCCGGGCTTGGGGTGCTCGTTGGCGCAGGCCGTAACCAGTACGACGGAGTCGCCGGAACGGACGACAACGGCTCCGTTCGCCTGTTTTGCGACCTTGCCTGTCTCTAACGTAATGGTGCGACCGTCGAGCTGAATTTCGACAGTGTGTGGTGTCATGCGTCTAATCCTTTAATCCGGGCGAAGAGATAACTCCTCGCCAGCGTTGATCAAAAGGAGACTGGACTGAATGGAGGGGATCCCGATGAACGGCCGGAAGCTAACGGCGGATGCCGAGGCTCTGGATGAGGTTCTTGTACCGTTCCGGACTGCGACTCTTCAGGTAATCCAACAGGCGCCGCCTGCGCGCCACCATGGACAGCAGACCACGGCGGGAATGAAAATCCTTCTTGTGCGCCTTGAAATGCTCCCTGAGCTGGAGGATACGCTGGCTCAGGATGGCCACCTGAACCTCTGGCGAACCGCTGTCGTTCTTATGGGTCCGATACTGCGTGATTACGCTTTTTCTAACTTCGGCCGCCAGTGCCATTCTCTAATGGAAACTCCTCGTCTTTCCTAATCTCTTTTGTACAGTGATTATGGTACCACAGAGGCGGGCTAAGAGCCCGCGGCAGGCCGGGGGCCTGCACCCCAGTGCGGAAGATCGCCGTTAACCTCTTCATTTTGTTCCACGTGGTCGCGATCTCGCTGTGGAGTCTGCCGCTCCCGAACTGGGTCGTGGGCGGTTTCCGGGACGCGATTCGGCCGTATATGCTCTGGTCCGGGCTGTTCCAGAGCTGGAATATGTTCGCGCCGTCGCCGATGGCGCTGAACGGCTACGTCGATGCCGAGGTGATCTTCGCCGATGGGCAGACGAAAAGCTGGGCGTTTCCGCGAATGGAGCAGATCGGGCTTTTCGAACGCACATACCGCGAGCGCTACCGGAAGTACGTCAACGAATATCTGCGCTTTGATAAGTACTCGGCGCTGTGGCCGGACGCGGCGAGGTACATCGCCAGGGCGAACTATCGTCCCTCGAATCCCCCGATTGCGGTCATCCTTTATCGCTACTGGTCGGAGATCGGGCCGCCGCGGCCGGACGGGGCGTTTGCGCCAGGCCCTTGGAATCGGTACCGCTTCTTTCTTTATGCGGTGAAGCCGGGAGACTTGCCGTGATCCGGGCGTGGAATCGGTTTTTCCTCCAGCCGGAGGCGCCGACCTCCATCGCGCTGTTCCGGATTCTGTACGGCGCGCTCATTGTGGCGGACCTGATTCTGCTTCGACCCGACTGGCTGATCTGGCTGGGCCCGCGCGGGCTCGTCGGCCTAGAGACGGCGCGGCAAATGGAGCCGGGCACGAGGCTGAACCTTTTTGCCCTGCTTCCCGCCAGCAACGCCTGGGTGAACGCGTTCTTCTGGTTCTTCGTGCTGTGGGCGGTGCTGCTGACGCTCGGGGTGATGACGCGAGCGAGCAGCATCATCGTTTTTTTGTGCCTCGCGTCGATGCAGCAGCGGGACCTCTATATCGTGAGCTCGGGCGACACGCTGCTGCGCGTGGCGGGTTTTTTCCTGATGTTCGCTCCCGCGGGCGCGGCGCTTTCCGTCGATCGGCTGTGGCGGATCTGGCAGGGGCGCGAGACGGCGGAGGTTCGGCCGCGTCCGCCCTGGGCGCAGCGCATGATTCAAATCGAGCTCGCGCTGGTTTACTTCGCCACTTTCTGTCTCAAGATGCAGGGGTCCACGTGGCGGGATGGCACAGCGCTTTATTACGTGTACCATCTCGACCAGTTCCGGCATTTCCCAGTGCCGTCGTGGGTTCTGAAGCCGGCGCTGGTCCGGGTGCAGACCTGGCTGACGCTCGCCGTTGAATTCAGCCTCGGGACTCTGGTCTGGGTGCGCCGGCTGCGATACCCGATTCTGCTGCTGGGAATCGGCCTGCACCTGTCCATTGAATACTCGATGAACATTCCGTTGTTCGAGTGGACCATGCTGGCGATGTATGCGCCTTTCATCTATCCGGGCGATCTGACGCGGACGCGTAAATGGCTGGCGGCGCGCGCTTCCCGTTTCCTGCCGGAGCCGGTAACCGTCGTTTACGACGGAGGCGCGGATCGGCCGCGGCGGGCGGCCAATCTGCTGCGTGCGGTGGACGTTTTCGAGCGGCTGACGTTTGTCGATCTGCAGTCCGGAGCGGCGCTGGCAAAGGTCTCGCGCAAGGAAGCGCGCGGACGGCTGCTGGTGCTCACTCCCGCCGGGCCACGCGAAGGGTTCGCGGGCGTGCGGTTCATGGCGCCCTCCATTCCGATTCTGTGGCCGGTGGCGGCCATGGCATTCTATCAGCATGATCGAGGAGGTCGTGTCCGTCGCGATTCGCGACTCGCACGAGGTGCTGACGTTCACCGCTGAGTACGAGCAGGTGGATGCGACCTCGATCCGCGGGCGGCTCCATTTTCTGGAAGGCGGACGGGCGGAGTACCTGCTGCATGGCCAGGGCGAAAAGCTGCTGTGGGTGAACGATAATCGCGACTGTTACGCGCTCTCGGTGGATCCGGACGGCGATTCGTTCATCGGCCGGAGGGTTGCGCCGGCGGGCGGCCGCTCGCCGGGGTGATGTTCGGCGAAGGCGGTCGGTCGATTTGTGCGAGGAGTTATTGAACCTTGCTTTTCCCCTTATCTTCGCCCATAATAAATCGAAACGGATATGGCGCTCACGCCGCGGCAAAAGCAGGTACTCGATTTCATCGCCGATTACATCGACGACAAGCACTACAATCCGAGCTACGAGGAGATCGCTCGCGGCCTGGATCTCGCCTCGCTCGCCACTGTCCATAAACACGTCCAGGCGCTCCAGGAACGGAAATATCTGCGCAAGACGTTCAACCACAGCCGTTCGCTGGAGGTATCGCCGCAGTATCTGGACCAGCGCCGGAGCGAGCGATTGGGTACAACCCCGGGCGCGGCGGAAGTGCCCTTGGCAGGCCGTATTGCGGCCGGCTCTCCCGTAGAAGCCATTGCCGGACAGGACACCCTCGCGTTCCGCGACTTCTGTGGTAAGGACGGCAGTACTTTTGCGCTGGAAGTCCGCGGCGATTCCATGATTGAAGACCACATCTGCAGCGGCGACTACGTGCTGGTGGAAAAGACCGCGGAGGTCCGGAACGGGGAGATCGTGGTGGCGCTCGTTGGCGGCTCCGAGGCAACGCTGAAGCGCTTCTATCGCGAAGCGGACGGGCGTGTTCGCCTTCAGCCGGCCAACGCCTCCATGGCGCCTATCTTTGTCGAAGCCGCCGACCTGCAGGTGCAGGGGCGCGTGATTTCCGTAATGCGGAAATACCGTTAAGCTAACAAGCCTTTACGTTTCCATAACTTCGCGGCA
Source organism: Bryobacteraceae bacterium (assembly GCA_035653295.1). Classification (GTDB taxonomy): domain Bacteria; phylum Acidobacteriota; class Terriglobia; order Bryobacterales; family Bryobacteraceae; genus DASRCB01. The sequence continues at coordinate 6,779 of DASRCB010000094.1, forward strand.
TAGTCGCCATGATATGCTGAAGGCGTCGATGAGCCGCCTGATGAACGGGGTCAAGCGCTCCATCCTGTGGGATTTCCCGCGCGCCTCATGGCAGTACGACGTCATGGTCGCGGTAATCCTGTTGTTCATCTTTGCCACTCCGCGGGACTGGTTTCGCGATCAGCCGCGGGCCAGCAGCGTGGTCATGCTTCCGGCAACCCGTGGCGGAATGCAGGCTTACTGGATCGAACCGGGCCTGCTGGACGAGATACCGGAAGGCCAGCGCACCGCTCGCGTGGCGTCGCTGTTGAAGGCCCGCACGCAGCGGCCGGTTCATATCGTACGGCTGGATCCGATCTCCGACTCCGAACAGGAAATCCGGGGTTTTATCGCGTACGCGACGCCGTAGAGCCAGCGTCCATCAAAGTGATGAGGAGCACCTCACGCATTCCGCTTGTGTTAGCTGCCACACTGATTTCGGTTGTCGCGACCGAGTCACGGCAGGACGTGCTGAGCCGGATGGATCAGGCGGCAGCATCGTTTCGGGCCATGACCGCCGATATCAAGCGCACCACTCACACAGCCGTTCTCAACGAGGATGACACCGATTCCGGCCGTGCAGTGATGAAAAGGGTCGGAGGCGCCCAGATCCAGGGACTTGTCGAGTTCACGAAGCCGGACCATAAGTTCTACGCCTTCGAGAGCAGGAAGCTGCAGATTTACACGCCCAACGACAACACGGTTCAGGTTTACGATCTTGGCAAACATGGCGAACAGCTGGACCGCTTTCTGTCGATCGGCTTCGGTACATCCGGCAAGGACCTGGCGCGCGATTACCAGATTACCGTCGGCGGCGCCGCGACCGTGAATGGCCAGGCAACGACGCGGCTGGAACTGATTCCCACGGTTCCGGAAGCAAAGAAATACGTGACGAAGATGGAGCTTTGGCTGACCGCCGAGGGTTACCCCGCACAGGAAAAGCTGTACGAACCCTCGGGCGATTACGTGCTCTGGGATTACACGAACGTGAAGATCAATCCGCCGCTCTCGCCGGACGCGCTGCAACTGAAGGTCGCACCGGGCGCGAAATACGAGTACCCCCAGAAGTGAAGATCGCCGACCACAATCCAAACAACCGCAACACCGCCGGGCGGCTCGCGTTCCTGGACTGGATGCGTGGCTGCGCCGTGCTGATCATGCTGCAGGGGCACGTATTCCACTCTTATTCGCGCGATGACCTGCGCAACGGCAGCCCGTACCTGTTCTCGCAATTCCTGGGCGGCATCGGCCCGGCAGTGTTCCTTTTTCTGACCGGCATCACGCTGGCATTTTTGCTCGATCGGCGTGAGCGGCAGGGGTGGGCCCCCACGGACAGGCTTAAAGCCGGCCTCCGGCGGGCATGCTACCTGCTCATGCTGGCCTTTCTGTTCCGTATCCAGATGTGGCTGTTCGGATACCCGTTCAGCGGCTGGCAGGATCTGCTCAAGGTGGACGTGCTGAACTGCATGGGCCTCACCATCGGTCTGCTCTCGCTGACCGCTCTGGCGACGACGCGGCAAAGAGTACGGATCGCCGGGGTGGCCGGCGCGGTAATCGCCGCCGCCTCCCCGCTGGTTTCCATGGCTGACTGGAGTTGGCTGCCGGCTCAGGTTAGCGCGTACTTCGTTCCGAACTTCAACTACTTCGCGTTCTTCCCATGGGCCTCGTACATTGCGTTCGGGCTGAGCGCCGGCAGCATTCTGCGGCTGACCCGCAGCGAGGACATTGCGAGGCTGATGCAGTGGACCATGCTGGTGGGCATCGTCCTCCTTTTGGCGGCTCAGTATTTCTCGAACTCAGGGTGGTCGCTGTACGCAAAGACGGATTACTGGCTGAACAGCCCGGCGATGGTCGCCAGCAAGATGGGCGTACTGCTGATCATGCTGGCGGTGGTGTTCCTGTGGTGTGAACACGGCGTTGGGGACAAATGGAGCCCGGTGCGTCAGCTGGGCACGACCTCGCTGATCGTCTACTGGACGCATATCGAGCTGGTCTACGGCCGCTGGTTCTGGTTCTTCAAAGGCAATCTCAACACGGCGCAGTGCGTGGCCTGCGCGCTGGTCCTGTGGGGCCTGATGCTGGGCCTGTCGCTGTTGCGGACACACTGGACCGAAGCGGTGCGGCTGTTCCGTATGCGCTTCCCGTCCATGGCGCAGTGGACCGGAAGTCTCGAGCCGCAGCGTGCTTCCGGGGATTAGATATAGCTCAGTCGGCTGTGCGCGGGCACGCCCACGAAGAAGGCGATGCTCAGCGGCGTACCGCTGATCTTTGCCTCGCCGTATTGCCAGGAGTACGCGGGGGTTAAGCCGGCGGTCAGAGCGCGGTAGTCCCGTTCGGTATAAGTTCGGAGGCAGGAGACCATGCCGTCCCATCCGAAGGCCAGAGGCAATACGGGAATCAGATACGTGTAAAGCCACCACTCCAGCCGCGCCGGTCGCATCCGCGGGACGAGCAGAAGCATCATGAGCGCGCTGCCAATGAATGTCGTGATGGCGCGCAGCAGGGAGCGGTGGGTGATTTCGAAGATCGCGATCGGCTGCCCCTTGTCACAGGCATCCTTCAACATCGCGCGGGCTGCGGCCGGCCGGAAATGGTGGAAAGCATTGAACAGCGTACGTACGCCGGAAAGAGCGGCCGGAACGCAGGCAGCATCGACCGAATCGCGGCAGCCCCGGACGGCGCCGCCGGAGGCAGCCTCAGCTCTCCGAAAAGCCGTCGTATTGGGATATTTATCCGTGACGGTTATGCGGGTCTCAGCTCCCCATTGCGCCAGTTCGCGCTGCAGCGGAACGACGGGCCCGCACGACCCCGAACAGATGTCAATAATGCTGCGATGCCCGGTCTGACGCAGCACGTTGCCCAGCACCGGCGCAATCACGCGCTCGAAATGAAGCTGGGCCGAGTACAGGCGCAGACACTCGGTGATGCCATCGCGCAGTACCTGAGGGAACCAGGTCTGATCGTGCAGTTCGAACCAGTGCCGGCGTCGCATGGCGTTAACGAAACAGCGGCTTTTCTGCCCCGGAGAAACGAATGTAAGGGCCGGGCTTGCCGTTCGGCAGGATGGTGTTGGTGTCGGTAAGCGCCTGGCTGAGCTGTTCCTGGGTAAGCTCGCGGGCACTGGTAAGGTCGGCGCCGCGCAGGTCGGCGGCGAACATTTTTGCGCCCCCGAAACGGGCCTTCTCGAAGCACGTACGCCCAAACCGAGCGCCACTAAGATTCGCCTCACGAAAATCAGCTTCCGCGAGAACGCTGTTTACCAGCTGAGTCGCAGTGAGATCGGCGTGATGGAAGCGCGCGAAAGGCAACTCCGAGCTGACGATCTCGCAGCTCCTGAGTTTTGCGCCGGTAAAATTGACGCGGGCCCCCTCCGCATTGCGAACCTGGCACTGCAGCAAGCCGGCGTCGTAGAATTGTGCGGACTCGAGTTCCGTGGAAGAAAAATCCGACGCGCTGAAGCTCGAATGGTGGAAATGGGCGTTGTTCAGCCTCGCGCCATAAAAGGAGCACTCAATGCCACGCGCATCGTGAAACCGGCTGTCGTCCAGGGTGGCTCTTTTCAGTGAAACTCGCGTGAGAACGGCTTCAATGAAGCAGGCCCGCGGCATCCACACCCGCGCAAAATCGACGTCGACCATACTCGCGCCGGTGAAGTCAGCTTCGGTGAGGCTCGTCCCGCTGAAATCACAGTGGTCAAGTTCGGCTTCCTCGAAGTTGGAGTTTTCCAGCTCGCAACTCAGGAGCGCGCAGCCCTGGAACCGCGCCTTCCCGAAATGAAGCTGGGAGGCCGCAACATGGGAAAAGGTATGAGCCGAAAGATGGGCGCGCTGCCCACCCTCGCCCTTCAGCCAGAGATCGTTCACGTGCGCAACGGCGATCAATTCGAGTGGTCCGGCTGGAGCGGCAAGCTGGCGCTCATGGTCAGCGGCAGTTTCGTTCATCCCTGCGCTTCTCATCGGCAACCAAGGCCCGATTCTGCACATCCAGTGACTCGGGAGGCGAATTTTTCGGTGTGCAGGAGTGGATCGCGCTCGCGTGCGGAATCCGTAAATCCCTGGCCAGAGGGGGGCGAGGTCAGGTCACCGGCTTCAGGCCGCGGCGGTTCTGTTTTGGCCCCGAACGCGCTACACTGCGAAGCGTAAGACTATGAGAATTCTCATCGTCGAGGACGAAAAGCGGATTCAGGACTTCCTGTCCAGGGGCCTCGAAAGCGCCGGCTACGCGGTGGATGTCTCGTCGGACGGCGCTACGGGCATTGACATGGTTCATGCAGCGGAATATGACCTGGTCATACTCGACCTGAATCTCCCGGACATGGACGGTCTTTCCGTGCTGCAGAAGATCCGCAACCGGAAGGTCAGTCCTCCGGTGCTGATTCTGAGCGCGCGCGACGCGGTGGACGATCGGGTTCGCGGGCTCGAGCTTGGAGCCGACGACTACCTGGTGAAGCCGTTTGCGTTCGTGGAGCTGCTGGCGCGGGTTCGCGCTCTGCTGCGCCGCGGCCAGCCCACGCCGGAGCGGCTTCAGGTGGCCGACCTCAGCCTCGACTGTATCCGCCGCAAGGTGACCCGCGCGGGCGACAATATCGAACTCGCTCCGAAGGAATTCAGCATTCTCGAGTACCTGATGCGCAATCGCGGACGTCCGCTCAGCCGCACCATGATTGTCGAGCACGTCTGGGACATGGATTATGACGGGCTTACCAACATCGTGGACGTATATATTCGTCACCTCCGCAGCAAGATCGACGATCGCTTTGCGGTGAAGATGATTCACACCGTGCGAGGCATCGGCTACATGCTGGACGCGCCGGACAGCGCCGCGCCGGGCGGCGAGAAGCCGGCCCAGACCGGCGTGCAGCATTAGCCAACGTGGACGCGCTGGAGAAAATCCGGTTCGCACTGCGGCGCACGCGCGGGCTGCGGTTTCGCCTCACGCTGAGCTACGTCGTTTTCTTTTCCCTGCTGCTGATCATGATCGGCGTGTTGTTCCGGCCCGCGCTGCAGCAAATCATGTACGGGCAGTCGGAAGACATCCTGGCCGAAGAATGGGGCGCCGTCAAAGGATATCTGCGGATCGAGAAATACGGTCCCGACTGGTTTTACGATCCTTACGACCCGGAGGAAAGCTTCATCGCCAACCGTCTGCAGCACGTGTACATGCTGGCGACAGCAAGCGGCAAAGTGCTGGAGATTTCCGACACCTACAGGAGTTTAGGGGCCGATTCTCCTTCCGAGATGAAGCGCATTCTGACGACGCCCGATCCAGACAACCGCGGCGTGATTCTCCAGAGGAAAGATCCGCACGGCGTTCTGTACATGATTCGCGCAGGCCGCCTGTACGACAAGAACGGCAATGTCTATTTCCTCGCTATCGGGCGAAGCCTCGCCGAAGAGGATCAGATCCTCCACAAGTTCACGCTGCAGTACTTCATCGCACTGCCGATCATGATCGGCATCAGCAGCCTCTTCGGCTGGTTCATGGCCGGCCGCGCCATCACTCCCGTGAACTCGGTGGCGCAGACAGCGCAGCGCATTACCGGCTCGAACCTGGACGTGCGTATCCCGCTGCGGGGCGTGGACGACGAGCTCGATCACCTGATCGAGACTTTCAATCGTATGATGGACCGGCTTAAGGCGTCCTTCGACCAGATCCGCCAGTTTTCAACCGACGTGTCCCATGAGCTGCGGACGCCGCTGACCGTGGTCCGCGGGCAGCTCGAAGTGGCCCTGTTCACGGCGCAGACACCGGAACAGTACCGAGAGGCGATGGTCAGCGCGCTGGAGGATGTGGACCGGCTGGCGCAGATCGTACGCGCCCTCCTGCTGCTGTCCCAATCGGAGACCGGCCAGCTGACGCTGCAGAAGACGCAGTTCGATCTGTCGAAGCTGGCCCGCGATCTGGTGGAGGAGTTTCAGATCCCCGCCGAAGAGAAGGCCGTGAAGGTGACGGCCGATTTGGAGGGGGCGTGTCCGGTGATCGCCGACCGGATCCAGATGGAGCGTCTGATTACCAACCTCCTGTCCAATGCGATCAAGTACACGCCGCGAGGCGGCTCGGCGCACGTGCGGTCGCGATGTGACGCGTCGAGCGTCACCCTTATAGTCGAGGACACTGGTGTGGGAATTCCGAAGGAGCACGTGCCCCACATCTTCGATCGGTTTTATAAAGTCCCTTCCAGCGATCCGGAGAAGGGCCTTGGCCTGGGCCTGAGTTTTGTGGCCTGGATTGCCAGGGCGCACGGGGGAACGGTGGAAGTGGACACCGAGCCTGGCCGGGGCACCCGGTTCACCGTGCGCATGCCCGTGGTGGCTGTACCAGGGCCAGCGGAGAAACCGGCGCTGGCCGCGGAACGGATACACTAAGCTTGTGGCCGCGCACCTGGAAATCAGCAAACGCGAACGGGAAGGCATCGTCATTCTGGACCTGAAGGGCCGCCTGGTGGTGGGCGACGCGTCGACGGCTGTACGCGACGCCATCACGCGCTGCCGCGAGGAAAACAAGAACCGGATCGTTCTGAACCTGCAGACTGTCGATTACATCGACAGCTCGGGGCTGGGTACGCTGGTCATCTGCTACACCTCACTCCAGCGCGCCGGCGGAGCACTGAAGCTGGCGTGCCTCAACCGGCGCAACATCGAACTGCTGGTGCTGACGAAACTCTCCACGGTCTTCGAGGTTTTCGACAATGAAGATGACGCGGTGAACAGCTTTTTCCCGGAGCGGGAGATCCGGCGCTTTGACATTCTTTCCTTCGTTCAGCAGCAGGAGCGGGAGCAGGAGGGGTAAGGTGAAGGCGGCCGGCGATGCAGCGCCAGGGTTCGAGCTCAGGGACCTGAGCGGCTCGGACGTCAAACTCGGCGACGTCCTGAAGAACGGCCCGGCGCTGCTGGCGTTCTTTAAGATCAGCTGCCCGGTTTGCCAGTTGACTTTCCCTTACCTGCAGCGGCTTTCAGCCGGCACCGGGATGCAGGTGATCGGCATCTCGCAGGACGAGGCGCGCGATACGGAGTCGTTCAACCAGCGTTACGGAGTGACCTTTCCGACCGTCCTCGACCGGCGCGCCGACGGGTATGCCGTCAGCAACGCGTATGGCATCACCAACGTACCCTCGCTCTTTCTGGTTGAGCCGGACGGCCAGATCTCGATGGCCGGAAGCGGATTCGCCAAGCGAGATATCGAGGCCCTGGCGGCGCGCGTCGGCGTTGCCGTATTCAATCCCGGCGAGCGGGCGCCGGAATTCAAGCCCGGCTGAGGCTCGAAAAACTGACGTTCCCGGGGGGAACTAACTTCAGCGCTCGTATTGAGAGTGGACTGCCGAGATCGACTCGAGTCTGCAGCAGTTGATTTTCGAGTGTGTTGCGATACGATGACGATTTGATGCAGGCGGTATTGCAGCTTCGTCACGTGAGCAAAAGGTTTCCCGGCCACCAGGCGCTCGCCGGTATCGATCTCGACGTCCGCAAAGGCGAGTTCTTTTCGTTGCTCGGGCCCTCGGGCTGCGGCAAAACGACGACGCTGCGGCTGATCGCCGGTTTCGAGCAGCCCGATTCCGGTTCAGTCCGCCTCAATGGCGCTGATATCAGCCAGCTTCGGCCGTGGCAGCGCAACGTCAGCACCGTTTTCCAGAACTACGCGCTTTTTCCGCACTTGACCGTGCGGGGTAACGTGGAGTTCGGGCTGAGGCGGCAGGGCAGGACCGGGGATCTGGATACCGCCGTCGCGCGCGCCCTCGATCTGGTACAACTCGGCGGCAAGGCATCGCGCTATCCCGCGCAGCTTTCCGGAGGCGAGCGGCAGCGGGCGGCACTCGCTCGATCTCTGGTTCTGGAGCCGGATGTGCTCCTCCTGGATGAGCCGCTGTCGGCCCTCGATCCTGCGCTGCGGCGGCAGGTCCGCACGGAACTCAAGGCGCTGCAGCGGCGGGTTGGGATCACGTTCCTGTTCGTTACCCACGATCAGGAGGAAGCGCTCTCGCTCTCGGACCGCATTGCGGTGATGAACGCGGGCCGCATAGAGCAGGTCGGCACGCCGGAGGAGGTGTACCTTCAGCCGCGCACCCGATTCGTGGCCTCATTCCTCGGTTCCGTGAACTGGATCGACGGCATCGGCGTCCGCCCCGAAGCGATGCGGTTGTTCGCGACCCCACCCGACGAGGAAATGCGCGCGCTGCGGGCGACCGTGGTGCGCTCCAGCTTTCTCGGTAATTACGTTCAGGTGGAGGCTGAGATCGACGGGGGTCAGGCGGTGACGGCGGAGCTTTCGCGCCTCGGGTCGGGCTGGCAGCCCGGTGATCCGGTGCATGTCTGCTGGCGGCCGGCGGACGAATTGCGCTTCGCGGACTGAACCGGTGAAGCGACTGCGGGCACTGTTTCTGGCCCCTGCCTGGACCGTCACCGTCGTCCTTTTTCTCGCGCCGCTGGCTATCATCTTTGCCTACAGTCTGCTGACGCGCGGCGCCTGGGGCGGGGTAATGCCGCCCTGGAATGGCGATAATTACCGGCGCCTTGCGGATCCGCTGTACCTCGTCATCCTGTTGCGGACGTTTGCCATTGCCGGTGTGACCACGCTGCTGTGCATCGTTCTGGGATTTCCCATGGCGCTGTTCGTGTCACGCTCGCGCCGGCGGAATCTGTGGCTCAGCCTGATAATGCTGCCGTTCTGGACCAGCTTTCTGGTACGGACATACGCGTGGATGTTCCTGCTGCGCGATACCGGGCTGATCAACACCGTGCTTCAGTCGCTCAGGCTGATACGCCAGCCGCTGCCGCTGCTCTATAACGATGCGGCGGTCGTGCTGGGGCTGGTTTACGCGTATCTGCCCTTCACGGTGCTGCCGCTGTATGCGACGCTCGAGCGCCTGGATCGGAACCTGCTGGAGGCGGCCGCGGACCTTGGCGCCGGGCCGTGGACGACGCTGGCCCGTGTGACCCTGCCGCTGTGCGCGCCGGGGATCCGCGCCGGCGCAATTCTTGTTTTCATTCCCTGCCTGGGCGCGTATCTCACTCCCGACCTGCTGGGCGGCGGCAAGGCGGTGATGATCGGAAACCTGATTCAGAACCAGTTCACCAACGCGCGCGACTGGCCGTTCGGGTCGGCTGTCTCGCTGGCGCTCATGGCCATCGTCATGGTGCTGTTGTTCGGGCTCGTGCGCCGCCGCGAGGATGCGCTGCTGTGAAACGCGGGCTCGCGTGGTACGCCGCCGGGTCGTTCGTGTTTCTCTACCTGCCTTTGCTGGTGCTCGCGGTGTTCAGTTTCAATGCCTCGAAGTTCACCGTCTGGCAGGGCTTCTCGATGCGCTGGTACGGCGCTATGCTGCGCGACACGCAGTTGAGCGAGGCAACCGGGCACAGCCTGATTATCGCGGTGGCTGCCACCGTGCTATCGACGGTAATCGGAACGCTTTGCGCGTACGGGCTGTGGAAACGGAACGCGCCGGTGCTGGCCGGTTCGCTTTACCTGACGCTGGTAACGCCCGAGATCGTCACCGGCGTATCGCTTCTCGCGTTTTACGAGTGGGCGTTCCGGTTCCTGCGGCTGCGGCTCGGAATGCATACCGTGATTCTGGCGCACGTGTCGTTCTGCATCGCGTATGTCGTGGTGGTGGTGCTGGCTCGGCTGCGCACCATGGACGGAGCGCTGGAGGAGGCGGCGCTGGATCTGGGCGCGAATCCCTGGGAGGCGTTCTGGCACGTCACTTTGCCCGCTATCCTTCCTGGCGTGGCCGCGGCCGCGCTCCTCGCATTTACGGTCTCGTTCGATGACTACGTCATTACCAGCCTCGTTGCCGGCGTCGATTCGGAGACTCTGCCGATGGTGGTCTACGCGTTCGCACGGCGCGGAGTTAATCCGGTGGTAAACGCAATTTCGGCGGTGATTATTGTCGGTTTCGGCGCGGTCATTCTGATTTCGGAAAGGCTGCGGGCGCGGTGAATCGGCGCTGGTTTCTGCTGGGCGCACCCGCGCTGGCCGGATGCTCACGGGATCGGCGCCCGCGTCTGAACGTTTTCAACTGGTCGGACTATATCTCGCCGGCAACGGTCCCAAATTTCGAGCGCGAATACGGCGTCCGTGTGCGATACGGCATTTACGAGAGCAATGAAGAGATGCTGGCGCGGGTGATGAGCGGCAATTCCGGCTGGGACATCGTGTTCCCAACGAACTACATCGTGCGGCCGATGCTGGAGAACGGCCTGCTGGCGCCGATCGACCATCGTCGTCTGCATCACCTCGACAACCTCGATGCGCGTTTCCAGCAGCCGCTGTGGGATCCCGCGATGAACTGGTCAGTGCCATACATGGTGATCACCACCGGCATTGCGTATAACCGCCGCCTTCGGCCCGCGCCCGCTGCGTGGGCGGACATGTGGAGCCCTCGCCTCGCCGGGCGCATCACGATGCTCGACGATCCGTTCGACCTCATGGGCGCCTGCCTGAAAAAGCTGGGACTGTCGATCAATTCCGAAGATCCGGGGCAACTTCGGGCGGCGCAGCGGCAGGCGATCGCGCAGAAGAAGCTGCTGCGAGCCTACCTGAACGCAGAGGTCCGGGACCAGCTGGTGAGCGGCGACGTTCTCGCGGCGCAGATGTGGAACACCACAGCCCAGCAGGCGGCGGATGAATCGCGCGACATCGCGTTCGCGTATCCTGCGGAGGGGTTCGCGGTCTATCCGGATACCATGGTTATCCTGCGTGAGAGCCGCCGCTCCGAGCTGGCGCACCTGTTCATCGACTACATGCTGCGCGCCGACGTGGCCGCCGCGAACGCACAGGCGGCCCGCACCACGACCACCAACGCCGCCGCGCGGAAGCTGTTTCCGCCCGAGTTCCGGGACAACCCGATTCTGTATCCGCCGCCGGAGGTCTGGGCTCGCGGCGAATGGGGCCGCACCATGCCGGCTCCTGTGCAGCGGCTGAGGGATCGACTCTGGACGGAGATCAAGGCGGCGTAGCAGGGGCGACGGCGAATCGTCGCACAATGAGGTATGGTCGATCTGAAAAAGCGCCGGCACGAGATCCTCTCCGCGGCTACGCGCCACGGGGCCGTAAATGTGCGTGTGTTTGGCTCGGTAGCGCGCGGCGATGCGAACGCAGCGAGCGATCTCGATCTGCTGGTCGAATGGCAGCCTGGCCGTAGTCTGCTCGACCATGTCAGGCTGGTTCAGGATCTCGAGCAACTGCTGAGCATGAAGATCCACATCGGGAGAGAGAAGTCGCTCCACTGGTACGTGCGCGATACGATCCTTCGCGAGGCGAAGCCCCTGTGAAGATATCCGGCGGAAGCGGGTGAGCTTTACACCGCCTCGTCCGAAATCTCTTCCCGCTTCGCATCCCAGTACACCCGCCGGCCTTTCCAGTACGACTCCGTCGCCATGATCACGGCTACCGAATGCGAGAAGCCGTTGTCCACCGTCGCGCCGGGCTGGCGGCGGTCGCGCATGGCGTTCAGCCAGTCAGTCAGGTGATGGCCGTCGTCGTCGTCCGGGCCGCTGGAGTTTGGCTTTGGGGCGCCAGGAACCGTCACGATCTCCGGGTTATCCTTCGCCGGACCCATCGATGGCGGCTCGGTGTAAAAGACGGGGTCGTTCTCCTTCCCCTCCTTCGTAACCATGAACAGCGAGGCGCCTTCGCCGCCAGTGTTGTCGATGGTCCCCTCCGTGCCCTGGATGCGCGCGAAGCTGCGATAGCTGTTGCCGAAGGTGGTGGTGTACGAGTACAGAAACCCGCTCGGATAGGTGAAGATCACGCTGACGTTATCGGGATTCTCGCGGCCATCCTTCCAGATCATTACACCGCCGTTGGCCGCGGCGCTGGCCGGCGCGGTCTCGCCGGTCCACAGGTGCACCAGATCGCTGCCGTGGCTCAGCCACTGACTGAAAATGCCGGATGAAAAATTGCGATAGAGGCGGAACTCCAGATAAACGCGCGGATCGAACGGCTGGTACGGCCGATCGAGCAGCCACCGCTTCCAGTCCGTATCCTCCTCGCGGAGTTCGGCCACTGCCGGCCGGCCATGCCAGCGCTCCTGGTTCACGTTCCACTCCTGCTCGACTTTGACAACACGGCCAATGCGTCCGCCGCGAATGATCTCGGCGACCGCGACGGGATACGGCTGTGTGCGGTGCTGTGTGCCCATCTGCACCACCTGCTTTGAGTTCTTGACGGCGGCGCGAACCATCTTCGCGTCGGCGACGCTTTGGGCGAGCGGCTTCTCCACGTAGCAGTCCTTGCCCGCGGCGACGACATCGGCGCAGTGTTTCGCGTGCTGGAAGTCGGCGGTGGCAATCATCACGCCGTCGATGTCTTTGCGGTCCAGAAGCTGGTCGTAATACTTGTACGATTCGGGTCGCTTGCCGAACGCCTTCTCCACCTGTGAGGCACGGCGTTCCCGGGCGTGGGACCACAGGTCACACACCGCGACGGTTTCGACAGGCGTTGTCCGCGCGGCGATTGAGACCATGTGCACATGCCCGTGACTGCGGTCGCCACAGCCGATTTGACCAAGGCGAATCCGCTCATTGGCGCCCAGTACGCGGGCGTACGAGGCCGCGGTCATCGACAGCGCCGAGACGCCAGTCTGCTTAAGGAAGGTTCTCCGATCCATTACTATATTTTCGCCCGAGCGACGCACCGCGACTCAGGTCAGGCGAAGGCCGGCATAGAGCGCCCGCAGAGCGTAACCGAAAACGGGGCGGAACATCGGATTGAAAAGCTGCCATGCGATGACCAGGCCGACGATGGCCAGCATGCGGCTCCGCGTCATGTCGATGTAGCGCAGCGCCACGCGCTCGGGCATGAAGAACGCAATCGCCGAGCTGCCGTCGAGCGGCGGGATGGGAAGCAGGTTAAAGACGCCAAGCAGCACGTTGAGCGAGAACAGCACGCTGACGAAAGTCGCCAGCCCCTCCATCATTCCCTGTCCCTGCACGAGGCCGGCGAGATGAATCGTCTCGGGCACCACAAAGCCGTGCGTCAGGAGGCCGACCCGCATGGCCAGAGCCGCCAGGGTGGCGAGAATAAAATTTGCGGCGGGTCCGGCCAGCGCCATCGCGGAAGCACGACGCGGATAACGGCGTTCCCAGCGCGGGTCGAACGGCGCGCTGGCCCAGCCCATCATCCAGCCATTGGCGATATACGTGATGAGTGGAAACAGGACCGTGCCGAAGAGCTCGCGGCGGATATGCGGCAATGGATTGAGGGACACCTGGCCGGCTTCGAACGCGGTTGGATCGCCGCCCAGTTTCGCGGCCAGCGCGTGCGCGCCCTCATGACAGGTGAGTGACAGCAGGAACGCAACGTACCAGATGGGCAGAGCCCTGAGCATTTCAGGTGTAATGTCCATGTGAGGCGATTCGCTCTGGGCGGGTTCAGCACGATTATCTCAAAGGGCGGAAGACAACAGCGTTGAGGAGTGCAACGGAAATCGCATTCAGGCTGCGGCAGGAGCTGCGCAACGGCCTGATGGCGCTCGCGCCAAAGCGCCTGCCGACGCGGGTTACAGCGCCCTCGCCGCTGCCGGGACTACCCGATCCGCGGTCCGTGGCTGATGCGCTGCGCGGGACCGCATTCGTCGATGCCGTGCTGCGCGATGCCGGTCAGGTCCTGCAACACCGCTTTCCAGTGCTGGGCATCACCATCGACACCGGACCGGACATTCGCTGGCGGCGCGATTACCTGAGCGGAATCGAGACCGGTACTGACTATTTCCGCCTTGTGCCGTATCTCGACGCTGCGCGCGCCGGGGATCACAAGATCATCTGGGAGCTGAATCGGCACCAGCATCTGGTGCTGCTGGCCCAGGCGTGGCTGTTTTCAAGCAAGCGAGAGTATCTGGATGAAATCGAGGCGGAGCTGCGCAGCTGGTTCGAGGCGAATCCGTTTCATCGGGGAATCAACTGGGCCAGCGCCCTGGAAGTGGCGTTCCGGGCGATGTCCTGGGTGTGGGTGTGGCATCTCGCCGCAAACGATCTTGATGAAAGCGTCCGGCGCATGCTGCTCGAAGGCCTTTATCAACACGGCGCGCACGTGGCGAACAATCTGTCGCATTACTTCTCACCGAATACGCACCTGCTCGGCGAAGCAGTCGTCATGCACGCGCTGGGTTGCCTCATCCCACAGTTCCCGAACGCTCGGCGCTGGCGCGAACTGGGGCGCCGCATCGTCCATGAGCAGATGCGCCGGCAGGTATTTCAGGAAGGCACGCATTTCGAACAGTCGGCGTATTACCACGTGTACGCGCTGGACATGTTTCTGTTTCACGCAATCGTCGAGCCTGCGGGGAAGCCCTACCTGGAGAAGCTGGCGCGCATGGCGGATTACCTGCACGCCATCATGGGGCCGGCCTGGAAGCTGCCGCTGATTGGCGACGATGATGGAGGCCGGTTCTTTCATCCTTACGGCGTGCGCGACGAGTTCGGCCGCGCAACGCTGGCTACCTGCGGTGTCTTTTTCAAGCGGCCGGACTGGATTCGCGATAGCGCCGATCTGGCCGAGCAGGCGGCGTGGTGGCTCGGCGCCGCGGCTCTGGGGTCCAAACCCGCGGCTTCCGCCTGGCGATCGCATCTGTTCGCCGAGTCGGGTGTCGCCGTCATGTCCGGGGGCAGCGCGCATATCGTCGCCGACGCAGGATCATTCGGCCCCTGGGGCGCCGGTCACAGCCATTCCGACACGCTTTCCCTCGTGGTGCGCGATGGTCAGCAGGAAATCCTGATCGATCCCGGAACCTATACCTACGTTGGCGATCGTGCGCTCCGTGACTGGTTTCGAGGCTCGGCCGCGCACAACACCATCCGTATCGACGGCCGCGATCAGGCCATCCCCATAAATCCGTTTCGCTGGGAGGAAAAGCCCCGCACCGTCGTGCACGAGTGGTTTTCCTCCGGCGACCGTGACCGCCTTGATGCCGAGTGCGCCTACCGCGGTTTGGTTCATCGCCGCATAATGGAATTCGTCCACGGCGCCGCCGTTTTGATTCTGGATGAGATTCGCGGCCCAGGCGGCGAGCATGACATCGAGCAGTGGTGGCATGCCGCCTCGGATGCCGCCGCAACGCGACTCGTATTGGAGCCGGATGCGGAGCGAATCGAGAGCTGGCGATCGTGCGCCTTCGCCGAGCGGCGGCCTGCGCCCGCACTCCGCGTCGTACGGCGCGCGCAATTGCCTCTGGTCATGGGGGCCATTGTGCTTTTGGGAGCACGTGGGGGCGAGGTTCGCAACGAGGGCGGAAAAGTGCGATTCGTCGTCGACGGGATTCCGTTTACGTTGTAACTGCCGTTGGGGTCTCGTCCTGTACGTGGGTCGCGGTCGCGACCGGCCTGGCAGGGACCGCGAACGAATACCGCACCTCGTCGGCCGCGCCGCCGGCCCGCAGGAATCCGAGTTGCTCGTACAGATCCGCGACGATGCCGTTCTTCGCTGTGCGCCGGTACACTCCGCGAATCTCGCGAATTCCACGTGACTGCGCGGACTCGATCAGGCGATCGAACATGTACTTCTCCATCTGTCGGCCGAGCGCGCGGCAGCTCATCAGCCATGTGTCGATCTCCCACCGATCCGGAGCGCCATCGGGCACGCACAGCAACACGCCAACAATTCCGTAGTCGCCCATGCGATCAGCCAGATGAAACGCGGCCGTCCAGCCGTTGGGATCGGCCACCAGACGCCGAATCTGCTCCTCGTTGTAACGGCGGGTGGTCAGGTTGAACTGATTCGTTTTGTTTGTGAGCTGCGCCACTCGGGCAAGATTGGCGCTCGACACCGGAACGACCGACGCGCGCAGGCGCAGGTCCACCAAAAACTGCTCCAGCGACTGCGCCGAGGCGCGCATCTGCTCGCGCGCATTTTCGGTGCGGTATTGCTCCGCGCGCGCCTGGTCTTCCACCGAAAGCGCCAGCGGATAAAAATACCGCTCCCGGTCAAGGCACTGCACGTAATAGAAGATGGATGGCCCCGCATCCACGACGGCGACCTCCGGCAACTGCGACCGGATCCACTCGCGTTCCACGGGGTTGTCATCCAGGAAGACGAAGCTGTCCAGCCCCAGCGAAAGCCGTCGTGCAATGGTCCGAATGCTCTCCGCTTTGTCGTTCCAGTTCGCTTCGAATGCAGCGAAGTCGTCGAGGCGCAGCAGCATATGCGCGTGCTGCTCGAACGGCAGGCGGGCGTCTTCGGGATTGTTCTTCGACGCCACGGCCAAAAGGACGCCGCGCGATTTCAGATCGAGCATGTATTTCTGCAGGCGCGCGTGCGCTTCGCCGGCAGGCGTCCCGGGACCGATCTGAATGCCGCTCACGCCGTCTTCGCCGATGATGCCTTTCCACAGCGTGTCATCCAGATCCACAACCAGCACCTTACGCGTCAGGCCGAGCACGGCCCGCAGGTGCGCCAGAATGCCTTCCCCGAGCGCCGGCAAAGCGTCAGTCGCCGGATGCTGGCGGAAGCTGTCCCAGGCCATTGGATCGCTCCAGCGATTGAGGCCGATTTCACGCTGCAGCGTGGGCGTATCGAGGATGGAAACTCCCCCTGGCGCCGCCTCGTGCAGGCGCAGGTTGAGCAGCGAAATGACGCGCGTACGCCCGCCAGGCACGGAGCGGCTGACGTATCCGTAAGGCTCCTCGGATGGAAAGTCGAACGCGAATTGCACAACGTGACACCCAAACTGCTCCCGCAGGCGGCGCCACAATGCAATGCGCTCCGCGACAAAGTGTTCGATGAACTCGTTCTCGTCAGAGATCACCGGCGGAAGGTCGAGATCACGCCAGTGATTCACCAGAAGAACGATATCGGGCCGGAAGCGCGCCAGACCGCTGCCGGGATCGAGCGCCTCCTGATGCATGGAGCCGTAGAGGCCCTCATAGAGGTGCGCTCGAATGCGATCGCGGAAGGCGCAGGCTTCGAGAATGGGCACGAGAAGGCTCGTGGTGCTGTTACCAAGAATGCCGATGCGGCACTCACGCAGCCAGCTGCGCTCTTCGGCGGCTAGCTTCGACAGGACACGTTCGGCGCGAGGAAAGAAGGCATACTTCGGGTGCTGCTCGATCGCGCGCCGCAGGCGGCCGGCGGCATCGCTGTAGCGGCCTAGATCGGCGAGCACGCGCGCGTAGCTCAACAGCAGGCCCGGCTCGCGGCCGGCATGCAGAGCGAAGAATTTCTCCCAGTGGGCCGCGGAAGCGGTATTATCGCCGGCGTCAGCGGCAAGACGGGCGCGCAGGTATTCGGCGGCGGCGGTGGCGGGTAAGGCGCGTCCCCACTCCAGCAGCGCCGGGCGATCCTCTGTCGGGAAGGCGCGCAGAATCTCGCCGTGCAGGCGATCGATGGTCTCCTGCTGAAAGGCGGCCCCGATTTTGGCGAGATACTCCGCCGCGATGGCCAGCCGCCGCGCGCCCGGCGCGTTCTTCAGATCGCGCGAAAGGCCGGCGTCCACCTTCTTCTGCACGCCTTCATTATTCCATCCGACCCCTCTGCGCTATCATGCCCGCATGAGCCGCGCCTGCGTGTTTCTGGACCGCGATGGCGTGATCAATATGAAGCCGCCGCCAGGCGGATACCTGCGCGATGCGACGGAGTTTCGCCTGGCGCCGAATGTCGCCGACTGGATTCGCCTTTTCCGCGCGCTGGGGTTCCTGGTCATCGTCGTGACGAATCAGCGCGGCGTCGCGCGCGGTATCACGCGGCCCGCTGACCTGGAGGAGATCCACCGGCGGATGCGCGCCGAACTGGAGCGCGCGGGGGCGCGCATTGACGATATCTTCGTCTGCCCACACGAGGAAGGCGCGTGCGATTGCCGCAAACCGAGGCCGGGCCTGGTCGAACAGGCGCGCGAAAAGTGGGATATCGACCTGCGCCGCTCGGTGATGATCGGGGACTCGGATGTGGATCGGCAGCTGGCGGCGAATTGCGGCCTCCGCTTCATTCGCGTCGATGAAGGCAGGATCCTCGAAACGCCCGCCGACGAGATCCAGCAGCCGTAGCAGACAATAGGAGCATGCGCGTCGCCTCCGCCGGGAAGTTCCGCATCGGCCTGATTCAAATGGCCTGCTCCGTAGATCCCGGTGAAAACCTGGAGAAGGCGATCTGGCGCATTCGCGAGGCCGCCGGCCGGGGAGCGCAGATCATCTGCCTCCAGGAGCTGTTCCGGTCTCAGTATTTCTGCCGCGAGGAAAACGCAGAGCTGTTCGCACTCGCGGAATGCATCCCGGGCCCCACGACGGAGCGCATCGGCGGTATCGCGAAAGAGTGCGGAGTGGTGGTCATCGCCTCGCTGTTCGAAAGGCGCGCCGCCGGACTGTATCACAACACTGCGGCGGTGATCGGCGCCGACGGCGAGCTGCAGGGCATCTATCGCAAGATGCACATCCCGGATGATCCGCTCTACTTCGAGAAATTCTACTTCACCCCCGGCGACACCGGCTTCCGCAATTTCGACACGCCGCACGGGCGCATCGGCGTGCTGGTGTGCTGGGATCAGTGGTATCCCGAAGGCGCGCGGCTAACGAGCCTGCAGGGAGCGGAGGTGCTGTTCTATCCCACGGCGATCGGCTGGCATCCTTCGGAGAAGGCCGAATATGGCGCGGCGCAGCTCGACGCCTGGCGGACCATCCAGCGCGCGCACGCCATCGCCAACGGCGTTTACGTGGCCGCTGTCAATCGCGTCGGATTCGAGGGCCCGCCGGAGCGCGGTCTGGAATTTTGGGGATCGTCATTCGTCGCCGATCCGTTCGGGCAGGTGATCGCCGAGGCATCGGTCGATAACGAGGAGATTCTCGTGGTCGAGTGCGACCCACACCGCATGGAAGAGGTGCGCCGCAACTGGCCCTTCCTGCGCGACAGGCGCATCGACGCTTACGGCCCTATCGCGCAGCGCTGGCTCGCATAATGCCGCCGTATCGGATGCCGGCGGAGTGGGAGCCGCATGAGGCCACGTGGCTCGCATGGCCGCATGAGAAAAGTGACTGGCCGGGGAAGTTTGCCGCCATTCCCCTCGTTTACGGAGAGATCGCGCGCCATCTCGGCCGCGTCGAGAAGGTGCGCGTCCTCGTTGAGGACAACGCCGCGGAACGCCGGGCGGCCCGCCTGCTGGCGAAATACGGTGCAGCGGCTGAGTTCTATACGCACGCCACCAACCGCAGCTGGATTCGCGATTACGGCCCCATCTTCGTGCGCGATGCGGAGAACCGGGTCGTCATTACGAACTGGATTTTCAACGGCTGGGCGAAATACGACAACTGGGCGAATGACAATGAGACCCCGCCGCTGCTGGCGCAGCGCCTCGATATGGAGTGTGTCGAGCCGGGGATGGTGCTGGAAGGCGGCAGCATCGACGTCAACGGCGCCGGTCTCATGCTGACCACCGAGGAATGCCTGCTCAGCCCGGTCCAGGCGCGCAATCCGGGCGTGAGCCGCGATGATCTCGAGCGATGCTTCGCCGAGTACCTGGGAATCGACCGCGTGATCTGGCTACACCGCGGAATCGCCGGAGACGACACTCATGGCCACGTGGACGACCTGGCGCGCTTCGTCAATCGCGACACAATCGTGACCGTCGTCGAGGACGACCCGGCCGAGGTCAATTACGAGCCGCTGCAGGACAATCTCGCCCTCCTCCGGCGAACCAATCTGAACATCCGCACGCTGCCCATGCCCGCGCCGCTCTTTTTTGACGGACAGCGGCTGCCCGCCAGCTACGCGAACTTCTACATCGCGAACGGGATCGTCCTCGCGCCGACGTTCAACGACCCGAATGACCGTATCGCATTGAACACCCTCGCCGAACTGTTCCCCGATCGCACCGTAATCGGTATCGCCTGTTCCGACCTGGTGCTCGGTCTGGGCACGCTGCACTGCATGACACAGCAGCAGCCTGCTGCTACGGTTCCCGTTCCAAACTGACGTACATCGGCCCGGCGCCGAACGCGGCCACAAGGAACCACGTGAAGCGCCCAGCGCGGCTCAGGGTCTGAAAGCGCGCGTGCTCGCCAGGGGCCAGATCGAATTCGGCCTTTTTCCGATTCCACGTATTGTCCACACGAAGCTCGTGGCGGCCGGGCGGCACTTTTCGCGTGATGCTCTTGCCGAACGTGAGCTCCGCAATACGATTGCCGTCCAGGTCCACCAGGATCTGGCGCTGCTTTACGTCGGCCTCGGATGTGCGGCTGACGGTGATGCTCGATTGGTCCATCAGCTCTCCAGCATTGCCGCAATGTGGTCGGGATCGTTGGGCGCCACCACTGGCTGATTGCCGAAGGTGGAATGAATCGGAGCGCCCGAAGGCGTCTTCAGTTGCCCGGTGTGATAGCGGTAGATGTAGTCCGGGTCCTTCAGCACGTTTCCGGTGAGCACGGCCACCACGCGCTCTTCCCGCGTTATCGCGCCGGCTGCGGTGAGCTTCCGAATTCCGGCCAGCGTAGCTGCCGAAGCCGGTTCGCAGCCGATGCCGGCGCGCCCGATCTGCGCCTTCGCGTCCGCGATTTCCTGCTCGCTGACTCGCTCCACAACACCGTTTGAAGCTCGAATCTCGGCCATGGCTTTGGGCCAGGAAACCGGATCGCCGATGCGGATGGCTGTCGCCAGAGTCTCCGGCGCCGCGACGCTGCTGTACTCGCCGCCGTGGCTGAAAAGCCGGTAAAACGGCGCCGCGCCCTCAGCCTGTATCACCGCCAGCCTCGGTATGCGAGGGATGAAACCGAACTCCAGCAACTCGCGGAGCGCCTTGCCGAAAGCAGAAGTGTTGCCGAGATTGCCGCCCGGGAGCACGATCCAGTCCGGCGGATTCCAGTCGAGCTGATCGAGCATTTCGAAAATAATCGCCTTCTGGCCTTCAATACGGAAGGGATTGATCGAATTCAAAAGATAGATGCCCAGCCGCTCGGCGAGCGTGCGCACGAGGGCCAGGATCTGGTCGAAGTTCGCCTCCACCTGCAGCGTGCGGGCGCCATACTCGAGCGCCTGCGCCAGCTTGCCGTAGGAGATGTTCCCATGCGGGATAAAAATGATGGGATCGAGCCCGGCCGCGCTGGCGTACGCGGCCATCGATGCCGAGGTGTTTCCTGTGGAAACGCAGGCTACGCGCTTCATGCCCAGCCGCACCGCCTGCGTGACGCCGCAGGTCATGCCGTTGTCCTTGAAAGAGCCGGTCGGGTTGAAGCCCTGATGCTTGAACGTCAGCCGTTCCAGGCCGCCGTATTCGGCCGCGCGGGGCGCATCCAGCAGCGGCGTATTTCCCTCCCGAAGCGTGGTCGGACGCGTGTTGGGGCCGAAAGGCAGCAGTTCGCGATAGCGCCAGACGCCGCTCTGATCGAGCGGGGTGTTGCAGGTGCGCCGCTGCCGCCAGATGGTCCTCAACGCATCAGCCGATTCGGCGGGCGTTTCGACCCGCGCCTCCAGCAATCCGCCGCACTTCGGGCACGAATAAAGAACGGCGTCAATGTTGTAGCGCGCACGGCATGAGGGCTCGAAACACAGCAGTTCCGCTGGCATAACGATAAGTCCAGTATGAACGAAGGCCGAACCTGAGGAATCCAGCGACGCGGAATGCTCAACGCCTACGCGGCGCCTACTCGCGCAACTCTACCGTCGCGCAGAGCCTTCACATCCCGCAGGGGCGGCTGGCCGAAGAAGCGGCTGTACTCACGGCTGAACTGGCTCGCACTCTCGTAACCCACCTCATACGCCGCTCGTGTCGCGTCAATCCCGTCCGTAATCATTCGCTGCCGTGCTGATTGAAGCCTGAGTTGCTTCTGGTATTGGAGTGGGCTCATGGCGGTTAACGCCCGAAACTGGTGGTGCAGGGTCGAGACGCCCATGCGGGCGACCTCGGCAAGTTCCTCCATGCGGAGCGGCTTCGTGTAGTTCGCCTTCAGCCAGGTGATCGCTCGTGCAGTTCGATTGCTCAGATCACCTCTTGTGGCGATCGCGCGCAGGCGCTCACCCTGCGGCGTTCTGAGCAGGCGATACACGATCTCGCGCTGGATCAATGGGCTCAGGAACGGGATGTCCTCAGGCGTTTCCAGAATCTCCATCAGTCTGATGCAGCCGCCGAGCAAACCTGCGGTCGTCTCGCCGACGGCCAAACCACGGCCATGGGGAGGCGCTGCCGCTTCGGGGAGGTCCTCGCGGCTCAGCACCTCGCCGACCATCGTCATGTCGAGCCGGAGAAGCATCGAGAGAAGCGGCGCCTCTTCGGATGCCTCGATGATCTGGCTTTGAACGGGCACGTCGATGGATGAGACAAGAAACGAAGATCCGTCACATATGTACTCCGTCCCACCAAGGTTGATTGCCTTTCGGCCCTGCGCGAACACGTTGAGGCATGGCTCGTATGTCGCGCGGTAGCACGAGCTTGGCGCCGTGCGGCGGAACAGCAGCAGTCCGGGGATCGCGGTCGAATGTTCTCCCTCCGTTCGCGCCTGCGCGGCGATCCTTCTGGCCAGCGCCTTTCTCAAGTCGATCACCGTCGGCTCGATGCGAGTTTGTTCCGGCCTTCGTTTCGGCATCCGGAGCCCTCCCTCTCCACCGTACCGCCCGAGCGGTCCTCTTGTGCACAGATTGGGAGATCCAGACAGGATCAGGCAAAAAAACGGCAGGATCGGGAAAGCGCGCGCCGGTGTGGTCCCACTAATTTGAAATTGAGGCGCAACCCCATATGAAGAAACGGATCGGCATCTGCCTCACTCTGCTGTTGGCCGGTTGCGGCGCCGGCCAGAATCGCGCTGACATGCGGGACCGGTTTGCCGGGGCATGGCGGCTCGTCCGGCTCGAACAGCCAGGAGCTGACGGTAAGACTCACGACGTTCACTGCGCCGGAATGTTTGTCTTCACCCGCGATGGCCATGCGTCCGTCCAGGTTATGGAGCATCAACCACAGGCGTCTGTTTCTGCGGGACCGGAACAGTACTCGAAAGGCGGCTATGAAGCGTCCTGGGGCACATACGAGGTTAACGAACGTGCTCACACGTTTACATTCCATATCGACGGCGCGCTCGTCCGTACGCTCGTGGGCAAAGACCTGGCCCGTCTCTATGAATTTTCGGGCAATCAGCTCATCGTGAAATCCACGCGCCCGGATGAGCGCTGGAGGGTGACGTGGGAACGTTATTGAACAGCAAGAGGCGAAATCTGGGGAAAGGCGGCCTCGAAGTTTCTGCTCTCGGCCTCGGCTGCATGGGCATGAGCTGGTCTTACAGCCCGATTCCGGACAGACACGAGATGATCTCGCTGTTACGTGCGGCGGTGGATCGCGGCGTAACATTCTTCGATACTGCCGAGGTCTACGGCCCGTACGCAAACGAAGAGCTGGTGGGTGAAGCGCTGGCGCCCGTTCGTGGCAGCGTCGTAATTGCGACAAAGTTTGGGTGGGCTCCCGCCCATGCGGGTGAGACCAGGTGGAGTCGTTTGAACTCCCGGCCGGAGCACATTAAGCAGTCCGTCGAGGGCTCGCTCGCGCGCCTGCGCGTGGACACAATCGACTTGTATTATCAACACCGCGTTGACCCCGACGTGCCGATTGAAGACGTCGCGGGAGCCGTCAGTGACCTGATACAGCAGGGCAAGGTCCAACACTTCGGGCTTTCTGAAGCGGCGGCCGACACCATCCGCCGCGCACATTCTGTTCAGCCCGTCACTGCCGTGCAGAGTGAGTATTCGCTCTGGTATCGCGAACCGGAAAGGGAAGTCCTGCCGGCGCTCGAAGAACTCGGCATCGGCTTCGTTCCTTTCAGCCCGCTGGGAAAGGGATTCCTCACGGGAAACATCGACGAAAACACGACCTTCGACAGATCTGACTTCCGCAGGGCTGTGCCGCGATTCAATCCGGAGAACCGCAAAGCCAACCATGCGGTAGTCGATCTCCTCCAGAACATCGCGCAACGAAAAAACGCCACTCCGGGTCAAATCGCCCTTGCCTGGCTGCTGGCGCAGAAGCCGTGGATTGTACCCATTCCGGGCACGACCAAACTTCACCGTCTCGATGAAAACCTCGGATCCCTGACGTTAGAGCTTTCACCGGACGATCTCAGCGAAATCGAACGCGCCGCCGCGAACATCACGGTTCAGGGAGCTCGTTACCCGGAACAAATCGAGCGATTGAGCAACAGATAGAGGAGACACTATGCGAGGAGCTGTTCTTTACGGACCGCGCGACATCCGGTTCGAAGACCGTGAGACGCCGAAGATCGTGGACCCTGGCGACGCGGTGCTCCGCCTCGCGGCAACGTGCGTGTGCGGATCGGACCTGTGGCCGTACAGGGGCCTGCAACAGATCGATGGCCCGACACCGATGGGACACGAGTACTGCGGCTTTGTCGAAGAAGTCGGGAGCGCGGTCAAATCTGTTAAGCCAGGGCAGTTTGTGGTCGGCTCGTTCGCGACCTCCGACAACACCTGTCCGAACTGCCAGTACGGGTATCAGTCCTCATGCATCCACCGCGAGTTCATGCTGAGAGCGCAGGCGCCGTTTCTGCGAGTACCGTTGGCCGAGGGCACACTCGTGCCGACCCCCGATGGCGCGCCGCCTGATGATATCGTCCCCAGTCTGCTGGCGGCGTCGGATGTCTTAGGTACGGGCTGGTTCGCCGCTGACGCCGCGAACGTGAAGCCAGGCGGCACGGTGGTTGTTGTGGGCGACGGGGCAGTGGGCCTTCTCGGCGTGCTTTCGGCGAGGCAGATGGGAGCCGAGCGGATAATCGCCATGAGCCGTAATGAAGCACGGCAAAGGCTCGCCCGCGAGTTCGGGGCCACGGATATCGTGGCCGAGCGCGGCGAGGACGGAGTCTCTCGTATCAGGGATTTGACGAACGGCATCGGCGCGGATTCGGTGCTGGAGTGCGTGGGTACGCAGGAGTCGATGATGCAGGCCATCCACGCAACCCGTCCGGGTGGCTTCGTGTCCTATGTCGGCGTTCCCCATGACGTCACCCTCGATGGAGCGAAGCTGTTCTTTACACACGTCCACCTGCATGGCGGCCCCGCGCCGGTTCGCCGCTATCTGCCCAACCTGATCGAACTGATCCTGAACCGCAACATTGATCCCGGGAAAGTCTTCGACCTGGTGCTGCCGCTCGAGCAGGTGGCCGAGGGTTACCGCGCCATGGATGACCGCCGCGCGATTAAAGCTCTGTTGCTGCCGCAGGCGGCATAAAAAGGTCGAGCTATGAGCAGTTGGAACAAGGACGAACTGGAGAAGATTGCTTCAACCGACGACCTGCACATCTCCCCCTTTCGCGAGGATGGGCGCACATACGGCACACCGACATGGATTTGGTCGGTGGTCGTGGATGACGAGCTGTACGTTCGGGCGTACAACGGCCGCAATTCGCGCTGGTATCGGGCGGCCATGCGCCAGAAGGCGGGCCGGATCACGGCCGGTGGCATGACAAAGGACGTCGGCTTCGAGTCCGTCGATGGAGCAATCCACGACCGCATCGACGACGCTTACCGCGCGAAATACAAGGACAGCGAATATCTTCCGCCGATGATCGGCGCACGCGCGAGATCGGCAACGGTCAAAGTAACGCCTCGAGAGTTAGATGGTCGATAAGGAAATCCAACATGCGAATAACAGACGACATCAGAACGTCGCCGCCGGCTCTCGAGAAGTACGCCGAGGGCCCTGTCGCGGGCCTGTGGAAGCGGCCCGGCCTCTCGGCCCGAGACCGCGGAATAGTTACAGTTGCCGCCTTGATCGCGCGCAACCAGGCCACCGAGATTCCACGGTACGTGAACCTGGCGATCGACAGCGGCGTGAAACCGTCCGAGATTTCCGGCATCATTACGCATCTGGCCTTTTACGCCGGGTGGGCCAATGCCATGTCGGCGGCCGCCCTCGTAGAGAGCATCTTCGCCGAGCGCATGATCGGCGCCGATCAGCTTCCGGCCGCTTCCCCTCCTCTGCTTCCGCTGGATGACGAGGCCGAGAATCGACGCGCAGCCGCGGTTGAAGAGCAGTTCGGCAACGTCGCTCCCGGACTCGTGCAGTACACCACCGAGGTGCTGTTCCGTGATCTCTGGCTCCGCCCTGACCTCGCTCCCCGCGACCGAAGTCTGGTGACTGTCGCCGCGCTCATTGCCAACGGTCAGGCCGCGCAAATCTCCTATCACCTGAACAGGGCAATGGACAACGGCCTGACGCAGACGGAGGCGGCGGAGGTGATCACGCATTTGGCGTTTTATGCCGGGTGGCCGAACGCGTTCTCGGCTCTGCCGGTCGCAAAGGAAGTTTTCCAGAAACGGACGAGGTAAGTGCGGGGATAGCTTACATGGCGTGAAACAATTTGGCGCCGTCCGGTAGCACGTCCCAGAATCTCGAGGAGCGCCTCGGCATTTATAGAATGTCCGAGCGAGTTAGTCAGCTCGCAGCGAACAGGAGGCATCATGCAGAAACGCACACTTGGGAACAGCAACCTGGAAGTATCGGCCATTGGTCTGGGCTGCATGGGGATGAGCTTCGGCTACGGCCCCGCGGTCGGGAAGCAGCAGGGGATTTCACTCATTCGTGCCGGTGGAACATGGTGTAACGTTCTTTGACACCGCCGAGGTCTATGGGCCGTTCGCGAACGAAGAACTGGTAGGCGAGGCGCTCGCTCCATTCCGCGACCAGGTCGTGATCGCCACCAAATTCGGCTTCAGGATCGAGGATGGGAAGCAAGCCGGTCTGGACAGCCGCCCCGAGCACATCAGGCAAGTGGCTGATGCATCCCTTCAGCGGTTGAAGACCGATCGCATCGATCTGTTTTACCAGCATCGTGTCGACCCGGAGGTTCCCATTGAGGACGTGGCCGGCGCGGTTAAGGACCTGATTCAAGCCGGCAAGGTCAAACACTTCGGACTGTCGGAGGCGGGCGCCCGGACCATTCGCCGGGCGCACAAGGTACAGCCGGTGGCGGCGCTGCAAAGTGAATACTCGATGTGGTGGCGAGAACCCGAGCACGAAATCATTCCGACGCTCGAAGAACTGGGCATCGGCTTTGTGCCGTTCAGCCCGCTCGGCAAGGGCTTTCTCACCGGGGCGATCAGCAAAGACACGCAGTTCGATAAGGGCGATTTCCGCAACATCGTCCCACGCTTCTCTCCGGAGAACCGCGACGCCAACTGGGCTGTCGTGGATCTCATCGGTTCGTTTGCCAGGCACAGGAACGCGACCCCCGCCCAGATCGCGCTGGCCTGGATTCTGGTGCAGAAACCGTGGATCGTGCCGATCCCGGGCACCACCAGGTTGCATCGTCTCGAAGAGAACCTCGGCGCCGTGAACATCACGCTGACGGCTGACGACCTACGCCAGCTTGATGAAGCAACCGCGAAGATTGACATCCACGGTGCGAGATATCCGGAGAACCTGCAGCGCCTCGTTGGCCGGTAGCCTGGCTGATATGTACAACGCAACAGCCTGGTCCGCCGGCAGTGCCACATCGCCGCTGGCGAGCACAACGATTCCGAGGCGCGATCTTACCGACTCCGATGTTCAGATCGAGATTTCAACAGCTCGGCTTTGAAGCTGACCCACTACCCACGCAGGCAAGCGGGCAACGCAGAATTGAAATATCCGAAGCAACACCTTCCGGCGGGCGTCCATGTGGTTGTGAATAATCTCCTGGCGGGAACCGTAGCCGGCATCGCGGGAGCGGCGTCCGTGAACGTAGCACATGAGATCACACGGCAGATCACGCCCCGGGCGCCGCGCGTCGACGTTATAGGAATGCGGGCGTTGGCGAGGATGTGCACAGCGGCCGGCTTCGATCCGCCGGAACACCTCCGCACCGCGACCCTCGCTGGCGACATGGCCAGCAACTCGCTGTACTATAGCCTCGTCGCGCTCGGAGGTGCAAAGGGCGCCGTTGCAGCGGGTGGTGCGCTCGGAGCACTGGGAGGCATTGCCGGCCTCGTTCTGCCGCCCCGGATGAACCTTGGGGATGCGGAGGTGAACCGGACA
This sequence comes from Bryobacteraceae bacterium, assembly GCA_035653295.1. Taxonomy (GTDB): domain Bacteria; phylum Acidobacteriota; class Terriglobia; order Bryobacterales; family Bryobacteraceae; genus DASRCB01. Next base: position 34,716 of record DASRCB010000094.1, read on the forward strand.
CCAGC
>DASRCB010000095.1:0-11701 GCA_035653295.1 Bryobacteraceae bacterium
CTCCACCCACCGCTGCGCCTGCACCCACGACCCGGTGCCGAGGTTCAGGCATACGTATGGCTCGATGCCCATCAGCTCGCAGTAGTCCAGCGCCTCGTGTGTACCGAAGCGGTTGTCCTCCACCGTCGCCCACGCCATCTCGAGCCGTTTGGGCCGTTGGTCGCGTGGTCCGATGCCGTCCATCCAGTCGTAGTTGGAAGAGAAGTTGCCGCCCGGCCAGCGCAGGAGCGTGACGTGCAGATCGCGGACCGCCTGCATCACGTCTTTGCGATAGCCGTGAGAGTCCGAGAGCGGCGAGCCCTCGTCGAAGATGCCGCCCTCGATGCAGCGGCCGAGATGTTCGGCGAAGTTGCCGTAAATCTTTGGATCGATGGGGCCGATGACGCGCTCAGGGTCCACCTTGATGCGCGCGGTCCGGGCAGTGGTTTCGGATCTCAGGATGGCGGGCGCGGCGGCAACAGCTGCGGCGAACGCGCGGCGGGTCAGTTCGGCTTTGGACATGGCGAAGTACGAATGTATGCGTTTGCAGGGCGCTCCGTCAACCCAGTGCCGCGTTATTCCTGGCCGGGCGCCTTTATATCGGATCCAAGGGGCTGGCTTGCAGCCGCAGGAACGGCTGGTTCAGGTCAGGGCTCGCTCGCTGCGCTCAATGATCGTCGGGGGCTCCCAGGTTCGGCCTTTGGCCAGCCGTCGTTCTTCGCGCCAACTGGTCCACAGCAGCAGCGGCCCCAGCAGGCGTGCGGTCACCCACGCCAGGCGGCCGAACTCGGCGTCCAGTTCCAGGCGCAGCGAGCGGACTTTGTCGCTGACCGCGGTGTTCGTCTTCCGCAGGCGGTGCTCCATGGCCCACAGCAGGCCGGAATAAGCCCTGCTGATGGACCGGACCTCCCATTCGAACCGCCGGCGAACGCGCGGATCCGGATGGGCTTTGTAGCGTTTCCATCCGGCGAGCGTGGTCCGGCAGATGCGATACAGGCTCGGCCCGTTTCGTTCGTAATCCCGCGCGAACGCATCGTCAAGCAGAATCTTCGATTCCTCGCGGGAGATCGCCGAATGGCTGAAGTTGAACTTGTACTGGCCGTGTATATCCGCCAGATCGACATCATCGAGAAGCCGGCCCTCCTCCGCCATCTGCCGGTACAGCGGCGTCCCGGGAACGGGCGTGTAGAGCATGAACTGGTGGAAGTCCGTCTCATGCTCGACCGCGTAATCGATCTCCTCGGTGATGTTCGCGGGCGTGTGGTGCTCGAGACCGATAATGCTCGAACCGAGCAGCTTGATGCCGTGCTCACGCAGGCGGCGCGCCAGATCGCGGGTGTCCGTATCCCCGAGCTTGGCGTAGCCGGACTTTGGCGACTCCAGTCCCATCCAAACCCACGAGACGCCCAGGTCGACGAGTTCCTCGGCGGTGTATTTCCGCAGCGCGTTCACCGAAGAGAAGACGTAAAAGGACCAGCTCTTGCCTGCCGCCTTCATCAGATCCAGCAACTCCAGCGCACGCCGGCGCTGCAACAGGAAGTTCTCGTCCATGATGAAGAACGATTGAACGCCCAGGGCCTGTTCGGCCTCGCACATGACACGGAACAGGTCGGCGCCGGATTCGTAGAAGTTCTGTACTCTTCCCTTGCCGCCGAAAAACGCGGAAGTGGTGCAGAAGTTGCAACCCATGGGGCAGCCCACCGAAGGAATGATGGTCGCGGCAGTGGAGCCGGGTGGCTGCGGGATCTTCACGCCCATGGCCCGCAGACCGAATCCGGAAATGATATGAGGATGCCGGATGGGCGCGTCCACGTTCTCGCCCAGAAAGGAGCGCATCCAGCGGATGCCCTCACCTTTGACGATGTAGTCCGCGTCGATCATGTACTCGAGGCCGGGGACTGCCGCCACGTGCCCGCCCACCACGATGGTGGACTCCGGCGACAGCCGCCGCACCATGCGGCACATCTCTCGCACCTTGCCCACGTTGACGATGATGGACGAAATGCCGACAATGTCGTAGCGATGCCGCACGATTTCCCGCTCGAACACCTCGCGGGTGGGAAAATCGAGCACGGTGCAGGGCGCCGAGATATTGGCCTGAATCATCATGATGCCCCAGGAGCGGTGATACATGCGCACGGAGAATGCGCCCTGGGCGCGCGTCACCTGATTGTGGTACAGCTCCATGGGGTTGATGGCGCGGCTGCCGAATTCATCGTCGCGGGCATAAGGGCCGAATACGGAGCTCAACAATACGTTTGCATTCGTACCCTTCGGATGTGCGGCGGGTTGTTTCATTTTTACTGATGCGAGTCAGGAGGGAAGACCAGGCTGGCCGCTTAATTCCAGCATGCGCCGGATCGCCGGGGGCGTCAATTGGCCATTTCCCCCACCTCTCGCCCGCCAGGCGCGCCTCAACCCCAGGCCTGATCGATCAGCCGCTCCAGATACTGCTTCGAGGCTCGGATATCCGCCTGCTGCTGTGCGCCCTCGATCTCGCGCTCGATGGTGATTGGCCCGGAGTAGTTGAGCGCACGAAGATGGCGCATGACCTCAGGGAAATTAACTCGCCCGTGCCCGATCGGCACTTCACTGCCGAGGTGGTGAGGGTTGGTCGGATAGAGACCGTCCTTGGCGTGCAGGCCGCGCACGTACTTGCCGATGACCTCCAGCGCGCCCACGGGTTCCCCCTTGCCGTAGAGGATGAGGTTGGCCGTATCGAGGTTCACACCGACATTGTCGAGATCAACATCCTCGATAGCGCGCAGCAAGGTCACAGGCGTTTCCTGGCCGGTTTCCATGAGGAACTTCTGCCCATTTGTGCGGCAGTACGAGGCAACCTCGTGAATGGCAGTAATCGCCTCGGAATAAAGCGGATCCTTCGGCACTTCGGGAATGAACCCGCAATGCGTATGCACCGCGTGGATGCCGCACGCACGCGCGAGGTCGGACGCGCGCTTCAGGGCGTCAATGCGCGCGACACGGGTGGCGCGCGGGACCAGCCCGATGGTCGCCGGACCCTGGTCAAAGTCCCACACCATCCGCCCCGGCCCGAGCGTCATCACCGCCGTCGCTTCCACCTTATAGCGTTCGAGCGCGTCCTTCAGAGGGCGGGCGAGGTTTAGATCCGGGGCGGGGCCGGCGCCGAACTGGCACGTGGACAGCCCGAATTCGTGAACGCGGGCGATGGCCCGGTCGACGTCTGCCGGCTTTGTGGCCCCGGTCACGACGCCGAGGCGAGGTCGGGCGCCCGGCGCGGCGATGGCGTCCAGAGCGACTCCGGCAACAACAGTCTGCAGGAGAGAACGGCGTAGCAACGGCGATGCCTCCTCACATAGCGTATCTCGCAACAAAAAGCCCCGCACAAAGAACATGCGGGGCATTCCCTCGAGAAGGCAACCACCACCAACGGGTGAATCTCACCCCTGAATTGCTGTTCTGAGTGCAATCGCGTGACCAGCGCTAAGCTGCTGAACAACATCAATCGCCGATGTTTCGCGCTACCGTTTCCCGTATCCGGCGCCGGCGGGTTACGCCAATCCGTAGAAGGTTAGAATGAATCGAGTGTCGTCGATCTCCGGCCAGAGCGCCGTGTTCGCGCCCGCGGCCCGCGCAACGGATGCGCGGAACGCTTTCGCCGGATTCCTCCTCTCCGGACTGCTGCTCTCGTTCGTTGGCGCGATCCTGCCGGCCTGGCGCTATCACATCACCGGCGACTATCGCGGCGCCGGCGCCTGCTTCCTGTTCCTGAACATCGGTCTGCTCGCCGCCGCTCGCACCACTGCGGTTCTGACGCGCCGAACGTCGATTGTCCGGCTGCTTTCGATTGGTGCGTTCACTGCCGCGTCGGCATTCGTACTGTTCGCGCTGACGCTGCCGCCGGCAAGTTCCGTCTGGCGTTATATCGGCTTTCTGGTGCTGGGCGCCGGATCGGGAATGACCAGTACTGCCCTGCTCTACGCGACAACGCCTTTTTACAACCGTGATCGGGCATCCACGCTCAACATTGCCGGGGCCACATTCGGAATCGGCTGCTCCATGGCGGCGCTGCTCATCGCGGGTACGTTCTTTGTCTATACCGTCGCCCAGATTCTGCTGATGTTCGCGGCCATCGCAGCGGGCTTCGGAGTCTTTTTCGGGCGATGGAGACTGCCGGCAGCGCTGCCGCCGCAGGAACAGTCGTGGCGGCGCGTTGTGGCCGATTTCCGCAACCCCGGCGTGGTGCTGTTCACGTTGCTGCTGTTCCTGCAGTTCGGAAATGAATGGGCCATCGCTGGTTGGCTGCCGCTGTTTCTCATCGAACGGCTCGGCGTCAGCCCCGAAACATCGCTCATCATGCTGGCCGTGTACTGGCTCGCGCTGATGAGTGGACGTCTCGCGGTGCAGCCACTGCTGCCACGGATGCGGCATGGACGGCTGCTGTTGTGCTCCATGGCTGGCGCGGTGTTTGGGTGCGTCATTCTCACCTTTACCAACAACCTTTTCGGCGCTACTGTCGCAGTGCTTTGCATCGGCATCGGTTTTGCTCCGGTCTATCCTCTGGTTGCGGAGAAAATCTCGACGCGTTTCCCGCATTACCACCCGGCCGTGTTCAGCGGCCTGCTTTCGTTCGCCTTCACGGGCGGCATGCTCGCGCCGTGGACCATTGGCCTGATGGCGACATCCTGGGGCATTCGCGCCGTCATGGCCGTCCCCCTGCCCGGGACGATTCTGGTTTTCCTGCTGACGCTTCTGATTCTGCTGCACGCGCGGCTGAACGGCAACAATGCCGGATGATACAATCGGGATATTCTGAGGTTGGCCTGAAATGCCTATTTTCGAGTACCGCTGCGACGACTGTGGGACGAAGTTCGAGAAGCTGGTGCGGCGTGGCGGCGAGTCCGTCGCCTGCCCTTCGTGCGGCGAATCGCACGTGAAAACCGAGCTGTCCACCTTCGCCGCTCACGCCGCTGGAGCGAAGAGTTCGCCGAGTCTGCCGCCCTGCCCGGGTGGCATGTGCCGCACTCCCGATCTCTGCGGCCGAAACTGAGCCGACCCATTTCATTTACCCAGGCTGGCGCTGTGCTGCTGTGCATGGCCCTGGCGGCGTGTTCGCGGCCGGACCCTCTCGTCGTCGCCGGCGCGAACAGCACGGAACAGCGCATTCTGGCCGAGATCGTCGCCCGCCAGCTCGAGAGTTCGGACGTGCCGGTCAACCGCGCCAGCCCATATCCCAGCCTCGCTACGGCTCACCAGGCGTTGCTCGTCCGTGCCGCCGACGTTGCCGTCGAATACACCGGCGCCGCCTGGGTCGGCATTCTGCACCGCGATAAACCAAACGAGTTCAGCAGCCTCTCCGGGCTGGTGCGCGCGGCTTATGCCGGGCTCCAGCTCAAGTGGTTCGATACGCTCGGCTTCGATAACCGTTTCGTTCTTGTTGTTCGAAACGCCGACCCTCCGGCGCGCACCATTAGCGACGCCGCGCGCCAGGCGCCCCGGGCCCTCGCGGTTACGCCGGAGTTTCCCATTCGCGCCGACGGAATGCAGACGTTGATGTCCGGCTATCCGGGCCTGCGCTGGGCCAGCGCGGCAAGAACCGAAGATTCGCGCGCGCTCTATTCCGATCTTGGCGGCGGCCGTGTCGGCATGGTGGCCGGCAATGCCGCCGACGCCGCCCTCGACGATCCGTCCTTCTGCGTGCTCGAGGACGATCGGCATATACTGCTCCCCGAAGAGGCGGCCATCGTGGCCCGCTTCGACGCCCTCGCCGCGCATCCGCAGGCAGAGGCCGCCATCGCCGCGCTCTCGGGACGAATCTCGCGCGAGGACATGCGGCGCATGATCCGCAGGGTCGAGACCGGATCCATGAGCGTGCGCGCGGTCGCGGCGGACTTCCTGTCACCCGGCCAGTGATAAAATTCATTTATTCCGGCCAGCTCAGGCCTTTCGTATCTTTTCTCGAGGTTTTCTTTGAGTCGATCCTCCTGTCTCGTCCTGCTTGCGTCTGTTTCGTTCGCTCTCGCTCAACAGCCCGCTCCCAAACCGCCGCCGCGTCCCCGCGCCGACGATATGGTGGCAAAGTTCCTGGGCCTGCTGCCGCCGCCGGATCCTGAGGCAGTGGCGCGCGGCCAGAAAACGTTCGTCGCGACCTGCGGCTTCTGCCATGGAACCAACGCCAGAGGCGGCGCGGGCGGCCCCGACCTCGTGCGCTCCGTTCTCGTTCTGCACGACGAGGGCAAAGGCGACAAGATCGGACCCGTCATTCTGAACGGCCGTCCCGACAAGGGCATGCCGAAGTTCAACATGACCGAAGCCCAGATCAAAGACATCGCCGCTTTCCTGCTTTCGCGCAATCAGGCCGCAGCAAATCGAGCTTCGTATCAAATCCAGAACATCGTTACCGGCGATCCGAAAGCAGGACACGCGTACTTCTCGGCGCACTGCGCATCCTGCCACGCTGAAGGCGACCTCGCGCACATCGCTTCGAAATTCGATCCCGTCGCGCTGCAGAACCTGTTCCTGTATCCGAGGCAGCACAGATGGCCAGGTATGCCCGGGCCCCCTCCCGATCCGCGGACGGAAACCACGGCAACGGTGACGCTGCCCTCCGGCGAGTCCGTGTCCGGCATTCTCGTGCACATCGACGATTTCAACGTTTCGCTGAAGGATTCGTCGGGTGAGTATCATTCCTGGACACTGGGCGACGGCAGCGGCGTGACCGTGAAAGTGCACAACCCGCTGGAAGGCCATATCGAGCTGCTGCCGAAATATACGAATGCCGACATGCACAATATCCTCGCTTATCTGGAGACCATGAAATGATCGCGCGCACGGCGCTCTTCTCCGTTGTGCTGGCGTGTGCGCCGGCCTTCACAGCCGACGGCCTGCTTCCCGCGAAGCTGCTGTCGCCGCCCACCGATACCTGGCCCACCTACAACGGCGATTATTCCGGCCGCCGCCACAGCCCGCTGACGCAGATCAACGCCGAAAACGTGAAGAATCTCGGCCTCGCATGGGCTTACCGCATTCAAACCGGCCCAACCGGCGGCGGAATGGAGGCGTTCTTCGCATCGGAGATCAAATCAACGCCACTGGAAGTGGATGGCGTCCTGTACTTCACCGTCCCGGATCATGCATGGGCGATCGACGCGCGCACCGGCCGCCAGCTCTGGCATTACCACTGGAACAGCAAGGGCGGCATTCACATCGGCAATCGCGGCGTGGGCATCTGGGGCAACTGGGTTTTCTTCGAAACGCCGGATGATCACCTTGTTTCGCTCGAAAAGGACACCGGAAAGTTCCGCTGGGCCGTGGAGATCGCCGACCTCGCGCAGGAGTATTTCTCCACACCCGCGCCGCTCGTCATCGGCAACCATATCATCGTCGGCGTAGGCGGCGATTCGCTCGACGTGCCCGGATTTCTTGAAGCTCGCGATCCGGAAACCGGACAAGTGCAGTGGCATTGGAACACGGAGCCGAAGCCTGGGGAGCCGGGATCGGAGACCTGGCCCAACGCCGATTCCATGGCCCATGGCGGCGGTATGACGTGGATTCCCGGCACCTACGACCCCGAGCTCAACCTGATTTACTGGGGCATCGGCAATCCCAACCCCGTGCACGCCGGGCAGGGCCGCAAAGGTGACGACCTCTACACCTGCTCGATCGTGGCGCTCAATCCAGACACCGGCAAACTCGTCTGGGCTTACCAGGTCTCGCCGCATGACACGCACGACTACGACGCCGTGCAGACGCCGGTGCTTTTCGATGGACAAATCGATGGACATCCCCGCAAGCTGCTGGCGCAGGCCAGCCGCAACGGCTACTTCTTCGTGCTCGATCGCACCAACGGCCAGCATATCGTCACCGCTCCATACATTGACCTGACGTGGTCGAAGGGCCTGAACGCGAAGGGGCAGCCGATTCCCAATCCCGCGAAGGAGCCGCAGCCCGATGGCGCCCTGGTCTCGCCGGCATCCGACGGAGCCACAAACTGGCCCCCGCCGAGCTTCGATCCGGACACCGGCCTGTTTTACGTCAACGCGATGCAGTCCTGGAGCGTGTTCTATTTGACCGACACCGGCGAGCACCCGGAAGGCTTCGCAGGGCGCGACAGCGGCGTGTGGTCGCAATCAGCGCTGAAGGCCATCGACTACAAGACCGGCAAGGTTCGCTGGAGCCATCCCTACCCGAATCAGGACAGCGGGTTCACGGGCGTGCTGACCACTGCGGGCAAGCTCTTGTTCACCGGCGATCCGTCCGGCAACCTCATCGCCTTCGATCCGGCGACCGGCGCCATTCTGTGGCACGCCGGCATGACCGCTCCATTGAGCAACGGCCCGATGACATACCAACTCGACGGCCGGCAGTATGTGGTCGTCGGGGCCGGCGACACCCTGTACGCCTTCGCTCTGAATCGTTGACGCTACCGCGCTATGAATGCTGCTTCAGCAGCGTCTTCCAGCGTTCCCACGCTTCGGTTCGCGCTTTCTTGTTGGCATCGTTAGCATCCGGAGCTTCGCCCGCGCGCATGAACCCGTGCCCGGCGCCTTCGTATGTCACGGGATCGTACGCTTTGCCCGCCGCCTTCATTGCCGCCTCGGTGTCGGGGATCGTGGCGTCGATACGCGCGTCGTTGCCGGCGTAGAAGCCGTACACCGGCGCGGCGATCCGCACCATGTCATCCTTCGCCGGCGGCGGACCGTAAAACACGAATGCCGACGCGAGGTCCTTCCGATTGGTCGCGAAGCGGAAGCTCTGGCCGCCTCCCCAGCAGAAACCAGCGACGAACAGCTTGCCGTTCGCTGCCGGTAGCTTCAACCCATAATCCGCCGCGGCGTTCAGATCGGCGGTCACCTGGGCCGGGTCCAGATGGCTGACCGCCTCCATGACCTTGCCCTGCGCGAACGAATCGGTCCGGCCGCCGTTCGGTCCCATACCGGACAGGAGATCGGGCGCGACCGCGATGTAGCCCGCCGAGGCCACCTCGTCCGCGACCTCCTGTGCCCAGTCGCTGAGGCCAAAGATCTCGTGGATCACCAGCACCACCGGAGTCTTGTCCTTCGATTCCGGGTAAACGACGAAGGTCTCCACCGACCGCCCGTCGTGTTTCACAGTGACCCACTCGCGGTGACGCGGCGATTTCTCCAGTTGCTGGCGCGCCCAGTCCTGAGCTGTGGCGAAGGGCACAATCATGGTGAGCAGCAGCGCGATTTTGGTCATTTCACCTTTGTACCAAGCCGGTACACATTCCCTCCTGCATCGTCGTTATACTCGGCATGATGTCAACCCGCTCAGCCGGCGCCCTCCGCCAGGATCTCCTCTACGCCGCGCGCGCCCTGCGGCGCACGCCCGGTTTTACGGTCATCGTGATCGTCTGCCTTGCCCTCGGCACGGGCGCGAACACAGCCATCTTCTCGCTGCTCGATCAGGTCCTGCTCCGGAATCTGCCGGTGCGCGATCCCGAACGGCTGGTGGTCCTGCACCGCGAGACACAGATGCCCGGCCGCGCCATGGCTGACAACATGGAGACCGTCTTCTCCGTGCCTGCGTTCAACGATCTTCGCCAGCGCGTCCGCGTATTCGACAGCATGGTCGCGCGCACCGGCCTGGGCGTTACGCTGACCGGCGCGGAGGCGACGCGCGCTAACGCCGAGCTGGTTTCCGGCAACTTCTTTGATGGATTGGGAGTGCGCCCGCAGCTGGGCCGCGTGCTCGAACCCGCCGATGACCCGCTGCACGCGCCCCGCGCGGTGGCAGTGCTCAGCAACGCCTTCTGGATGCGCCATTTTGGCGGCAGCCCCGCCGCTCTGAATGCGACCCTTCGCCTGAATGGCGTTCCCGTCACCGTGGTCGGGGTGGCGGACAGCAATTTTCAGGGCGTCATGCGCGGCAATGTACCTGATCTTTTCCTGCCGCTGGGACTTCGCGGCCAGCTCGTTCCCGACCAGCGCACGTGGGCTGATGATCGCAGCACGCGCTTCGTGAACATCTTCGCGCGCGTGAAATCCGGCATGACCCGCGAACAGGCGCTCGCCGGCCTGCGCGCCGTATACCAGCCGATGGTCGTTGACGAGCTGGCACAGTTCCACCGCATGAGCGATCGCGAGCGGCAGGAATTACTTCGCGATCAGATCCAGCTCAACCCCGCCGCCGACGGCATCAACATGCTCCGCGGGGAATGGCAGAAGCCGATTCTCGCGCTGGCCGCCATCGCCGGACTGGTGCTGCTCATTGCCTGCGCGAACATTTCCGGTCTGATTCTCGCGCGCGCCGCCAGCCGCGAGAAGGACATCGGCGTGCGCCTCGCGCTCGGGGCCGGGCGCTTCGCCGTCGGACGGCCGTTTCTGCTGGAAAGCATCGGCGTGGCTGTCGCCGGCGCCTGCTGTGGTTTGCTGGTTGCGCAATGGAGCATCGCCGGGCTGCTGCGCCTCATGCCCGGAGCGGGCGAGGGTAATGCGGCGCTGTCCGCCGCAATTGACTGGCGCATGCTGGTCTTCTCCCTCGTGGTCGCTGTCGTTACGGGAGTGCTCGCCGGCCTGGCCCCCGCATTCCAGGCTTCGCGCCAGGACATCGCGGTTTCACTGGGCTCGCAGACCCGCAGCGCGACGTCCTCCCGAACCGCGCTGCGCCGCCTGCTGGTGGCCGGCCAGCTCGCGCTGTGCGTCATTCTTCTGGTCGCCGCGGGCCTGTTCACGCGATCGCTGTATAACATCTCGCGCGTGGACGTCGGCTTTCGTCCCGCCGGAATCACGGTGTTTTCGTTGTCCGCCGCCGACAGCGGCTACGATCTCGCGCGCAGCTTTGAGTTCTACCGCCAGGTGCACGATCGGCTGGCGGCGATACCAGGCGTGCAGTCCGTTGCCTCATCGGGTCTCGGGCCATTCATGGACAGCAGCGCGGGCACGAGTATCTTGATTGACGGCTACACCGAAAAGCCGGGCGAGGACAAAGGCGTGCTCCGCGACTGGCTCAGCCCCGGCTATTTCAGCACGCTTGGGACGCCCATGATCGCCGGCCGCGAGTTCACCGATGCCGATCGGCGGGACGCGCCGCCAGTGGCCATTGTCAACGAGGAGTTCGCGCGCAAATACCTGGGCGGCAATGCGCTGGGGCGCCGCATTCGCTTCAATTCGCGCGACACCTGGATGGAAGTCGTCGGCGTGGTCCGAAACATGAGCTGGATGAATGTCCGCGATAAAGTCAACGCCTTTGCGTACACGCCATGGGCGCAGGAAAAGACCGAGCTCAACCGGCTGAACTGGTTCGTTCGCAGCGCCGCCGGCTACCGCCCCGCCGCGGACATTCGGCGCATCGTGCATCAGCTCGATGCCAACGTTCCCGTCGACGGGCTCCAGGAATACACGGTGAGGGTCGCCGCTGCGTCGTACGTGCAGCGGCTTCTGGCCATCCTCGCCGGCGTGTTCGGCGGACTGGCGACGCTGCTTGCTGCTCTCGGCCTCTATGCGCTGATCGCCTGGAGCTACGCCCAGCGCAAATCGGAGATTGGCATTCGCATCGCGCTCGGCGCCTCGCCGGGTAAGATTGCGCGTATGGTGGCGCGCGAAGTCGGCGCGCTGGCGCTGTTCGGCATCATCCCCGGGCTCGCAATCGCGCTGCTCGCGGGAGCGCTCGTCGCTACCCAGCTGTTTGGCGTCTCCGCGCACGACCCGGTGATCCTCGCCGGCGCATCAATCGCGTTGCTTGTCGTCTCGGCGCTCGCGGCAATGCTGCCGGCCGTTCGCGC
>DASRCB010000096.1:0-6019 GCA_035653295.1 Bryobacteraceae bacterium
ATCCTCGTTCCCCTGCCCTTTATCGTGGCCTGGGCTGCGCAGGCGTCCGGATGGACGACCCAGCAGCAGGCGATCGACCTGATCAACATCACGGTAGCGGCGCTGATCGGCGGTCCACACCTGTTTTCCACCGTCACCTTCACGTTCCTGGACGGCAAGTTCCGCGCGCGGCATCCGCGCTACGCGGCGCTCGCGCTGCTGCTGCCGCCCGCGGTCATCTACCTGGGCATCTACCACTATCTGTTTCTGGTGACGTTCTTTTTCAGTTGGGCGTCGCTGCACGTGCTGCATCAGATCATTTACCTCACGGACTGCTACCGCGCGCGAAGCTCGTGGGCAGAGCAGAAATGGTCGCGGCTCGTCGATTACGGGCTGATCCTGACGGGCCTCTACCCCATCGGGATGTACAAGCTCTCGTTGAAGCAGTTCAAGGTGGGCGGCGTGGTGTTGCCCTACCCGGATTTCGCCTACCGGCTGCATCTGCCGGTCGTGGCAGGCGTGGCCTTCGCGATTCTGCTCGCGCTGTGGATCGCGAAGACGGTCCGGGAGTTCCGCGAAGGCCGCGGCAGCGTGCCGAAAACGCTGCTGATCTCGGTTACGACGGTGGTTTCCTTCTGCCTTCCGATGGGTAATAACCTGGACGTGCTGTTCCAGGGCTATAACACCTGGCACTCCTTCCAGTATCTGTTCCTTCTGTGGATGATCAACCGCCTGCGCGACGAACGCGGCGAAATCGAAAGCCCGTTCGTGCAGCGGCTGGTGCGCCGCAATAGCATGGCTGCGTATTATGCGTGCTTCCTGGCGGCCACGGGAGTGATGGTCGTGGTGACGCTGATCGTGCGGGCACTGACTCCGCTATCGCCGGACCGCAGCTACTTCGTGGTGGTTTTGACGGTGCTGCTCATGCACTACTACTTCGACCATTTCCTGTTCACGCACCCGCAAATGATCGACTAGCAGCGCCGCTACTCCCGGATGCGGCCCGAGTATGCCTCGTGCGTCACTCCCAGCGAGCCGCCCAGCGCCTGGCGCTCTTTGGTCGATTCGCCGAAGGCGGAGGCCGAAGCGTGCGTGTCGGAGAATAGCCGCACTTCCGCGACCTTGCCGTTCCGCATCGTGAAGACGTGGGCAAACGCGGTTTCAAAACGGCTGCCGCTCTCCTTCACGGTCGCGCGCTCGCGGCCGAGGACGACGACCTTATCCCCGTCCTCGAGGATTTCGTCGGTGTCGAATTCATCCAGCCGCACCGAGCGGTCGAGCTCCGCGAGATACTGGCGCACCTGGCCGCGGCCGAAACGGCGGCCACAGTAGGGCGCGCCGCCGGGGCACTCCCAGGTGACATCGTCGGTCATAGCCGAGAGGACGGCTTCCACATCGCCTCGGGAGAACGCATCATACAGGGCGCGGATAATCTGCTTGTTCGCCGTGCTCATAACTCGCCCTGTCTGAATTTTACGCCCGTGACCGGTTGGGGAAGTGTACGGACGCGAGCGTTCGGCTGCGAAGGCGGCTCTGGCCGGCAGGATGGTAAGATGATCGAGGAGCGTGTCTGCGATGCAGGTGCCGGTCCACCTATTTTGATCCGAACACCATCAAAATAGGGGGTCCGACTCGATCACAACGCGCTGGTGTGCAAGCTCCTGGCCCGTTCGCGGGCAAGGGAGAAGCCTGAAGGCGCTCGGAGGACTCCACCCCGTTTACAAAACGCGGGTCATCACGGGGGTCGGCACGGCCGAGCGGTGCGCTCCGCACTTCCATTCCGCATCAATCCCCACAGAAACGCGGCACTGGGCGACGGTGGCCGCCCGATTGCAGCGCAAATACCGGAGGAGAGAACCTCTCATGCTGCATTACGCGTGGATTTTCCTGATTCTGGCGATTATCGCGGCCATTTTCGGCTTCGGAGGCATTGCCGCCGCGGCCGCCGGCATCGCCAAGGTGCTGTTCTTCATCTTTATCGTCCTGTTCGTAATCGGACTGTTGACAGGACGGCGAGCCATATAGCCAGCGGCGCGACGCACGAAGACCCCGGGGCCGCCGTCCATTGCGATTGCGGCCCTGTCGCGCCGCCCCGAAACAGAGGCGATGGCAGCACGCGAATGCTAACTGAAGTTATTAGACGGATGACCGTAATCCGTTAGTATGCTGCTTATCCCCATCGCCCTTCCGGTACTATCCAGGCTACTAACTGCTTGCTTCCGCGCCGGTACTCGGTTCTAATGAGGATCGGAGGCAGCAATGTTGCAACGGCTGAACGCGTTCTGGCGAGCCGAGGACGGCCAGGACCTGATCGAGTACACACTCCTCATCACCTTCATCGCCATCGCCTGCATGTGGTTTGTCGGCGCGGGCGGCCCTACGGTTCGCGGCGTGTGGACGAGCGCCAATTCCACGACTTCGCAGGCAGCCGTCGCGGCCGGGAGTTAGCCGGCCCGGAACGGTAGCCGTTCGTTACAATGGGTTTTCGCCGTATGAAAACCCTGGCCGCATTTTTCCTGATCCCGATCTGCGCCGCCGCGGCGCTTAGCCCCGGCGAGGCGGAGAGTCTCGCTGCCGCCGCGCGCAACCTGCCCCCCGAGTTCGCTGCCGACGCCCTCATCCGCGTCTCCGGCGTAGCTACCTTGACCCGGGAACAACGGATCGGCCTGCTCGAACAGGCATTCCGCCAGGCGGCGCGCGCGGAACAGCCGTACCGGCGGCGTGCCGGCGGCGGATCGGCGCCTGAGCCGGCGGGTTTTCTGAACAAAGCCAATCAGCAGGGTCTGGACTCGCTCGACCTGGAATTACGCGCGGCCGAAGCCATGCTGCCTCTCGATGCCGCCCGCGCCCGCCAGTTATTCCAATCGATTCCCCCGGTGAAGGTCCCGCATGTGGGCTGCGAGGACTGGATGGTCTACGACCTCGACCCCTTCTATCGCGTGCTCGGGGCTGCCGCCGCTTCATTTAGCGCAGCCGAGAAAGACGCGGGTGCGGTGGCGCGCTTTGTGAAGCCGTATGCCGCAGTAACTTCGCCGGTCGCGATCGGGCCGATGGCGGCCCTGCTGGCGTCCTCCGGCTGGAGCGATGCCGATTTCACCGCTGTGCTCCACGCCTTTGCCGCGGCCCTCGCCAAGGCCGAAGGGGACGACCGATCGTTCACGGCGTCCTACAGCGCCGCCCTGCAGATCGAACGGCTGGTCAAGGAGTGCAAGCGCCGGAACGTCTCGCCCCTGCCGCTCCTCGAAGCGTATCGCGTGCACCTCGTCGTAGGCCTCAGCGCGGCGCGGTGCGCGGATGATGACGCGATGGGCGGGGGCGGGCTCGTGGCGTCGTCGCTCGGGGCCCTGCAGCAGGTTACGGATGTGGCCGCGTTCTTCAACGAACGGCTGCGCACCGATCCGCTGCAGGCGATCGGCGAGGCCGAGTCGACGCCGGCGCAGATCGCGGGCACGGCCGACCCGGCGCCGCGCTGCGATTCGGCGGCGTGCCGGGACATCGCGGACCGCTATCGCCATCTGCTGTTCGGCGCGCAAAACCTGCCGGTGCCGCCCGCCGACCGCGCCACAGCGGATTGGCAGAAGCGGCTGCGCGAGCTGCTGGCGGCCGCTGCCGCGTGGAAGCCGGCCTCGCGCGCGGAAGCCGCGCAGGCGTTCCGCGATAAGGCGGCGCTCTACAGCGGCCTGCTGAACGTCGCGCCGGCGGGCGAGTCGCGCGACGCGGTCCTCCGCGCGGAGTTGGAATGGATCGCCGCCAGCCATACGAGCGCCGCCAGCCGCATGGAATGGTTCCTGCCGCTGAACGGGCTGCTGGCCCGCACGGTGCTCGACCCGGCCGGATTCGGCAGCTTCCGCGCGGAGATGCGCAAATCCGCCGATCCCATCATCGCGCTCTACGCCAGGCTGGAGGAAGCCGCCCCGCGCAGCCCGGATCAGTTGATCGGGCTGCTGTAGCACCGCTCGCCCTCGCATCTCTGTTTCCCGGCGCACCATGGAACGCCGCCTGCGGCCGTAATGGTGATGACACGAAGTGCCCTGGTACGGGCGGCGGTGCTGGCGGCCGTAATCGTAAGCGCCGGGCCGCCCCTCGAGGCTGCGCGATGGAAGCCCGCGGCAGCGTCTCCGGCGTCCGCCAATCTGGATGTCCGCCCTTCGGCCGAAATTGAGGCGCGGGTGGAACGCGAGGTGGCGAAAGCGGCACGCATCCTGGCCGATCTCTCGCCGGAGAATCTGTTCGCGAGCCCCTATCTGGTGTCCGCGATTTACTATCATGACGGTTTCCTGGCGGGGTTTCCGGTGGAGCGGCCCAGCGCCGATCCGGAGCGGCGGATCGTCGCGCGGATCTGCGCCAGGCTGCGGCCGGAGAGCAAGGCGGAATTCGTCAGCCTCCTGCACGAGATGTGGGACGAGTCCGACCCGCCGGGGCCGGAGCGGCTGATGGACCCTGTCCTCTACTCCGCCGCCGGAGCCGGCGCCAGGAGCCACCGCGATGCCATCGACCTGTTCGCGCCGGAAGGCTCCCCCGTCCATTCGGTTTCCCGCGGCATCGTGATCCTGGCCGACGCCGGCTGGAACGCGCGCGATCCGTTCTCCACCAGTTCGCGCAAGGGCGGCAACAGCGCGATCGTCTTCGACCCCGACCATGACCGCTTCTACCGCTACTGCCACATGAGCGCCGTGTTCGTCGATCCGGGCGATCTGGTCGCGGCGGGCGACGTGATCGGGCGCGTCGGGCACACGGGTGTGAACGCGTCGCTGCCGGGGCACGGACATCATCTGCATTTCGAAGCGAACCAGTATGCCCGCGGGCGGGTTACCGTGATCGACCAGTACCGGCTGCGCACGATGCTGCTCGCCTGGCCCCTGCCATACGGAGGCGGGCGCGCAGAAAGCAGCCTCGCCGAGTAACGCACTCTGAAACCGCCGCCGGCGCCGGAGCGCCGCGGCAACGACCCGCATTACTCCGACCCTAACGTATCGGCGATCTTTTCCCCCAGCTCTCCGACCGTGAAGGGCTTCTGAATAAAATGGATATCCCTGTTCAGAACTCCGTGCTTTTCGATCACCATGGACGTGTAGCCGGACATGAACAGCGTCTTGATGTGCGGCAATAACGCGCGCACCCGGTCCCGCAGTTCCGTTCCGGTCATTCCGGACATGACAACATCGGTCAGCAGGAGCTTGATCTCCGCCCCGGCCTGCTCGCAAAGGCGCAAAGCCTCCTCGGGGCCGGTCGCCACCAGCGGAGTGTAGCCGAGCGCCTTGAGCGCGGCCGTCGTAACCTGCCGCACCAGTTCGTCATCCTCGACGAGCAGAATGGTTCCGGTCCCGGCAGATGCCGCTGGGGGCGCCGCAGCGGGCTCCGGCTCTTCCCCGTCGATCGCGCGCGGGATGTAGATTCTGAACGTGCTCCCCTTGCCGAGTTCGCTCTCCACGGTGATGAAGCCCCCGTTCTGCTGGACGATGCCGTACACCGTGGCCAGGCCGAGCCCCGTTCCTTTGGCGAGCGCCTTGGTGGTGAAAAAGGGCTCGAAGACGTGCGCCATCGTCTCTTTGCTCATGCCGGTCCCCGTGTCGCTGACCGACAAAAGGACGGACTGTCCCGGTCTGGATCCCGGCTGCATCCGGCTGTCCTCTTCCGAAAGCTCCACGTTGGCGGTTCGAATCGTCAGCGTTCCGCCATTCGGCATCGCATCCCGCGCATTCACAGCCAAATTGAGGAGGATTTGATGAAGCTGCGAGGGGTCCAATAGCACCGTCCAGAGATCCGGCGCGGGGATAAAACGCAGTTCGATGTCTTCGCCGATCAGCCGAGTCAGCGTCATCTGCATGTCCGCGACGATATCGTTGAGCTTCGCGGGCCTGGGCGCGATAATCTGGCGCCGTGAGAAGCCCAGCAGTTGCTGCACGATATCGCGCGACCGGTTTCCCGCCTTCTCGACCTCTTCCAGGTATTTCAATTGGGCGCTCGCGGGCGCGGCCTCGGCCTTGGCCATGGCCGTATATCCCAGGATCACGGTCAGCATATTGTTGAAGTCGTGCGC
>DASRCB010000097.1:0-19712 GCA_035653295.1 Bryobacteraceae bacterium
CGGTCGACCCCGGCTCCATGTCGTAGAGGTTGTCTTCGTACGGCTCGCCGCGCATGCCCGCGCCCACGATGTTAATGAAGGCGAGGACGCGCGTCTTCGAGCGGTCGATGATGCGCTCCTTGAAATCCTCGAAATTGCGCCAGCCGGCGCAGCCGGCGTCGGCGACGGTGGTAACGCCCACGCGAAATGTGAAGCCGTCGGGAGGGACGCTGTTGTCACCGGCGTAGGAATTGCGCTCGCCGGTCCCGGTGTACACATGGACGTGGATGTCCACAAGACCGGGCGTGACGTACAGGCCGCCGACATCGACCACCTTGAGCGCCTGCGCCGCATCGATGTGTTCGGCGACGGCCGCGATTTTGCCGTCGGTGATCGCCACATCGCGGACGGCGCTGATTCCATTCTTCGCGTCGATGACGTGGCCACCGCGCAGCAGCAGGTCGTAGCGCGTCTGGGCGGCTGCGGAAACACCGAGCAGCAGAAAGCCGAAAAGGAAGGTTCTTATGTTCATCGCGAAAGGTCGATCACGGCGTAGGTTTTGAGTTCGGGAATAGTGAACTCGGTGGCAACCGCGTCCACGGCGCAGTCCATCAGCTGCGCGTCGGGCACGCCGGCGACCGCCGCGGTTTGATGCGGCCATGACCCGAGCACGCGAATTCGAACACCCTGCACCGAGCGGCGGCCGCCCGCGTAATTCAGCAGATGCACACGCACGTGGTCTGCATCGCCGGTCAGACGGCCGATCACCACGTCGGTTCCAAACACGCGCAGCAGGCGTTTGTCGTCGGTGAGATTGCCGCGCACCACGTGTTCCAGCAGATCGGGGTTGTGCCACGCCGCTTCGGGGTAGCCCTTATCACCCACGGCAACGTTGAGGTCGAGATGCGGATCAGGCGCGACAACCGGTCGGACCAGCAGGTTGCGCACAATCATCATGTTCAGGCGCTCACCGGAAACAGGCGTACGGTCGTCCACAAAGCCGATGTTGACCAGCGGCGGCAGCTTGTCTTCGCCGAGCGTCCGCAGGAATGCCAGCATCTCGCCCAACGGCTTCAGTCCCGCGGAATCGGTATGGACCAGCGTATCGCCGCCGAACAGGTTCGCTTCGGCCGCGGCGAGAGCGGCGGCGGGGCCGGGCGCCTCGACGAAAAACCGTGCGCCGGGATTGCGGAGATAGCGCCAGCCATTGCTGTTAATCCAGGGCGCCTGTGTCGCGGTGGCGTCGTAGGCGCGGTAGTTCACCGATGGCGTGATCAGCTTGACTGCTCGCTCGGGATCGGCGGCTTCCGCGCTGATGCCGTCCACTCCCTGCCATTTCTTCAGGGATGACGCGGGCACGGCGACGCGACGGATGCCCAGTTCGCGGAGCGCGGGGGCAGTCTGCGGGCCGGCATCGGAATACAGCACTGGCAGCATCGCCGCCAGCACCAACGCGATCACAGCTCGATCGCCTCCACCTTGATCCGAGCGATATCGTACTCGCCCAGCCCGAGTCCCGCCGCATACTGAACATGGCCAGGCTCGCGGATGAACGCATTCTTCATCGGATCTCTGGAGTAAGCCGACTGGAGGTGCTCCGGCGAGCGGTCGAAAATGGAGGGCGCGCCCTCAGCGCGGCGCTTCGCCTCGATCACATCGATCAGCAGGCGGTCCATCGCGACCGGATCGCTGCCGAACATGATCTGTTTTGGATAGAAGCGGAAGCGGCGGTCCATGCTGAACGGTCCCGCGTGCCACACCCCCCGCAGTCCGTCCATGATGTTCAGCACCGTCCGAGAGCGTACAGGCTCTACGGCGGCCAGCGTACCGATAAACGAGTACGTGTTGGTCTTCTGCAGGCGGTGTGAGCGCGCGACGTTCGAAAAGTTGCCGTAAGAGATGTTTTTGAGGCAGCCGGTGACGCCCGCGGCCTGATGCTCCTTCATGTTCGGCACGTTGATGATCTTGGTCAGCTTCTCCGATACCAGCCGCACGAGGCAGGAGCGCGTGTCATCTTCACCGAAGAAATCGACATCGACATAGACGCGCGGTTCGTAGCCAAGAATTGACGAGCGCGAGTGCTCCGCGGTCCAGACGTTCACCTTCGCGGGCACAAACCGGTCGTAGTGGATCATGCGCATCTGGTCGCCCATGCGCTCGTAGATCCAGATATTCTCGGGCGGAACTCCCACACCGATGACGTTCTCGACAATGCCCGCCACGAGTTCCGGCATGGACATCATATTCGGCGCGCCCGAGGAGTTCACCTTGATGCCGACCACATCCTTCGGCGCGATGAACCGCGCCCACGCATCGCGCTCCGACTTCTCGCCGGTGAGGGCTCGCATTCCCGAGGAGAGCATGCGGCGCACGACTTCCCTGTCCACCGCGTCGGTCTTCTCGTCGATGCAGCTCGCGGCATGGACCCGAGCGACCTGGCCGCGATACGCGCCCGGCATGCCCGCGCCAGGTTCGGGCGCAAACGGCGTCACGACGTGATAAACAGGAAGGCTTGCCTGGGTCTCGGTGGCCAGCAGGGGCGATGCCGAGACCAGCTGCAGGAATTCGCGGCGGTCCATTGCCCTGACCATCATACACTCGAAGGGTGCGCCTGCCCGCAGCCGCCGCATTGCTGATCTTTGTTGCTGCCGCGGCGGCGCAGGACCGAATCCTGTGGCGCGAGCCGGGGCCGGTCGCGAGCGTGGATCTGGGCGGACCCGTCGTGCCCGGCACGCCGGTGCCGAAACCGCCATTCACGTTTCTCAAAGAGGACACCAGCGGGACTCAGCCCAAGGTTCACGTGCGCGATGCCGCGGGCGTGCTGTGGAACGTGAAGTTCGGCTACGAGGTGAAACCCGAATCGTTCGCCTGGCGCATCCCGCGAGCGCTCGGCTATTTCGTACAGCCGAGTTTTTACGTCGCATCCGGCGTGTTCGAGCACATGGGTGCGCTGACCAGGCAAACGCCCACGGTCCAGCCCGACGGTCACTTCACCGATGCGCGATTCCAGTATCGCGATCCGGCGATCACGCTGGCCAAGGCGAGCTGGACATGGACGAAGAACCCGTTTCGCGGCTCGCCCCAGCTTCATGGGCTGGAGGTCCTGATCATGCTCGCTTCCAACTGGGACAACAAAGATGGGCGGGTTAGCGGCGACGGGAGCAACACGCTGGTCTTCCAGCGGACCGCGAACGGCCGGCGCGAGCTGCTGTACTCATTCAGCGACTGGGGCTCCTGCATGGGCGCCTGGGGCGACAAGACCGGGCAGACCGACTGGAATTGCGCGGATTACACCAAAGAGAGCGCGTCGTTTGTGCAGGGGGTGAAGAACGGGCGCGTTCAGTTCGGCTATGAGGGCCACATCCGCGCCGGTTTCCAGACGGACATCACTCCGCGCGATATCGCCTGGCTGATGAAATATCTCGGGCAGATTACGGACAATCAGCTCCGGGCGGCGCTGAAGGCGAGCGGCGCGACAGGGGAAGAGGAGGGGTGCTTCACCCGCGCGATTCGGGCGAGGATCGAAGCGCTGCGCAGGATGGCGCGATAGAATCTCTCCTGAACAGCCATCCCTAAAGCAGTGATGAAGCCTGCTCCGCGGAAGAGGACCCGCGCGGAGGTGCAGAAAGAGTTCGCCGATGTGGTGGCCGAGGTCGATGCGGCGCAGGAGACCCAGACAGCAAGCGGGCCGAAGCAGCACGCGCGCATGCGGCCGAAACGCGCGAACAGATGGCGGCCGTCACCGTGGAGAGCGTGGTGGAACGCATCTCGGCGCTCAGCCTCGACGTGAACAAGGCCCTGGCCTCGGTATCGGAGAAGTTGCTGAGCGAGGTGAACCTGGTCTCGACGGTCCGGGAGGCCATCGGCATTGAGCAAGCCGAGCTTGCGCGGCTGCACAAGATCGATATCGCGGCACAGCGCTCGACCAGATGGTGCAGGATTACCGCCTGCAGAAAGAGCAGCTCGAAACGCAGATCTCCACGCAACGCTCGGTATGGGAGATGGAGCGTCAGACCGCCGAGCGCGAGCGCCGCGAGCAGGAAGAAGGCCTGAAGAAACAGCGGCAGAGAGAGAACGACGATTTCGAATACCGCAAGGCGCTGGAGCGCAAGAAAGCGCAGGACAAATTCGGCGAGGAGCAGCGCCAGCAGGAGCGTAAGAATAACGAGCGGCAGGACGGTCTGGAGAAGGGCTGGGCGGCGCGCGAGGCTGCGCTGAAGGAGCAGGAACAGGAGCTGGCGCGGCTGCGCGGGCCTCTAAAGAGGCAGAAGCGCGGTTTGAACAGCAGACGGTCATCCTGCGCAAGGACGCGGAGTCGGAGTGGCGGCTCGCCGAGTTGCGAGTGCAGACCCTGGATGAGGTCATCAGCAGCCAGGCGGCGCAGATCGCGCTGCTCGAAAAACAGCTCGCCGAGGCAAAGCAGCAGGTCCAGGAGATTGCCGTGAAGGCAATCGAGGGCGCTTCGGGAGCGCGGGCCCTGGCGCATCTGAATCAGATCGCTATCGAAACAGGCGAAGAACCGGCCACAGTCGTGGGTTGCAAGGCAAAGGCTTGCGCCAGAGGCGGAACCGGCGCGCGCCGTATCCGTATAAACGTTCAGAGCCATGAACACGCTGCTGAACGATATTCGGTTCGCGCTGCGCATGATCCGGAACAGCCCGGCGTTCAGCATCGTCGCCGTGTTTACGCTGGCCATCGGCATTGGCGCGAACACCGCGATATTCAGCTTCGTGGATGCAGTGCTGCTGCATCCTCTGCCGTATCCCGATCCGGAACAGATTGTGAACGTGTGGGAGAAGCCGCCGGAACACGACCGCAACGGCATCTCCACCATGAACTTTCTGGACTGGAAGAACCAGAACACCGTGTTCACCGCGATGGCTGCAATGACCGGGGGCTCGTACACACTCACCGGCATCGACACGCCTGTGCACTTGCACGGCATGCGTGTATCTGCGCCGTATTTCGCCATCATGGGCATTCCCGCAGCACTCGGGCGCACCTTCGCTCCCGACGAAGATCAGGCGGGAAAGGGCGACGTCGTGGTGCTCAGCCATAAGCTGTGGGAATCGCGCTTTGGCGCGGACCGCGGCGTGATCGGACGGAAAATTGGCCTGAACGGGCATCCGTACACCGTGATCGGCGTGATGCCCGCCGACACGCCCTATGATCGAGGCTGGCCGCAGATCTGGACTCCGCTGGTCTTCGAGCCGCGGGACATGACCCGCGATTTCCACTGGATGATGTCCTGGGCGCGGCTGAAACCTGGCGTCACCCTGCAGCAGGCGCGGGCCCAGATGAAATCCATTGCCGCGCGCATCGCCCATGATTACCCCGATTCCAACAAGGGCTGGAGCGCGACGGTAGACAGCTTCGAGGAGCGCTCGGTGGATCCAAATCTTCGCCGATCGCTGCTGGTGCTGCTGGCTGCCGTTGCGGCAGTGCTGCTGATCGGGTGCGCGAACCTTGCCAATCTGCTGCTGGCCCGCGGCGCATGGCGGGAGCGCGAAGTGGCCATACGCTCCGCGCTGGGGGCCGGCCGTGGGCGGCTGATAAGCCAGTTTCTGACCGAGAGTGTCGTCCTCTCGCTTCTGGGCGGCATCCTCGGCCTGGGCATCGGCTACGGCCTCATCTTCGCGCTGAAATCGGCCCTGCCGCGCTACACGCTCCCGTCGGAGGCGAATGTGCATCTCGACTATCGCGTGCTGCTTTTCACAGCGGCGATTGTGATTGCCACGGCCGTCCTGTTCGGCATCGGTCCGGCGCTGCACGCCGCACGCGCCGATCACACCGACGCACTGAAGGAGGGTAGCCGGGGCGTCACGACGGGCGCGGCCAAACAGCGCCTGCGAGGCGTGCTGGTGGTAGCCGAGGTCGCCCTCGCGTTCGTCCTGCTGTCCGGCGCCGTGCTGCTGATCCGCAGCTTTTACAGCCTGCAGCAGGTGGACCCCGGCTTCGAAACGACCAACGTAATCACCATGTGGCTGCCCATGTCGCCAAAGGAGTACCCGGACGCGGCGCGGGTGATCGGTTACCAAAGCCGCATCATGGAGCAGATCGGCGCAGTGCCGGGAGTTCGCGACGTGGCCACGACAACTGCGCTGCCCCTGCAGGGCTGGGGCTGGGGCATGCCCTTCCTCATCGAGGGCCAGCAGATCGAGCGCTCGAAACGCCCCGGCTGCTACTTCAAGATGGTCAGCCCGTCATATTTCTCGGCGCTCGGGATGAAGGTCCGGCAGGGCCGCGCGCTGGCCGAGACCGACACGACCGGCGCGGTTCCGGCCATCGTCATCAACGAAACGCTCGCCAGGCAATACTTCAAAGGCAGTTCACCGATCGGGAAGCGCATCTTCATCCAGCAGATCGTTACCGGCCAGCATGAGCTTGGGCCCGAAGTACCCTGGCAGATCGTGGGCGTCGTTGCGGACGAGAAGGTGAGCAGTCTCGACGACTCCAGCCCCGGAGTGTACGTCTCATATAAGCAAAGCCCGACCCCCGATGTCGGCCTGGTGGTGCGCGGGGCCATGGATCCGGCGCGGCTGATCAAGTCCATCGAGCAGGCCGTTTGGCAGATGAACCGCAATCAGGCGTTGGACGACATCAAACCTCTGGAGCAGATCAAGACCGAGTCGCTGGGGGAGAATCGCCTGCGCACGATGCTGCTCGGTCTCTTCGCCGGAATCGCCATGTTGCTGGCGGCAATCGGCATTTACGGCGTTATTTCGTATTCCGTGGCGCAGCGCACGCACGAGATGGGTCTCCGTGCGGCGCTGGGCGCCGGCATGTGGGACCAGCTGCGGCTCGTGCTCGGCAGCGGAATGCTGCTGACCGGCATCGGCCTTGTTATTGGCATTGCGGGCTCGCTGGCCCTGACACAACTTCTCGCCGGTCTTCTGTTCGGAGTGACAGCGCGCGACCCGCTGACATTGGCCGCTGTGACGCTGCTTCTGGGACTGATCGCCATGGCCGCCTGTTACATCCCCGCGTGGCGCGCGGCGCGCGTCGATCCCATGATCGCGCTGCGGTGCGAATAGGCGCTCGGCGCTTTGCGGGTAGATAGCTACTGTGCGTTCGCTGACGTGACGTTTGTTGATGTTTTCGGAACCGCTGCACGCCTGATTCGTACTTCGGAATATGGAAAAGCTCCGCGCCGATATTCGCTATGCGCTGCGCGCCGCCCGCCGTAATCCAGCGTTTACGGCCATCGCCATCGGCACGCTCGCGCTGGGCATCGGGGCGAACACGGCCATCTTCTCGGTGGTGAACAGCGTCCTGCTGGAGCCGCTGGCGTGGCGCGATCCAGGCCGGCTGGTCGCGCTTCAGGAAAACGTTCCGGAGATGAGCCATGTGTACCCCGCGCTTCCAGTGAACGTGATGCACTTCAACATCTGGCGCAGCCGTATGCACTCGTTCGAATCTGCGGCGATCATCGCGCCCATGAACCTGACCCTCACTGGCGCCGGTCCGGCCGAGCGGCTGAACGTCGCGCGCGTCTCCGCGGATCTCTTCCATGTGCTGGGCATTGGCCCGCGTTTTGGCCGTTCCTTCTCCGCCGATGAGGACCAGCCCGGGCGCGATCGCGTGGCGGTGATTACCGACCAGCTCTGGCGCACCCGCTTCCACGCCGATCCGGCGCTCCTCGGGCGAAAGATCATTCTCGATGACCAGCCCTTTGTCGTCATCGGCATTCTTCCGGCGGATTTCCATTTCCCAAAGAACGACCAACTCGGGCAACTCGTCGGCCTCCCGCCACATGTCGACGTGTTCAAGCCCGCCGGCTTTACCAAAGACGAACTGGAGGTGATGGGCGACTTCGATTACGGAGCCATCGCCCGGCTGCGTTCCGGTGTAAGCATCGATCAGGCCCGCGCGGAGATGAACGTGGTTCAGGCGCAGATCGCGAAATCGATAAAAGAGGACAAGATCGATCTGCGCGGCATCATCACGCCTCTGCATGAGGCCGTTGTCGGACATGCGCGACGCGGATTACTGCTGCTGCTCGGAGCGGTCGGCGCGGTGCTCCTCATGGTTTGCGTGAATCTCGCAAATCTGCTGCTGGCCCGCGCGACCGGACGCCGGCGCGAAGCGGGCATTCGCACCGCGCTGGGGGCCAGCCGCGCAAGGCTGATTCGCCAGGTGGTGACCGAAAATCTTCTGCTGGCGTTCGCCGGTGGCGCGCTCGGCATCGGACTGGCATTCGCCACCGTCCGGATTCTGGTGCACAGCGCGCCCGTGGATCTGCCGCGCCTCGACGAAGTCGCGGTCGATGGACGCGTGCTCCTGTTTGCGATCCTCGTCGCCGTGCTCAGCGGGTTGCTGTTTGGAGTCGTCCCGGCGCTGCGGGTGAGCGCAGCCGACCCGCAGGAATCGCTTCAGGCCGGCGGCACGCGATCTGCCACGGATTCGCGCCGCGGCCTGCGTCTTCGCGACATGCTGGTCGCTGTCGAGGTCGGGCTCAGCGCTGTTCTTCTGATTACCGCCGGGCTGCTGATCCACAGTTTCACGCGTCTTCTCGCCGTCGATAAGGGCTTCAACGTGGAGCGTGTTCTGACGGCGGATCTCAGCCTTTCCGATGCGGCGTATGGCGAGCGCGCGCGCCGCGAGCATTTCTACGAGGAAGTGGTCCGCAGGATCCGCGCCGTGCCCGGCGTTGCCTCCGCCGCGCTGGTTTCCAAAGTGCCCCTGGACGGCGACTCGTGGGGCGACGTGATCAGTAAAGCCGGCGACAATCGGCCCATGCCGGAGCGGCCCATGGGCAGCTTCCGCTTTCTCACGCCCGGCTACTTCGAAACGCTGGGAATTCGCATCATCGCCGGCCGCGCCTTCGAGGATCGCGATCACGGCCGGCCGCTCGCGCTGATCTCGGAAAAGGTCGCGCGCACCGTGTGGCCGGGCGAGAATCCCATCGGCCGTACCTTCACTCGCGGGAATCCCGACGAAAAGCCTTTGGAGATCTGCGGAGTGGTCGCGGACACGCGCAGCCTGGATTTGCAGAAAGCGCCCGTGCTGATGGTCTACGTTCCCTACTGGGTTCGCAGCCGCGAGCAGGTTTCTCTCGTTGCACGTACCGCGGGAGATCCGCGCGCGGAAGAGTCGGCCCTGCGCGCGGCGGTATGGAGCGTCGATCGTTCCGTGCCGGTATCACAGATGCGCACGATGACGCAGGTGATGGACGAGTCCGTCGGCGGACGACGTTTCCAGATGCTGCTGATCGCTGTCTTCGCCGCGACGGCCCTGCTGCTGGCGAGCATCGGTATCTACGGGGTGCTGGCGTACTCCGTGGCGCGGCGAACCGGTGAGATCGGCATTCGCGTCGCACTGGGCGCGAGGCCGGCCGATCTGTGCGGGATGGTCCTGCGGCAGGGCCTGGCGCCGGTTGCCGCCGGACTCCTGGCGGGGCTCGCGGCCGCTCTGGCTGTGGGTCGCCTGCTGCACGCCCTGTTGTTCGATGTGAGCGCCGCCGACCCGGTGACCATCGTCACCGTGGTCGTGGTCCTCTTCGCGATTGCCGTGCTGGCGTGCATCGTGCCCGCCCGCCGCGCCATGCGCGTGGACCCCATGACGGCGCTGCGATTTGAATGACCGAAGGCCAGGGACAACGCCCGCGCTAGCGGCTGTTCCAGTAAGCGTTCTGGCCCTTATAGTCGTCGTCCGGCAGATTTTTCAGAATGGTGCGGCGCACCTCGATCGGGGTAATAGCGCCCTGGTGCTTGTACAGCACTTTGCCATCGGGCGCGATCAGCATCGTGTACGGGTCCGCCGCGTTCCACTCCGGATCGAAGGCGGCCGCATCGGCGTAAGTATCCGTTCCGCCGAACACATAATTCGTCGTTGAGGCGTGCTGCTTCTGAAGGAACGCCAGCACGCCCTTCTGCTCGTCTTCGAAGTTGGTGGAGACGGTCACGATATCGAATGGCCGATGGCGGTACATTCGGTACATCTTCTGGATATCCGGCATCTCCGCGGTGCAGGGGCCGCACCAGGTGGCCCAGAAGTTCACCAGCAGCAGCTTGCCCGTGGGATTCTTGCGCAGTTGTTTCAACTGGTCCGCGCTGGCCACCTTCAGCGTCACCGGCTCGCTTTCGATTTCCTGCATCTCTTTCGCCTGACTGGCTTCCTTGTAGAGCCACTTCGTCGAGCAGCCGACCGTCGGCGTCTTTGCCACCGCGACCGGCTTGCCGGCGAGCACGGCGTCGATGGCGTTCCGCGCGTCAGCGACCTTCGCGTACGCTTCTCGCGGGCTGCTGTCCACCCTGCCCTCATAACGCAGGATGCGGTGGTCGTCGAACACGAACACATGCGGAGTCGCCACCGGGCCGTATTTCCGCGCCGTGCTCTGCGTCTCGCCATCGTACAGGAACGGGAAGTTGAAATGCCGGTACTCGGCTCGGATCTTCATTTCCGGCAGCGAATCGCCAAGGTCGGTATAGCCCATCTCGTCGAGGCGAAGCGCCTTCGGGCTGTTGGGCTGGATGGCCACCAGCGTCAAACCCTTGTCTTTGTAGTCGGCCGCGAGCTTTTTGATGCGGCCCTCGTACAGCTGCGCAGTCGGGCAGTGCACGCAGGTGAAGACGATGACCAGCACTTTAGCGGAATCGTAATCGTGCAGGGAATGCGTCTTGCCGTCCACGCCAGGGAGCGTGAAATCGGGCGCCGGAGAGCCGATGGCCAGCGTCGGCGGGTGGTCCTCTTCGGCGAAGCCCAGTGAAGCGGTCAGCAGGAGAGCGACAGCAACTGCGGATCTCATAGCTGTATCTGTAGCACACGGGAGCCACGTTCTTACCTCTGGCGCTACTCTGGTAGAGCCCAATGAAACTGCTGGCCAAAGTCAACCTCATTCTTATTCTGCTTTTCGGCGCCGGTCTCGGGCTGACCGAGTATTACTGGTACACGTTCCTCATGCGCAATGCGCGCGATCAGGTGCTCCAGCAGGCCGACCTCATGATGGAAAGCGCGATGGCGACTCGTCATTACACCACCGAAGAGATCAAGCCGCTGCTCGAGCGGCAACTCAAACGCAGCAACACCTTCGCGCCGCAGTCTGTCCCCGCACACGCGGCGGTGAAGACATTCGCGTTCCTGCGCGCCGGCAACTACTCCGATTACACTTACCGCGAGCCGACGCTGAATCCCACCAATCCCGAGGACCGCGCGGTGGACTGGGAAGCGGACATCATTAACGAGTTCCGCAACCACCCGGGGCAGAAACGCATCACGGGCGAGCGCCAGACGCCGACCGGCACGTCGTTGTTCGTGGCCAGGCCGATTGTTGCCGCGCCGCCGTGTCTCGAGTGCCACAGCACGCCCGAGGTCGCGCCGAAGTCGATGATCGCGCTGTATGGCTCCGCCAACGGCTTCGGATGGCGTCCGAACGAGATCGTGGCGGCCAACGTGGTGTCCGTGCCGGAGTCCGTTCCGATACAGCGCGCGAAGACCGCCTTCCAGCAGCTGTCGATCGAGATGGTGCTCATTTTCATCGGCACCCTCATCGCCGTAGACCTCGGACTTTACACTTTCGTAATCCGTCCCGTGCGCCAGCTCAGCAGGTTTGCCGATCGCGTCAGCACCGGCGAGACGGACATGCCGGAGATTCCAGTGCGCGGCCGGGACGAGATCTCGATGCTGACCGCGTCATTCAACCGCATGTACGTCAGCCTGCAAAAGGCGCTGCAGATGTTAGGGGAGTAGGTCCGCCGCAGGCGCAGAGGTTAAAGCCGATCAGCCGGGCCTGGTGGTTCCGGTGCGAATCCGTTTCGCGGCCGCGAGGAACTTAGCCCGGTCCTGAGGATTGCCGATCTCCGCGGCGACCTGATCCTGTAACTGCGCGCGCGTGGCGCAGCGCGCGGCCGCCTTGCGCACCACGATTCTCGCGATCGGCCCAATGTACACGGCCAGCTCTTTCGCGATAGCGTCGATGGCGGGCTGATCGAGCGGCATTGCCTGGCGGTCGGCAGTGCCAGCGGCGGACGCAGGGACGGGCGTCGGCGGGGCGAACATGGTGCGTGTCATCGGACTCGGCGCCGCGGCGGCCGGCTCGGCGGGCACACGCTGCGCCGCGGCGCTGAAGGCAGCCAGGAAATCGGAGGCGGAGACAAACCGACTGGATGGGTCTTTCTCCAGCGCCTTCATCAGCACCGCCGACATCCCCTCCGGAACGCGCGGCTCCAGCTGCGATGGCGGAATCGGCACGGCATGAATATGCGCGGCCATGACGGCATAATCACTATCGCCCTCGATGGGGCAGCGGCCGGTCATCATCTCGTAAAAGGTCACGCCCAGCGAATACACGTCGGAGCGCGCGTCCACCGGGCGCGCCTGCACCTGCTCCGGCGACATGTAGTGCAGCGAGCCCATAACCATGCCCGTGCGCGTGAGCTTTTTCTCGGCGGCCACGCTGGCGATTCCGAAATCGAGCAGCTTGACCACGCCCTGCGGCGTGATCATCATGTTCGATGGCTTGATGTCGCGGTGCACGACGCCCATGCCGTGCGCGTAGGCAACCGCGGAGAGCGTTTGCGTGGCATAGTCGATGCAGTCCGCCATCGGCAGGCGCCCGCGCCGCAGCACCTCAGGCAGCGCTGCCCCTTCCACGAACTCCATGACCATCAGCAGCTGATTGTTCATCCGAAACGCCGTGTGCAGGGCGGCGATATTGGGGTGCGCCAGGCGGGCCAGTACACGGATCTCCCGCAGGAAGCGCTCCTCCAGTTGCGGCTCCGCCTGGAGGTTTGGCAACAGCACCTTGAGCGCCTCGATGCGGTCCGACACGGTGTTGCGGACTTTATACACACTCCCCATGCCGCCCGCGCCGATCGGCCCCAGTACGTGATAATCGCCTAGAAGGGCTCCACTTTCGAATGCCACGACTACCTCATCGTACAAGTATCGGCAGAATTGTTACAGCTCTGTTGCTCTCAGGCTCGGCGCTGGCGGCCGCGGCCATACCGGTCACGGTGGAGGGACTGCCGATAAAGATGCGCGACGGCGTCACTCTTCACGCCGACGTTTACCGCCCGGCCATCGACGGCCGCTTCCCGGTTATCCTGGAGCGCACGCCATACGACAAGCGCAACAGCGCGCACTTCGCATTTCACGCGGCCGCGCAGGGCTACGTCGTCGTGATCCAGGACGTGCGCGGCCGATACTCGTCGGAGGGCGAATGGTATCCGTTCCTTCATGAGTCGCAGGACGGATACGATACCGTGGAAGCCCTCGCCGCGCTGCCGTATTCCAATGGCAAGGTGGGCATGATGGGCGGCTCGTATGTGGGCGCAACACAGATGCTGGCCGCCATCGCGCACCCGCCACACCTGGCGGGGATCTGCCCGGTGGTGACGGCCAGCAATTATCACGACGGCTGGACCTATCAGGGCGGCGCTTTCGAGCAGTGGTTTAACGAATCGTGGACGTCGGGCCTGGCCCAGGACACGCTGAACCGGCGCGTGCAGGCAAACACCGACGCGGTGAAGGGCATGTGGAAACTGCCCCTGTCCAATTACCCGCTGTTCAATTTGGAAGGGCTTCCCGACACCGCAACGCTGGCGCCGTATTTCCTCGACTGGCTGTCACACCGTGAATACGACGATTACTGGAAGCGGTGGTCCATCGAAGAACACTACGGTGACATCAACGTTCCCGTGCTGACCACCGCCGCCTGGTACGACATTTTCCAGGGCGGCTCGCTGCGGAACTACGAGGGTACGAAGCCGCGCGGCGGGCATCTGCTGGTGGCCATCGGCGGACATGCCGGGGGCGGCCGGAAGATCGGCGACGTGGACTTCGGTCCGGCAGCAGCGGAGTTCGACGAAGATAAAGTGACGCTTGACTGGTACGACTACCTGTTCAAGGGAGTGCGCAACCAGTTCGCCGGCAAGCGGGTGCGCATCTTCGTCATGGGCCGGAACCAGTGGCGCGATGAAGACGACTGGCCGCTGGCGCGCGCGAGCGAGACCCGTTATTACCTGCATTCCGGCGGACATGCGGCCTCGGTGCGCGGGGATGGGTCGCTGTCGGTCACGGCTCCCGGATCCGAGCCCAACGACCGCTACATGTACGACCCCGCGAATCCAGCCCCAACCATCGGCGGTCCTTTGTGCTGCGACGCGCACCACATGCCCCCTGGCCCTCGCGACCAAAGGCCGGTGGAGGCGCGTGACGACGTACTGGTCTACTCCACGCCGCCGTTCGACCGCGACACCGAGGTGACCGGTCCGGTGCGGCTGGAACTGTACGCCGCGTCCGCCGCCGTGGACACCGATTTCACCGCCAAGCTGGTGGACGTCTGGCCCAACGGGTTCGCGCAGAACCTGACGGAAGGCATCATCCGCGCGCGCTACCGCGACTCGCAGGAGAAGCCGGAGCTGATGAACCCCGGTCAGGTGTACCGCTTCAATATCGACCTGTGGTCAACCAGCAACGTGTTCCTGAAGGGCCACAGGCTGCGGCTGGAGGTCAGCAGCAGCAATTTCCCGCGTTTCGATCGCAACCTGAACACCGGCGAGCCGGTCCCCGCCGGTGGGATGATCACCGCGACGAATCTGGTGTATCACGACGCGCAGCATCCGTCGGCGCTGGTCGTGCCGGTCGTGGCGGGGCCGTGACGCCCGGAGTTGTCTGCCGCGTTGAGATTTGATCGCAACCTCCTGTGGGGTCCTTCTGTTCTCCATCAGGTCGCATTCTCCTGAAATGCCGACCGTGGTGTAAGCCTTTGGCTTGCACCCAGAGTTGGGATACTCTACTGAAAACGCCGATTGTGGAGCAGGCCTTTGGCCTGCACGTCGGGCTTTAGCCCGACTCAAGGGGACAACCGGCCGCTCATCATCCGCGCTGGTGTCTGCCTCCTCGGCAGGAGCGTTGACCAGTATCCCGGTAACCGGATCGGATGCACCGTCTGGCGCGAGGTCTCCAGGGATCCGACCATCACCCGACATCCTTTTCGGTCCCATCCGAACGACGCTTTGACCCCGTATAGGCATACGATGAAACCACTCACCATAGCTCTGCTTGCCGCCGGGCTGGCGGCCGTGACCATCGGCTCCATTGAAGCCCGCGACTCCCAGGACGCCGCCCAGGCGATCCGCGACAACGAAGCGCAGTGGAACCGCGACTTCGCCGCAAAAGACGTGGACAAGCTGCTGGCGCACTACGCCGATGATGCGGTCCTGATGTCACCAGGCACGCCGACCGCAACAGGCCGCGACGCCATCCGCGCCGAGTTGAAGGAGATGATCAGCGACAGCGCGCTCTCGCTGAGCTTCCAGGCCAGCCGCGTCGAAGTGTCAAAATCCGGCGACATGGCCTACAGCCAGGGCACATACGAAATGACCATGACCAATCCTCAAACGAAGAAGCCGGTGAACGACAAGGGCACGTACGTGACCGTCTACCGTAAGGCGGCCGACGGCTCGTGGAAAGCGGTATCGGATATCGCCAGCTCCGGAACCATGCCGGCGATTCAGTAGCCCGCGCCCGGCGCGGCGTTACTCTGGGAGAATCAGCCGTGCCTGTCGAATCCGCCGCGACCGTCAATCCCGCGTACGTCAGCGACGCCTCCGGTTTTACCGGACACGCCGAGCGGGTCATCGTCCCGGTGGATGAGGGGGAGCTTGTCGCGGCGGTGCGCGAGGCGGTTCGCACTCGCACGCCGATCACCATCGCGGGCGCGGGCTCAGGGCTAACCGGCGCGCGGGTGGCGCAGGGTGGCTGGGTCATTTCCATGGAGCGCTTCCGCCGGCTCGAGATCGGTCCTGGCCGGGCGCGAGCGGGCGGCGCCATCACACTGCTGGAATTACGCGAGGCTGCGGCCCGCACAGGGCAGTTCTATGCGCCGGACCCCACCGAGATTACTGCCAGCGTCGGCGGCACCATTTCCACCAACGCGAGCGGCTCGCGCAGCTTCCGCTTCGGCAGCACGCGCCGGCACGTGCTCGGCCTTCGTGTCGCGCTGATGGATGGCCGTGTGACGGACTACCGCCGCGGCGACAAGGTCGATTTCGATGTGCCCGCGATTCCGCTTCCGAACACGACGAAATACACCGCAGGATATCGCCTCGAGCCGGGCATGGACTGGGTAGATCTGTTCTGCGGCGCGGAGGGGACTCTGGGCATCGTACTCGAAGCCGACCTGAACCTGCTGCCCATCCCCGCCGACCTCTTCAGCGGCGTGATCTTCTTCCGTTCGGACGAGGACACGCTCGCCGCCGTCGATGCCTGGCGGTCCATCCCGGGACTGCGAATGATCGAGTACATGGACCGCAATTCCCTCGACCTGCTCCGGGATCCATACCCGTCGATCCCGCCCGATGCCGCCGCGGCTCTGCTGATCGAGGAAGAAGGCGACGACATCGATGCCTGGGAGCAGCGCCTCGTCGAGGCCCGCGCCCTGGTGGACGGGTCATGGTTTGCCGCCACCGCCCAGGACCGCGAGCGCTTCCGGCTCTTCCGCCACCGCTTGCCGGAGATCGTGAACGCCACCATGCTGCGCCGCGGCTTCATGAAAATGGGCTCTGATTACGCGGTGCCTGTCTCGCGCAATCGCGACATGCTGGCGTATTATCGGAGCCGGCTCGAAGAGCGTCTGCCCGGACATTACGTGCTCTATGGGCACATAGGAGACGCGCACGTCCACGTTAACATGCTGCCTGCCAGCGCCGAAGAGGCCGAGACTGCGGCCGGGTTGATGACCGAATTCGCGCGCCAGGCGGCGGCATTCGGCGGCACGGTATCGGCCGAACACGGACTGGGCAAGCGTAAGCGGAAATATCTTACGTTCCAGTACGGTCCCGAGCATATCGAGGCCATGAAGGCCATCAAAAGGCGCCTCGACCCTCTGTGGCTGCTCGGTCAGGGCACCCTGTTTCCGGCGCCGGGGGCTGAATGACACCGTTTTTACAACCGCAAAGTCCGGTCGCGCGTATACTATCTTGAGTACGGCAACGTTACAAAGGGGGAACCAAATGAAGCGTGTTCTGTTTGTTCTGGCCTTCGGCTCCATGCTCGCAATGGCGGATTCCTGGAGCGGATTCATCTCTGATTCGATGTGCGCGGCCAAGCACACCGGCGCGAATGGGGAGAAGGACGCCAAGTGCGCCCAGGCCTGCGTGAAGGAGCACGGCGCCGATCCCGTGTTCGTAAGCGACGGAAAGGTCTACAAGATCGCCGATGATTCCAAGTCGAAGGTCGCGGACCATGTCGGCCACAAAGTGACCATCGACGGCACCATGAACGGCGACACCATCACCGTCAACGACGTCAAGATGTAAGCCTGCCTTTTGGGCCGGGGCGGCGTTCAATCCAGCCGCCTCGGCCGCCTATTTGTTCGCGAAGCGAAGACCGAGCTTATCGCCCTCTTCGGTCTTATAAAAAAGCTCGAGGTTCTTGGGCTTTACTTTCCCGTCAATCTCAAAAAACAGCAGACCGGTGGTCGGCTGCGTGACCGCCTTGTCCGGGAGCATTTTCTCTCGCAGCGCGGCCAGCAGCGGATTGTCACGATTCTTTGTGTCGTCCTTCATTTCAGGCGCCGCCGTCGTGCCCGATTCGCCGCCTCCGACACCAACCCCAATAGGACCGGCCGAAAAGACGGGGCGGTGATCCACGCCTGTGCCCACCGTATCGCCCTGCACCATCTTTATGACCATCTTCCCCGAGCCGGCGATCTGAGTGGGCTCGAAGGCCGTGGACCGCTGTCCGTCCTTGTTGGAGAGCATGGTGAAATCTTCGCGCCAGATCTTCACCGGCGCGTCGCTCAGCGGCCGCACCGTCACGCGCACCCCGACGTAGCTTCCCCCCAGGTCGGCGCCGGGAATATTCGGCCCAACCGCGGCGCGGATCTGGTCTTTGTCCAGCAGCAGATCCGCCTGGATCTCAACCTTGTCGTTGGAACTGCGGCCCAGGGGGAGTTCGGTGTCGGCTGCAGTGACGGTCACCGCGATTACCAGCAGCGCGGGGGCGAAGAATACGCGCATACAACTCTCCCCTTCAGCATACGTTATGAATCGCCGCCGGCCGGAGTCTCACGATTGTGAGCTACCAGGAACAAACCACCACCGATCAGACTGTCGCCGATACTCGTGACGAGCGACTGGCCACGCATTCCATCGCCGACACGCTGGCCGGCGATCCCGACCTTTCGCGGTTCAACGAGGCCCTGCGGCGGACAGGCATAGACCGTATTCTTCAGGACGGCGAGTGGATCACGGTCCTCGCGCCATCGAATCAGGCGCTCGGCGCAGGTGAGCCGGATGTGCAGCACTATTTGTCGCAGGGCGCGAAGACGCTGGACGATATCCGCCGCGCGGGCACGCTTCGGATGAGAGATGGATCGGAATTGCCGGTGCGCATCGAGGGAACGGATGTGCGCGTCGGAGGAGCCAGGATTACGCGGCCGGACATCGAGTGCACCAATGGCGTGATCCACGTAATCGAGGGATCGCTCTGACCTCATTCATACCGAAGCGCGCTCATCGGATCGACCCGCAGGGCGCGTAGTGCCGGGGCAATGGTGGCCAGCGCCGCCACGGCGCCCAGCACGCCCAGGACAGCGAGAAACGTCGCCGGATCCGCGGGCGTGACCCCAGGAACCAGAAACATGGCCATGGGCCGCATGGCCACAAGCGCGAGCGCCAGTCCCACCCCCAGACCCGATCCCACCAGCAGCAGACCGTCACGGCAGACCA
This sequence comes from Bryobacteraceae bacterium, assembly GCA_035653295.1. GTDB lineage: Bacteria > Acidobacteriota > Terriglobia > Bryobacterales > Bryobacteraceae > DASRCB01. The sequence goes on from DASRCB010000097.1 coordinate 18,654, forward strand.
TCCGCAGCACCTGGCGCGGCGTGGCGCCGAGCGCGACACGGAGACCGATTTCGCGCGTGCGGCGCGACACCGAATAGAGCAGGACGCCATAAAGCCCAATGGAAGCCAGCGCCAGTCCGAGCACTCCCATGGCGCCCAGCATCGCAGCGCCCGCACGGCTCGGCAGCAAAGCGATGCCCAGCGCGCGGCTCATGGGTTTGGTCTCGATCGCCGCCGTTGAATCCAGCGCCCCGAGAACACCGGTAACGGTCCTGACGTACGATTCCGGCGGACCCGACACCCGCAGCAGGAAATTCACGTTTACCGGCTCCTCGTTCGCGAAGTACGGCTTGTAAAGCGCGAGTCGCTGCTTCTCCCCGAGCGTGAAATACTTGCTATCCTTCACCAGTCCCACGATCATCGTCGGCGTTCCATCATCCGCCTTCACCGTGTGACCGACCGGGTTCACGTCCCCGAACAGCCGCCGCGCGAACGATTCGTTCACGATCGCGATGCGTTCCGAACCAGCCCGGTCCGCGGCGGTAAACTCGCGGCCGGCCAGCAGCGGGATTCCGATGGCGCGGAAATAGTCCGGGCCGACATCGTTGCACTCATATTCGACGCCGACGGTATGCCCGTTCAGGTCCGTGTGCAGCGTCGTGCCGATCACGCAGTTATCGTTCAGCGGCACGCGTCCGGTCACCGCGGCCGCTTCCACTCCGGGCAGCGCGCGCAGACGCTCGAGGGCCGTGCGCACCAGCAGCATCTGCCTGGTCTGGTCCTTGTCGCTGTAGCGCTCGGGGACGAGCCGCATATAAGTCCACACCGTGTGTTTGATATCGAACCCGGGGTTCATCGTGGCGGCGCGCAGCAGGTTGTGCAGGAACAGGAATCCGGCCGCGAGCAGGACCACGGTAACCGAGAGCTGGCCCGCCACCAGAACGCCCCGCAGCCCCCAGCGGCCGCCCGTTTGCCGTTCTTCGGCTTTCAATACCGCGTTCACATCTCGCCGCACGGCTTTGAACGCCGGCAGCAGCCCGGATACGATCGCGCTTCCCAGGGCAACAACAACCGAATATG
>DASRCB010000098.1:0-24649 GCA_035653295.1 Bryobacteraceae bacterium
GGTCGGCCACCGGCCTGAAAAACAAACGTGCGATGGACACGTTCTCCGTGTTGACACGCTGTGTCCAGTCCTGATGGACAAAGTTGGCGCCGAGCGACGGCAGGTACGCCGCGATCACCACCGCCGCGATGCCCACGCTCCACGCCGCCCCCAGCCCGCCGCAGCGCCTGGCCGTGTCGCCCCGGGACGCGCCGCGCCCGCGCGCCAGCACGTAGAGCAGGAAGGCCGCGTTGAACGCCAACAGCGGCTTCCACGACCAGAAATTCATAATCGAATGCTAGCCTGATTGAGTGAGCCTGTACGACCTCGATCCCGGCCCGAACTGTCCCGAACTGGTGCGCATGATCGTCGAGATCCCCAAGAACTCGGCGAACAAGTACGAGTACGACGGCAAGCTGGGAGTGTTTCGCCTGGACCGCGCGCTCTACTCGCCCATGCACTATCCCGGCGATTACGGCTTTATCCCCGGCACGCTCGCCGAGGATGGCGACCCGCTGGACGTGCTCGCTCTCACCGACGAGCCAAGCTTCACCGGCTGCCTGATCGAAGTCCGGCCCGTCGGCCTGCTCAACATGGTGGACCAGCACGAGGCCGATCAAAAGGTGATTGCCGTGCCGAATCGGAATCCCCGCTACGAGCAGATCCACACCATGGATCAGATCTTCGCTCACGTCCGGCGTGAGATCGAGCACTTCTTCACCATCTACAAAGAGCTCGAGGGACGCATCACCAACGTGCAGGGCTGGGGTGGACCGGCGGACGCGCGCAAGGCCATCCACGACAGCGTCAATCGCTATACCGAAAAAAAGAACGCTCCCGAGCCGGCGCCCGCCGCCTGACTAGGGCGTTGAACTCGCTGCGGGAGCGAGCGCTTTCTGCATCTCCTGCGTTGCGGATGATTGCTGCTCCGGCTGCGGCTCAGCGTGCGGCCTCAGCACCATGCGGCTCGCCTCGCCGGTATCCGACTGTTCGCGAGGCTGCGGCGCGGACGTCCGGGAACCCTCGGCCATTGCTGGCTCGATGCTGTTCAACCTGATAATCGCCCCCGCGGCCATCAAGCGCATCGCGGAATGGTTATCGCCCAGATACGTTTCCAGCTTCGGAACCTCTTCACGATGGCCGCACTGGCCGATCGCTTTCGCCACCGCCGCGCGTACCGCCCAGTTGTGGTCGTTCTCCAAAGTCCAGTCCAGCAGCTGGAACGCGCGCGCGTCGCAATCCTCGGCGAGAAGAGCGGCCGCGGTTGCGCGCCCGCTCGCGCCGTCATCCTTCATGAAACCCTCGGCCGCGGTCACACCAATGGAAAACGGGCCCAGCAGCGCGCCGGACGCTTCCTTCACTCCAATCTTCGCCATCTCCTTCGGGTTGCGCATCGTCTTCTTCGCGTCCCGAATATTCTTCTCGACGAAACTCTCGTGGTTGTGCACCTGGCCGGTAAGGACGTCCTGCAGCTCACCCTTGGAGCGGTAATTGCCCATTTTCCAGAGCGATTGCGCGGCGGTAAACGCGACCTGCGGGTCCGGATCATCGAGCGCCACCTCCAGATCCCGCGCAGCCTCCGTCGCTTTCATTTGTCCAAGCTGAAGAGCCGCCACCTGGCGCACCTCGGGGTCTTTGTCGGTATGCAGCGCATTGACCTCGATCCTGACGGCTTCCGGCAGGTTCCCGATTGCGCCCACGCCAATCAGGGCTTGCTTGCGAACCTCGGGGTTCCCGCTGTTCAGCCCTTCGTGCAGCACGTTCCAGGCCTCCGCCGTCGGCTGAGCCGCGAACAGGGCCGAGGAAAAAAGCAGGTAAAAACTTCCCAAAACCAGCGGTTTCATGCGCTCTCCCATCGCCGGTTTAGCTTTAGGGCAATTCCGATTCCAGGCGGAGGTGATGGTACAGTCCCCAGTTATGGGCCGGCTTGACAAGAAAGTGGCGCTGATTACAGGCGGGAGTTCGGGAATCGGGCGCGCCGCCGTGCTCGCGTTCATCCGTGAAGGGGCGCGCGTGGTGTTCGCCGCCCGGGGAAAGGAGCGCGGTGAGGAAACGTTGCGGGAGGCGGAGAGCGCCGGCGGCGAGGCCATGTTCATCAGCGTCGACGTCTCTCAAAGCGAGCAGGTCCGCCAACTCGTTGCGGCCGGGGTCGACCGCTTCGGCCGCCTGGACTGCGCCTTCAACAACGCGGCGTCCGCCACCGGCGCCTTTCACCTGACCGCCGACTTCACCGAGGAACAGTTCGATAAATCGATGGCGCTCGATCTGAAAAGCGTGTGGCTCTGCATGAAGCAGGAGATCGGGCAGATGCTCTCGCAGGAACCACCCGGCGGAGCAATCGTCAATACGTCGTCCGTTAACGGGCTGGGAGGCTCGCCCGGCGGCTCGCTCTATTCAGCCGCGAAGGCGGGAATCCTGGCGCTGACCAAATCCGCCGCCCGCGAGTATGCGCCAAGGGGCATCCGCATCAACGCCCTCGTGCCTGGCGGCTTTCGCACGCCCATGCTCGAATCGGTGTTCGAGCGAGCATCCGCTGGCGACGCCGCTAAGCGCGCGGCGATTGAGCGGCAATACGCGGACTTTACCGCCGTGGGGCGCATCGGCAATGCTGAAGAAGCGGCCGAAGCGGTGGTGTGGCTCTGCTCCCATGCGGCGTCGTACGTGATCGGTCACTCGCTGATCGTGGACGGCGGAATGAGCGCCCCATTCCGATGATGAGCACCGATATCCTCATTCGCGGGATAGAACCAGGCGATGCCGCCGCCGCGGCGCGGCTTTGCGGCGAACTTGGCTATCCCCTGGAGGCCGCGGAAGCGCGCGAGCGGATCGACATCCTGACGGGTTCCCGGCATTCCGCTGTCCATGTTGCCTGCGTCTCAGGAGAAGTTGTCGGCTGGATCGATGTGGCGTTGGACTGCAGCCTTGCTGCCGGCCGCTATGCAGAGATTCGGGGTTTGCTCGTTTCCAGCGAACATCGAAGCCACGGCATCGGCCGCATGCTGATCCGTCATGTGGAAGCGTGGGCAGCAGCGCAGGGCGCCGCGAGCATGTTGGTGCGCTCCCGAGTATCGCGCGAACGCGCCCACCGCTTCTATCTGCGCGAAGGCTACTCTATGGTGAAAACATCGGCGGTGTTCGCGAAGCAATTAGCGCAGCCGTCTCCATGAAAGTCCAGCCGTCAGCACAACGATCAGTGAGGTGATGCTGACCCACGCGCCGGCGCGCGATTCCAGCGTGGGCGTGTACGCGAATCGTATGCGGTGAGCTCCGGGAGGCGTGCGCACGCGCATGAAGCACATCACATCGCGCAGAACCGGCGTGGACCGGCCATCCACCCACGCGCGCCACCCCGGATCCCAGCTCTCCTGAACCAGCACTGAGTCCCCGGGCCCGGTAGTCGCGGCCACGCGAATTTCATCAACCGCGGGCCGCTCGTACGTGATCGGCGCGGGCGATGCCTCCAGCGTATCGGCGTAGGCATGGAGCGCCGGACCGTCCTCATTGCTCCAGGGAATCGGCGCCAGTGCGGCCATGCGGGCTTCACTTACGACGCGCGCCAGACCGGCCCGACGCGGAACACGGTAGATCGTATCGCCGTCGCGATCCGCGATCACCGCCAGCACGCCGGCGAACTTCCGCGGCTGCTGCACGCTGTGGTACACCTCCTGTGAACCGGGGCCGTTCACGATCAGCACATCCGCACCGAGCGATTCCAGCCAGCACACGTCGCGCTGCGCATCCGTCCCGACGAGGATCTGATAACGCGCCAGCGCGGGCATGAGATCCTGCATCCCCTGATCGGACGCGCCGCTCACCTGCGGCAAATCGCGCCAGACGTCATACCAGAAGCTCTCGGACCCGCTGACAAACACGCGCGAGCCGGGGAAGTCGCGAGCCATCCATTCCTGCGTGCGGTACTCGATGCGCTGACGCCAGTTCGGGTCTTCGTGGAACACCGACCAGGGTCGCGACAGATAACGGATCGAGAACGCGAATCCGATGGCGACCAACACGATTGCAGCCCGGCGATTCAGCCGCCGCAGGCATTCCACGATGCCCAGAATCAGCACCATATCCAGTTCGGGCACAAAGCGCATGGGCTCGCCCCAGACTCGGAAGTGCAACCAGAACTGGCCGGCAACTTCGACCACGAACGCGAGAGCGCACCCGGCGACGAATATCGTCCAGCCCCGCGCTTTCATACGCCGAGCCGCCCACCACGAGCCTGCCGCGAATCCAAGGGCCAGCGCCGCGCCCACTACTTTCGACCATCCGTTGCCAGGCACAGCGACGAGGATGAGATTGCGCACAGTGATCCGCACGAAGGACGGCGTCAGCCACCAGGAGCAAAGCCCGGCGGTAAGCCCGACGATGGCCGTTGCGCGAACCAGGACCGCACGCGACTGCTCCTCGACATAAGCGCTCCACACCGCAATGGGGAAGAAGATGCCGAGCGCCAGCGCGCCGTACAGGTTATTGGAAACGACGAGCGCGGAACAGACCGCCGCGGCGGCGACAGTCCATGTGCGCGCGCCGCGGAACGCAAGAAAGGCGAAGCCGATACTCCAGGGAATGAAAGCCAGCGCATTGGTGTGCGGTCCCTCGCCCCACTTCACCAGTACGTTCAGGCGCTCGGGCATCCATAGCTCCGAGTCGGCTCGATACGCCTTGAGGAACGCGAACTCCGGCGACAGCAGCGCTTCGGCGCACGCCGCGACCCACGCCCACCCGCGCGAGCCGGACCCCACACGCACCAGGAAGTACACGCCGGCCACACCCAGGCAGTAAACGGCGGCGCAGTAGACGTGATATCCGCGCGCGGGAGCGACGTGCAGCATCAGAGCCGCGACCGCCGCGCCGTAGTTTGTACCCGGCGGATAGACGTAATCGAAGCGCGTCCCGCAGTACCACAGCGCATCCCACGCTGGATGCGGCCAGTGATCGAGGATATAGCGCGCCTGGGCGATAAACGAGCCTTCAATGGACATCCAGTCGTTCAGGTAATTGGTGTAGAACAGCGGCAGGATCAGAAGCGCCGTGAGCAGGAACAGAGCGGCCGCATCCAGCGCGGTCCAGCGTGACTTCGACAAGCGATGAGTTTAGCAATGCCGCCGTTTCAGCGCCTGCTACTCTGAGAGCTTCGGACCGAATCGAAACGCGAGGGAGAGCGCGCTGTGCAGGTAGTGGCTGGAGTGGATCTGGGCGGAACCGCCATTAATTACACGCTGGTAACCGGGCAGGAGCATTTCCTCATCGACACCCTGTTCGAGCATCCCGCCCGTTCGACCGAAGGGCCCGACATCTGCCTGGGCCAGATCGAGGAAGGGCTGCGCGCCGCGGTAGACAAGGCCGGTGTTCGACTCGCCGATGTCGCTGTTGTGGGGCTCGACACGCCCGGTCCGGCCAGCGCCACCGGAGTCCTGAGCGCGCGCGGATCGACGAATTTCGTGCATCCAAACTGGGCCGGCTGCGACATTCGCGAGGGCCTGTCCCGGCGTCTGGGAAAGCCCGTCACGTATCTCAACGACGGCAATGCCGGCGCCCTGTGGGGTCATTTTTCGATTTTCGGGGCCAGTATGACAGCGACCTCCGTTTCGGCCATCATCGGCACCGGCCTCGGCGGCGGTGTCATCATGAACGGCGTCGTGGTGAAGGGCCGGAAGGGATTCGGCGGCGAGCTGGGCCACGTGCTGATTCCGTGGCAGAGCATCCCAGGGATCGAGGGCATTGTTCCGCAGTGCAACTGCGGCCGCATCGGCGATCTCGAAGCGCTGTGTTCGCTGACGGCCATCGGGCAGACGCTGCTGCCGTATTTCCTCGCGCGCTATCCGGATCACGAGCTGAACAAGCTTGGCGATATTAGGAAGGCCGCGAAGCTCGTGCGCGGCATGGCCGAGGACGGAGATCCGATGTCGGTGGAGATCTTCCGCGTGCAGGCGCACGCCATGGGCCTGTTCTTCGATGAGATGATCAACACCTTCGATCCGGACGCGCTCATCGTTGGAGGCGGTGCGCTGGAGACGAAGGAACATTTTCAGCGCTGGTTCATCGACCAGATTCGCGCCGGCATGCCGCCGCAGCGCGAGGAGCAGGCGGACATCCCAATCTACGTGATGCCCAACGGCGATACCGCGGGCGCGCGTGGGGCGGCTATCGAAGCCCTCAAGTACGCGCGCCAACACGGCATCGTATGACGGCGGTCAGCGCCTGCCGGTCCCTGCCAGGATGCTGAGGCGCCCGACGGCGTCTTTCAGAGATGCCGATTGTGAATTGAGCTCTTCGGCTGCCGCAGCGGCTTCCTCGGCCGACGCGGCCGTGCTCTGGGTTACCTGCTCCATGCGGCTTATAGCTTTCGCCACCTGCTCGATTCCCGTGGCCTGTTCCTGGCTGCTCTGATTTACTCCGTCCACCAGCGCTCTTACTTTCTGCGACAACTCGGCAACCGCGCTGATACCCGACGCGACATCGTCCACGCGGAGTTTGCCCTCATTGGAGTTCCGGATGGATTCGTCGATGAGTGCCGCGGTATCCTTCGCCGCCTGCGCGCAGCGCTGCGCCAGATTCCGCACCTCGTCGGCGACCACCGCAAAGCCGAGTCCGGCTTCGCCAGCGCGGGCGGCCTCCACCGCGGCGTTCAGGGCAAGGATATTGGTCTGGAATGCGATCTCCTCGATGACCTGAATGATCTTCGAAATCTTGCTGCTTCCGGCATGAATGTCGGACATGGCCGCGACCATGGACCCGAGGGCCTGATTCGTTTGCTCGAAGCGCTGCTGCGATTCCGCGACCAGTTCCGCCGCCGCCCGCGTGCTCTCGGTATTCCGCCCTGCCATGGAGTTGATCTCCTCAGTGGACGCCGAGGTCTCCTCGAGTGAGGCGGCCTGATCGGAGGCGCCACGCGCCAGATCCTGGCTGGAGGATGAAACCTGCGAGGCTGCGCCTGCGACCTGTTCGGCTCCCTCGGAAAGATCGGAGATGAGCGAGTGCAGCGCCCGATTCATACCGCGCACCAGGAGAAAAACGGTGGCTCCGCCGGCGACGAGCGAGAATCCCAGAATGGCCCAGATGGCCCAGGCAACGCCTCTGTGCGTGGCTTGCGCGTCAGTGTCTTCCGTCTTTCCCAGTTGCCGGTTGAACTCCACTTCCGCCCGCACCGCATCTCTGGCAGCCTGGAACACGGCACGGCCGGCATCGTACCTTTGGAAGGCTTCGGCATTGCGCCCGGCGCGGCTGATCGGACGAACCTCGTCCCACAGCTGGTAATAGCGATCGAGCGCCGGCTGAATGCGTGCGATGATTTCGTGCTCGCGGGCATCAACGACGCTTCCTCCCACATCCGCGAGGTTTGTCTGGATCGCGTGCCTGAGACCATCGATCTCCGTTTCCATCGAGGCCCTCTGCGCGGCGTCAGTAGAGGAGATGTAGCGGAGAACGTCGCCCCGCATTTCGAGCAGCGCGGCTTCCACGCGAGTGCTGTTGTTCACCCCGTCGAGACCATCGTCGCTGAGCGTGTGCATGCGCTGGCCAATGCTGTTTAACCCTATGAGGCAGGAGCCGCCCAGCAACGCCATAAATCCCACAAAACCGGCGCTGGTCAGAGCGAATTTCCGGCCGATTCCCATCTGCAGTTTCATTTTTTCCTCTCTGCGGGAACAGCAGGTCCGCTGTGTTCCCTGCAGTGCTCTTCGGTGATGCGCCGGGATTTTTGAGCGGAAAAGGGCCCTCAAAGCGGCGCGCCGGCGTCCGATAAGGTTTCCATGACACACCGCGTGGTCGCGGCCGCGGCGCTGATTGTTATCGGGCGGCTCTGGGCTCAGGAGCGGCAAAACACGGAGATCTCTACAGACCGTCCGGACTTCACGGAAGCGACAGATACGGTTGCGGTTGGATCCGTGCAGTTCGAAACTGGTGTTCTGCTCAGCCAGCACGATCTCGCGAGTGGCCCGGTGCGTGATATCGGCGGTCCGCAGAGTCTGCTCCGTGTCGGGCTGGCGAACATCGCCGAACTGCGCCTCGGCAGCAATGGTTTCACGCTCGAGTCGCTCACCACCGGCGGCCAGCGGCAGCGCCACGGTGGCGGCGCTGACCCTCAGGTCGGGGCCAAGGTCCGTCTCTGGGAAGAGCATCGCTACCTCCCCGCTTTCGCCGTGATCGGCAATTTGACTCTGCCCGGGGGCAACATCTGGTTCACTCGCGGCAGTTTGGTTCCCGAACTGGACCTGTGCTGGAGTAAGTCGCTGCGCGGCGGCTTTGAAACCGGAGGCAACGTCAACTTCCTGCGAGTCATCGACGAGCACGTGACCGAACACGCCGCAAGCTTCACCGTCGGCCACGGACTGTCGCGCGCATTGGACGCGTACGCAGAGGTCTACCGCATCTCGCCTATCGCAGACGATGAGGCCGCGCACTGGATCGCCAATGGCGGCATCGCCAGGCGCCTGGGAGCCAACATGCAGATCGACACCGAAGTCGGGCATTCCATGAATGCCCGCACGCCGTACTGGTTTATCGGGGCGGGATTCGCAATACGGATGTCCGGATTAACCCTGCCCTGGGCTCCGCGCCGTGACACCCGGGCCACCGCGCGGCCATAGGGACGCGCTCGATTACTGCGAACCGGCGGCCATCGACGCGGACCGGGAAGCGGATCCCGTATCCACGCGCGTCAGGTGCGGCCAGAACGGCGTCACTTCGAAGGGCAGCTTCTCGCGCGCTGACAGCAGGTGAACGTTTCCGGTTTTGATCAGCGTCGCCTGGCTGCTCCAGGGATCTACCCGGATGCGGCTCCCCAGCGGAAGCGCTTCAATCTCGTCGGTGCGCTCGAGGTGCAGCTCCCCGGACATGGCCGTCAGGGCGGCGAAGCGCGTCTCGCCTCCAACCACGGCATCGCCCATTAGAGGCTGAATGAGATTTGGCATCTGCGGCGCGCGAACGTTCAAGGCGCGAAAGAACAGGCCGACCTTCTGCAGCTTGCCCGCATAGGGCGAGTTCTTCAGGAGAACAACGGCGCGATCGTCCGCGCTGCGCTCCTCGGCGGCGTCACGGCCCAGCGACATTCGCTTTGCGATCTGGTCATCATTGATGAACAGCCGGTCGGCAAACGCGTACCGGGTGTCGATCTGCTGCCCCGAAAGAATGTGCGCCAGCTCGTGCGCCAGCACCGCGGCAAGGCTGGCCTCGTCGGGAAGGACATCGAGCAAACCGCGACTGATAACAATTGTGTGCCCTCCGGCGAAGCACTCCAGCGGCGTGGTCATGAGCATTCGCACATGCACCTCCGGATTCAGGTCCAGATGGTTGGAAACCTCCAGGTTCTGCACTACCGTATCCAGCACCTTGTCGACCGGACCGGGCGCTGCCAGCAAACCAGCCTGCTCCAGACGGTCCGTCACGTTTTCCTCAGCCTGACGCTCCCATTGCCGCACCGCTTCGGTGGGAGACGTCTCCTGCGCGGTATCGCTCTGATCGTCTGCGCCCTGCGGGACATCGACGGTCATGTTGGTGAAAGCCTCTTCCGAGTGCTCGCGCGCGGTCTCGTAGCCCCACAGCCGCGTCTGCGCCTTGTACTGCGGCACGTGCACGCCCGCCATGACTGTGCGGTCGCCTTCCTCGCTGTAGATATAGGCGGGCAGCCACAGATCGGGACCGCAGTTCACGCGCCAGGAGTCGAAATGAAAGTAGAGGTGCGACGAGGTTGGCTGGGTATATGTGCCGTTGAAGCGCACCACGTGATAACCGCGATCCTCCACCCAGATGCGTCCAATGAACTCGCCTTTGGACCGCGCGTCGCGGGGCGTCACATCGAGGACCACACAGCGAACATCGCCCAGGAATTCGCGCTTGACGAAACGGAAGTTATATCGCGCCGGAGTGAAGCCGCCGGCATCCATCACGGCCATCTGCGCGAAACCGCGCGGAATGAAGCTGAACCGGCGAATGGCTGTGAGCGATGCGAAAAAGCGTTTGCCGGGGCCTTTCACCGGAAGAAACGAATCTTCAGCCACGCCCCCGGCCAGCGACAGACGGCCCAGAAAGTAGTAGTCGCCGGCCGGCACGGCGCCGAATTCAGCGTCGGGACGGTTTCGCTGAATATAAGTCTCTACCAGCGGATGCATTCCACGCAGCCGCGCGAACAGAGCGTTTTCGCTGGCCACTGCCTGGCTGATCGCCTGGTTGAGCGTGATCGCCTGCGCACTCGGGCCGGCGCTGGAAACCTCGTCAGCCGGCGAGGCGGCCAGCGCCGTAGCCGCCAACAAGAAGACTATTGGTATTGAATTCTTCATACACCTGACCACCTACGTCAGCTCGAAGGTAATGTTGACCGTTGCTCTGGTATCCACTGGGATGCCGCCGCGCGTCGCGGGGCGGAATCGGATACCCATGGCGGCCTGCTCGGCGGCGTCGTCGAGCTGATGCCCCAGCCCTCGCACCACTCGCTGCACCTGCACCGTGCCACTGGCCCGGAACACGACTTCCAGCAGCACTTCTCCCTGGATCTTCAGGGCTCGCGCCTCGGCCGTGTAAACGGGCTTCGGTTTATACAGAATGCGGACCGGCGTTGTCGGGGGGGCGGCCGCCTCACGAGCGCGCGATGAACTCCCGGAGCCCGCGGCAATATCGCCGAAGCCGGCGCTTCGAACCGAGCCGCCGCGTCCGCCAGCGGATCCACCCGGTCCGCCGGCCGATCCCTCGCCGAACCCCGCGTCGGCCATGAGCACACGCGCGGAACCCCCGCCGTGGCTGTGTGGATCGGCGCCGCTCCCGCCGAAACCGGCGTCCGCAACGACCGCCCGCGGCGAGCCGCTGCGATTCCGCGAATCACCGCCGCTCGAGCCCTCGAACGATCCAACCCGCGGAAGGGGCGAGGACGTGCTGGCGAGCGATGGACGCGCCCCCATCGCGTCTCCAAACACACCCGTTTTCAAAGCGCGCGGCGGCGCGGGCGCAGGATTCGACGCGCGCGCCTCCAGCATGCCGGTCTCAATCCGCGGCGCGGGCGCGGCCGCGGGCTGGATCTGAGGTACAGCTGGAAGAATGGCAGGCTTGGGCGCCATCTGCCTGGCCTCGATCACCGGCGCCGGCGGCGGCGGAGTTTGCGATAACCGGCGCTGAACCGGAGGAGGCGCGATGAAGCGCCGGGAAAGAGCTATCCTCGGCCGCACGGCGGGCCCGCGATACGGCTGCAGCCGCGGCGCTGTCAGGATCGTGACCGACTGCGCGCGGTGAACTGTGGAGGTGCCTAACGAAACGGGGATCAGCAGCACGAGCGTGGCGCCGGCGATATGCATCGCCAGACTTGTGATGTAGTTGCGCCAGCCCCGCGGCTCGAGTTCCTCAGTACTGAACAGCAAAAGTTATTCCGAGCCCCTTCGATCAAAAATCATCGCAGCGCAGAGGACGTGCGCAAAGCGATCCACGTTTCTGTCTGTGAGATGTCGCGACGATCATAACGTTTCTCTTACCTGCCGCGGTATCGGCGATTTCCGAGGCGTGCAACCCGCATTTGCGGTAGCAGGTATAATCGACTCGCCGCCGTTTCATACCGAGAAGATCATGTCCGCCACCAACATCCCTGGTGCCGAACCGCTGGAGCGGATCCAGTGCCAGTGGTGCCAGAGCATGAACGAGAAGAGCGCGCTGTCGTGCCACGCCTGCGGCGCCCCGCTCGATATTCGCAACCTCGTCAGCGAATCCGGATGGCGCGAGGCGCCGCGTATCCGCGACATGACCGAGATTCAGTTCAGCGCCAGCACCTGCCAGGTGGAAGGCGAGATCGTGCCCGTGGCGGAAATCAACCTTGGCCCCGGCGATTCCATTTTTTTCGAGCATCACGTCATGCTGTGGAAAGACCAGAACGTGCCGCTTTCCGTGCTGCAGCTCTCCGGCGGGCTGAAGCGCGCTTTCGCCGGCATGCCCTTCATCATCAGCGTGGCGACCGGCCCAGGGCGCATCGCATTCTCGCGCGACGCGACAGGAGAGCTGGTGGTGCTCCCGCTGCATCCGGGTATGGAAGTGGATGTTCGCGAGCATGCGTTCCTGTTGTGTTCGCACCAGATCAGTTACTCCTTCGTGCGCATCAAGGGGCTGACAAATATTCTGTTCGGCGGCCAGGGCATGTACATGGACCGCTTCATCACCGCGGGCGCGCCGGGGCTGCTCATTCTCCACGGGTACGGCAATGTCTTTGAGCGGCGCCTGGCCGCGGGCGAGAGCATCATGGTCGAGCCTGGAGCATTCCTTTACAAGGACTCGACTGTGACCATGCAGGTGGAGTTTCAGAAGTTGGGGTCCGGGTTCTTCGGGGGCGCGAACATCAGCTTGGCGCGCATGACCGGTCCAGGGCGGATCGGCATCCAGTCCATGTACGTGCATCATCACACCGAATAGGGCACGCACATGTTTTGCACTCATTGCGGTACGAATATTCCGGAGGGCGCCAACTTCTGCGGCGGCTGTGGAGCCGCCCTCAGCCGGGCTCCTGCCGCGGCGCCCGCGCCCCCGCCGCTGCATGCCTCCGCCACGGCAAAATGCGCCTGGTGCGGCGCCCCCCTCGATGCTTCCCAGACCAGCTGCCCGCGCTGCGGAGCCACGACGAAGGCATCAGGCGTCCCGGCGCGCGCCGAATGGGGCGAGCTCCCCGGCCGGAAGGACATGGCCAAACTCCAGTTCGGCAACTCGTTCTGCCAGATCGAAGGCCTTTACGTTCCAGTCGCCGATATCAATCTCGCCGCCGGCGACAGCGTTTACTTCACGCATCATGTGCTGCTGTGGAAAGACACCCAGGTGAACGTCACCACCATGCCCATGAAAGGCGCGTGGAAACGGCTGTTCGCCGGCATGCCCCTGATCATGACCGAGGCGCACGGGCCCGGCCATATCGCCTTTTCGAAGGATAATCCCGGCGAGCTGATTCCCGTTCCGCTCCAGCCCGGTCAGGCCCTCGACGTCCGCGAGCATCTGTTCCTTGTGGCCACGAACAGCGTCGCCTACGACTGGTTTCAAACCGGCATCTGGTTCACCACGAAAAACGGCGACGACACCGAAACCCATTACCCGGTAGGCATGTTCATGGACCGCTTCACCGCGCCTCAGGCGCCCGGCCTGCTGCTGCTGCATGCCGGCGGCAACGTCTTCGTGCGCAATCTCGGCCCGTACGAGAGCATCCTCATCAAGCCGACCGCGCTCATCTTCAAGGATCCCGCGGTGCAGATGCACCTGCACTTCGAGCACCCGTCCGCGATGTTCACCAGCTGGGGTTACTGGAGCAATCGCTACCTCTGGCTGCGGCTGACCGGACCCGGCCGCGTCGCCATCCAGTCCGTGTTCGAGCGCATCGAGGGCGAGGCGCGCAACATGACCAGCTTCTCGTACGCCACCGAGCAGCGCTGGTAAGAGCCACTACACGAGATGGTAGAACCCGTCCCGTTCCAGCAGCTCCACTCCCGCGCCGAACAGCTCCCGCAGCCGCGCCGCCGTAAGCAGCGTGCGCTTGTGGCCATCGCCCACCACGCGCCCGCCACGGAGCAGAACCACGCGCTCCACCTCCGGGATGATGTCGGCCAGATGGTGCGTGACAAGAATGATGCCCGTCCCGGCTCGCGCCAGATCGCGAAGCGTATCGCGCAGTTCGCCCTGAGCGCGCAGGTCGAGTGAATTGCTGGGCTCGTCCAGCAGCAGAGCGCGCGGCTCATGCACCAGAGCGCGCGCAATCACCACCCGCTGCGCCTCTCCCGACGACATGGCCGTCATGAGCCTTCCGGCCAGATGTTCGATTCCCAGGGCGCGCAGCTGCTCGCCGGCTTTGCGCCGCATCTCCTCCGTCACGGCGTGATATGGCATCAGCTCGATCGCACTGTGAAAGCCGGCCAGCACCACTTCCAGAGCAGTCACTTCGCGCCGGCAGGCCGCCACATGATCGTTCGTTACCACCCCCAGCAGCGGCCGCAGCTCGAACACGTTCCACCGGTTGCGCCCCAGAATGGTGACTGCGGAGCCCTCGCGCAGCAACGGATAGCACTCCCGCGTGATCATGCGGATCAGGGTGGTCTTGCCCGACCCATTGGGGCCCAGGATGGCCACGTGCTCGCCGGCCTCGATGCGCAGCGATACGCGGTCCAGCGCAAGCGTATCTCCCTGCATCACCGACACCTCACGAAGCTCGATCAGCGCCGCACGGTCCTGCTTCATGACCGCCATGTTAAAACGGTGCTGCATGGCGGAAAGCAACCCTTGGCGCACCCTGTCCTCGCGCATCGCATACCGGAATGAATGGATCAGCGTGCGCGAGGACGAGGTCATCCGGCCCGACGGCGGCCGCGGTATCTACGGCGTGATCGAGATCCGGCCTTCGGTAGGAGTGGTGGCCCTGAACGCCTCCGCGGAGATCGCTCTGGTCCGCCAGTGGCGTTACACCAGCGGCCGATGCACGCTGGAGATCCCCCGCGGCGGCTCATCGGATGCCGATACAAGTATGCTCGACGCGGCCCGCCGTGAGCTCCGAGAGGAGTGCGGGTATGCGGCCTCATCATGGACCGAGCTGGGGAGCGTCGATGTCTGCAATGGCGTAACCACCGATGTGCAGCATTTGTTCGTCGCTACGGGTTTGACCTGGGTAGGAACCCATCAGGAAGCCGTGGAGCAGATCGCCACCGAATGGCGTCCCTTCGGCGACGCTGTGCGCATGGCCCTTACCGGCGAGATCACCGAAGTCTGCAGCGTCGCCGCCATCCTGCGCTATTCCGGTCTCTTCCCGCATTCCGGCGCAAATTGTTAAAGCGGATAAGCTTTCCGGTCGATTAGGCACTTGGGAGCCGACCCCTCGGCTCACATCGGCCCTTGATGCGCACCTGTGCTTCTGACCACGAAGCCGTAACAGGCTTGCCCGCCGGACCCTGCAGGTCCGCCCGCATCGCCGTGCTTGCGTTTGTTGCCGCCAGTCAGGCGCTGGTGTCCGCCCAGCCGCAGCTGCCGCCCACGCATCCACTCACTAAGATCGTGCAAATCCGCAGCTTGTCCTCGGAACAGGCGAATCAAGGCTGGCCGGTTCATGTTCGCGCCGTGGTCACGTACTTCGACGACATCGATCCCAATCTCTTCATCCAGGACCAGACCGGCGGCAACTGGGTGCACCTCGTGCGTGGGGCGAAATACAACTTGCGGCCCGGAGATCTGCTGGATCTAACCGGGAAGACGATACAAACCGACTTCGCGCCGGACATCATCGATGCCCATTGGACCGTCCTCGGCCGAGCTCCGCTGCCCGCGCCGCGCCATCCTCTCTTCCAGGAGATGGACTCCACCTCCGACGACAGCCTGCGTGTGGAAGTGGAGGGCGTTGTAAGGTCGTTCGCGGCGGAGCGGAATGGGCGGCGCATAAGTATTTCTCTGGGCATACCCGGCGGTCGTCTGCGCGTAGTCACACCAGACCTGGCGCTGCCGCCGCACCTGCTCGGTGCGCGCGTGCGGCTCACCGGCGTTTGCGGCGCCGAACTCAATCCTCGCGGCCAGGCTGTGGGAATTACCGTCAGCATGCCGTCCCAGGGCGACCTGCATATCCTCGAAGCCGGCCCGCCCGACCCGTTCGCCAGCGCCCCGGTGAAAATTGTTACTCTTGACCGCTTCAGTTTCCGGCCGACCGCGTCCTCCAGCATCATTCGGATCCGCGGGACGGTTACCTCCGGGGAGCGGGACGGGATCTACGTTTCCGATGAAACCGGCAATCTGCACGTCGCCATGCGCCATGGCATGCGGCTGCGGCCCGGCGCCCTGGTTGATGTGATCGGATTTCCCGGACTGATCGGACAAACCCCCGCGCTGCTGGACGGCAGCGTTCGCGTCGCCGGCGCCGGCCAGCCTCCTCGCCCCGCGTCAATCGCCGCCAAACAGGCGCTCACCGGCGTCTACGATTCCGGGCTGGTGAGCATGGAAGCTGAGTTGACCAGCGTCTCCCATCAGGCCGCCGATACCACCCTGCTGCTGCACGATGGCCCGATCGTTTTTACCGCCGTTCTGCGCGCCGATCCCCACCAGAATGCGCGCGCGGCGCTGCTCGAGGGCAGCCGCATTCGCGTCACCGGCATCTGCGTGGTCGACTGGAACGAAGAAGAAAACGCCGGGGTCCCGCTCTCCTTCCGGCTGCGCGTGCGCGGCCCTGAAGATATCGTGGTTCTGCAGCGTCCTCCATGGCTCACGCAAAAACGCGTGGTGCTCCTCTCGGCCCTCCTGCTGGCCGGAATCGCGGGCACGCTGTCGTGGATCGCCATTTTGCGGCGCCGCGTGCAAAGCCAGACCGAGATCATCCGCAAAACCCTCGAGTCCGCGCCGGACGGGATCCTGGTGATCGACTCGCATGACACCGCGATCACCTGGAACCAGAAGTTCGTGGACATGTGGAACATGCCCCCGGAACTGCTTGCTACCGGCAATCGCCAGGCGATGATCCGCTTCGCCAGCCGCCAGATGAAGGATCCTCAGGCTTACCTGGATCGCGTGCTGGAGCTGGACCTCGCGCCCGAAATGCAAAGCGATGACGTCGTCGAGCTGGCCGATGGACGCATCTTCGAGCGCCATTCCGAGCCTCTGCGCATGAAAGGCCGCAGCATGGGACGTGTTTGGTCCTTTCGCGACGTCACCGGCGCCAAGCGCGCCGAGTCTGAGCTGCGCAAGGCCAAGGAAGCAGCGGAGGCGGGCACGCGCGCGCGCAGCGAGTTCCTGGCCAATATGAGCCACGAAATCCGGACGCCCATGAACGGCATCGTGGGCATGACCGAACTACTGCTCGGCGCCGATCCTACTCCGGAACAGCGCGAATACCTGCACATAGTCCGCTCCTCCACGGAATCGCTGCTCACCATCATCAACGACATTCTCGACTTTTCAAAAATCGATGCCGGCCGCCTGGATCTCGAGCTCGTCGAGTTCTCGCTGCAGGACATGCTTCGCGATCTGATGAAGAGCGGCGCTCATGCCGTCCGCAGCCGGAGTGTGCGCCTGACCTGCGATGCCTCCACCGCCCCGGACAGAGTCTGCGGCGATCCCACGCGCCTCCGCCAGGTGCTGGAGAACCTGATCGGCAATGCTCTGAAATTCACCGAGCGCGGCGAAGTGGCCGTGAGGGCGGACGTGCTCGGCGCCGAGGGCGATTCCGTGCGCATGCGCTTCAGCGTGCGCGATACCGGCATCGGGATTCCACCCGAGAAGCAGAAAGTCATCTTCGAGGCTTTCTCTCAGGCCGATGCCTCCACCACACGCCGCTACGGCGGCACTGGCCTTGGTCTCACCATCTCTTCGCGGCTCGTCACCATGATGGGCGGACAAATCGGCCTCGAAAGCGAGCCCGGCCGCGGCAGCTGCTTCTTCTTTACCCTCCCGCTGCGCATCCCGGCCGCCGCCCCCGCCGACGCCCCTCAAAACGAGCCCGCCTGCCACCCTGGCCGTCCCGGCGCCGAAGCCCGCGCGCATGGACGCCGAGTGCTCCTCGCTGAAGATAACGAGGTAAATCAGACCCTCGCCGTCCGCCTGCTGGAGAAGCGCGGCTATTCGGTCACCGTGGCCGGCAACGGACGCGATGCGCTCCACGCCATCGAACGCGAGCCTTTCGACATCGTCCTTATGGACGTGCAGATGCCGGAGATGGACGGCTTCGAAACGGCTGCCGCGATCCGCGAACGCGAAAAAATCACCGGAGATCGCCTCCCCATCCTCGCCATGACCGCCTACGCCATGAAAGGCGATGAACAGAAATGCCTCGCTGCCGGTATGGACGCCTACATTTCCAAGCCGATCCACCCCCGGGAATTGTACGCGCTGCTCGAATCGCTGGCTCGCCCCGAAGCTGAGCCTGCCGTCACCACCGTCTGAAACGCCCACTTTATACTGGGGAGACAGATGAAGTTGTTGTGGTTGGCCGGCGGTTCGCTTGCCATCGGCGCCATCCTGGCGCAGCAGCCCCCCAGGCCGAGCGACGCGGTCCAGCGGCTCGTCAAAGAGGGGCAGGCCGCCATCCAGCACGGCGACGCCACTGCCGCCCTGGATGCTTATCAGAAGGCTTTGGCGTTGGCGCCCGATTCCGCCGAGTTCGAAGACGAAGTCGGCTTCCTGCTCGCCGTCCTGCAACGCACTCAGGAAGCGATCGGCCACTTCCAAAAGGCCATTGCACTGAAAGATGACTACGCGCCCGCGCACTTCCACCTCGGCGGCGCGTACTGCGTGGAAAGCAACTGGGATCGCTGCATACCCGAGATGGAGAAAGCCGCGCATCTTGTCCCGCAGTCCTTCGAGTACCGCAGCCAGCTCGGCAAGGCCCTGCTCGCTGACGAACAGTACGCCGGCGCCGCATCGGAGCTCAAAGCCGCCGCCGCGCTGCGCCCCGACGACGCCGATAACTGGAACCGCCTTGGCGCCGCGCTGCAGAACAGCAACGATCTGGCCGGCGCGGTGGAGGCATACGGCCGCGCCACCCAGGCCAACCCGCGCAATATCGACGCCAAAAACAATTACGGCCTGATGCTGATGCAAACGCGCGAAGCCGACAAGGCTATCGCCGAGTTCCGTAAGGTGCTCGAAGCCGATCCCTCCAACGCCACCGCCAGCCTCAACATCGGCATCGCATTAATGCTGAAAGGCGATTCCGACGGCGCCCTCGCGCAGCTTCGCTCCGTGGTGCAGGCCCATCCCGAGATGGCCACCGCGCATTACAACCTCGGCCTCGCGTTGAAGAACAAGGATCAGCTGGACGCCGCGCGCGCGGAGTTCGAGAAAACCATCGAGCTGGCGCCCGACCTTGCGGAAGCGCATTACACCCTCGGCATCTCTTACTGGCAGGCCGGCGACTTCGATCGCACCATCGCCCAGATGAAGGATGCCGTCCGCATCCGGCCCGATTACGGCGAGGCCTGGTTCATTCTGGGCACCGCGCTGAAACAGAAGGGCAACTCCGACGATGCCATATCCGCCCTGCGTGAGGCCATCCGCCTGCGGCCCGACGACCCCGGTCCGTATAACACGCTCGGCCAGTTGCTCCGCGCCAAAGGCGATATTGAAGGCAGCAAGGCTGCGTTCGCGCAGGGCGCCAGCATTAAGGCCAGGAAAGAAGCCGGCCTCGCCGATATGCTCAATCACGGCGAAGCCTCACTGCCCGCCGCCAGGAAACCGGACTCTAACGTCAGGCCATGAGCGGGCCGTGGATGTACGTGTAAACGAGCACTACCACCGCGATCAGAAGCAGCACCAGCGCGAACCGATCCTGAACCAGCGTGCTCTCCAGCCGCGCCAGCACCGCGTCCGTAGCCTGAACAGCGTTGTCGCCGAAACGCCTGCGGCGGCGGCGCGTTTCGTACTCGTGCGTCGGCAGGAGTCCCAGAATCCAGGCTAGGCGCAGCGGAAGCATGTCCAGTAATCATATCGTCTGCCGCGCCGCCCTGCTTTACCGCTGTCGTCCCGCTTCCGTGGGGGCCGGCCCTCGCGCTGCGGCGGCGTCCCAGGGCGCCAGCTCACGAATCCCGCAGCGCGTCTACCGGATCCGTCCGCGTTGCACGCCAGGCGGGCACGGAGCAGGCCGCCGCCGCGACCATCATCATCGCCAGCAGCGCCCACAGGAACGAACCCGGATCGCGCGGGCTCACCTTGTACAGCATGTCCCCCAGCAGACGCGTCAGCGGGATCGCGAGCGCCGCGCCTGTGGCCATTCCCAGCACCGTGAGCCCCAGCCCGTGCGACATCACCCCGCGCCATAAATCGGATGCCCCGGCGCCGAGGGCCATGCGCACGCCCAACTCGCGCGTGCTCTGCGAAACGGCATACGCGACCACCCCATACAGCCCCACCGCTGCAAGCAGCAGAGCAATCCCCCCAAAGATGGCCAGCAGCCGCACCGCCGCGTGCTGCGTCCAGCTCATGCGGTCGATTTGTTCGCGGGTGGTGAGCACCTCCAGGGGCGCCAGATTCGCGTCGATCTCCTGCACTTCGCGGCGCAGAATGGGGGCCAGCGCCTGCGGACCCAGCCGCGTGCGGATCACCAGGTTCTGCCCGCCACCCGGCGCTTGCCGCAGTGCCGTATAGAAGAATGGCTTTGGCGTCTCACGCAGGCCGGAGTAGTTCGCGTCCTTCGCCACCCCGACCACGCGCAGCCAACGGCCGTTCACCTGAAGGCGCTTGCTCACGGGGTCCTCTCCCCGCCAGAAGCGCCGCGCCATCTCCTCGTTGACCACGGCAACCGGCGCGGCATTCTCGTCGTCACCGCGCGTGAATTCGCGGCCGGACACCAGCGGGACGCCCAGCGCCTTCAGGCACCCCGGCCCGACCCTGTTGTATTCCACGGTAGGCTGCTCGCCGGGCGCCGCTGTGAATCCATCCACCGCGATCGGCGACGAAGGATACGCGCGGTAACTGAATGGCGCCACCGCGATCCAGGCGACGGACTCGAATCCATTGGCGCCCTGCAGGCGGTCGATCAACTGGTCCTGAAAACCTCGCATGCGCTGCGGGCTGTACCCCGCCGAAACCATGTCGATGGCCGAGAGCAGAACGCCGCGCGTCGAAAAGCCGGGATCCGCTTCCTCCATCGCGTGCGTGCTCTTCAGCAGCAGGCCCGCGCCCACCAGCAGAACAAAGCTCAGCGAAACCTGAAGGGCAACCAGGCTGGAACGGAGCCACGCTCTGCGGTAGCCCCCGACTACGCCGCTCACCTCCGACTTCAGCGCCGAGGCAAGATCGATGCTCCTGATTTGCAGCGCTGGGATCAGCCCAAACAGCACCGTTGCGAGAACGGAAACGCAGCCGCTGATGGCAAGCACGCGCCAATCGATCTGCGCGGGCATGTTGATGATCACGCCAGGCGGCATCGGCGGGAATAATATCCGCAGAAGGTCCCGGCACCAGTGCGCCACCAGAACGCCACCCGCCGCTCCGGCGGCCGCCAGCAGCAGCCCTTCCGTGAGCAACAGCTTCAGCAGACGCCAGCGCGCGGCGCCCACGGACAGGCGTACCGTCAGCTCGCGCCGCCGGGTGACTGACCGGACCAGCAGCAGGTTCGCCACGTTCGCGCAGGCAATGAACAGCACCATGCACGCCACTACGAGCGAGATGCGCAGCGTCGGGAACAGACTGCCGGCCTGGTTGAAGGGCGTCCGCCAAAGCGGATACAGCTGGAACCCGCGCGCTCGGTTCGTTGCCGGATACGCCGCCGCCAGCCGGGCGCCCATTGCCGAGATCTCCTGCTGCGCCTGGTCCATCGTCACTCCGGGCCTGAGAACAGCGAATCCTTCAATCCAGCGTGCACCGCGGTCCTCCAGCTTGTAGGCGCCGCCTTCGAAGGCCTCTTCCATCGAAGCCGGGACCCAGAACTGGAACGAGTAGCCGACGAACGTGCCGGCGAAGCCCTCCGGCGCTACCCCGATGATCGTGTACTTGACCGCGTTCAGCATCTGTGTCCGGCCGATGATGTTCCGATCGCCGCCATAGCGGTTCTTCCATGCGTCATAACTGATCACCGCTACCGGATGCGCATTGCGGCCGCTTTCCTCGCTGGCGGTGAACGTGCGCCCGAGGATCGGACGCACGCCGAGCGCTTCGAAGTAATTGGCCGAAACGACGCTGCCGGTGGCGCGCTCCGCGCGGTCGCCGATGCTCAATGTGGTTCCGCCGATGTGCTCCGCGACGAAGGCCTCTATGAGCCGGCAGTTTCGGCGCAAATCCTGAAAATCCGGCCAGGATACGTCGGTGCGCCCGCTGCGGTCCGTCCCGGTAAGGGCGACCATGCGGTCCTGGTGCTTCACCAGCGGGAACGGCCGCAGCAGGATACCCTCGATCCAGCTGAAGACGGCAGTGGTCGCCCCGATACCCAAAGTCAGGCACATGACGGCAAGCACGGTAAATCCCGGGCTGCGCCGGAAACTGCGAAGAGCAAACCGGACGTCCTGGAACATATTGACTCCTCAGACGCACACCGCCCCGCCTCGTCACGCTCTTGTGTGTGGGGCAGGCGTCGACGCCTGCGCGAACGAAGTATCCGGCTAACTGGACACAAAAGCGCTTTCAACCAGGCGCGCCGTTTCAGCGCCCGCGTCAGTCGCTATAATCCTGTCCAGTACGCTCATGAACCGCAGAGAATTTATCACCAGCGCGGCCCTCGCCGCCCCCCTCATGGCGCAGTCCGCGAACACCGCGCCCAGCGACCGCATTCGCGTAGCCATCATCGGCATGGGTGGCCGTGGCCGCGACCACATGAATTTTCTCGCGCGCACGCCAGGCGTCGAGGTGGTCGCCTTCTGCGATCCCGATCGCGAGCGTCTCGACGAAAAGGCCTCCGAGTGGGACAAGCTCGGAAAACCGCGCCCGCAGCTCACCCAGGATCTGCGCCGCGTGCTCGACGATCACTCCATTGATGCCGTCACCATCGCGGCGTGCAATCACTGGCACGCGCTTGGCGCCATCTGGGCCTGCCAGGCGGGCAAGCACGTTTACGTCGAAAAGCCCGTCTGCCACGACGCGTTCGAAGGCAGCCGTATGGTCGCCGCCGCTCGCAAATACAACCGCATGGTGCAGGGCGGCACTCAGCGCCGCTCCAGCACGAACATGCGCGCGGCCGTGAAGGCGCTCCGAGAAGGCGCCATCGGCGATGTGTACATGGCCCGCTGCATTCACTTCCAGCAGCGCGACGCGCTCCCTGTGCGCCATGCCGAGCCGCCGCCTTCCACGCTGGACTGGAATCTCTGGGTCGGCCCGGGACCCATGCAGCCGTTCAACCGCAACCTCGTGCACTACAACTGGCACTGGTTCTGGGATTTCGGCAACGGCGAGCTTGGCAATAACGGCGTGCACTACATCGACGTCGCCCGCTGGGGCCTCGGCAAGCAGTTGCCCGTGAGCATCTCCTCCAGCGGCGGCCGCTATGGATACAAAGATCAGGGCCAGACGCCGAACACGCAGATTTCAACCTTCCGCTTCGATGACGGGACCGAACTGGTTGCCGAAATCCGCGGCCGCTACACCAACTCCGAGGCGGGAATGAAGGAAGGCGTGATTTTCTACGGGTCAAAGGGGTACATGATCTCCGACCCGGCGAAGGACTGTCAGTTCCGCGTGTATCTCGGCGGCAACAGCGAGCCCGAGCCGGTCGTCGACGAGGCCCCTGGCGAGGACATACAGCTCGCGCATTTCGCCCACTTCTTCGACGCCATCCGCGCCAACAATCGCGACCTGCTCGCCGCCGACATCAATGAGACCTACCTCTCCACCATGTTCTGCCTGCTCGGCAACATCTCCTGGCGCCTCGGCCGAAGCCTCGCTTACGACCCCGCCGCCCATGAGTTCCCCTCCGACCAGGAAGCGAACCAAATGCTGAAAGGCGCATACCGCGCCCCCTTCAAAGTGCCCGACCAGGTTTAACCGTTGGAAAAAGCGCGCGGTCCAGGCGATATGCTTGGATTCATGAAGGCCGTGCTTTTCAATATTGCCGTCTTTTCCTGTACATGCTTCGCCTCCAGCCAGTATGTCGTGCCTGTGATCTATCTCTCGTCGTCCGAAACGGCCACTGCTCAGCGCCTTGCCGCGGACCTCAATAAGACGCAGACGCGCGCGAATCGCGCCAAAATCGCATGGGAAGCTTTCGAGCAGAACTGGCAAACCGCGCACCCGGAACTAAAAGGCCTGAAATTTTCGGATGATTTTCGGGTAGCGTTGGGTCGCCCCGATATGAATGCCTCCGGCCGGGAGACCGTAGCTGCTGTCGAGCTGTCACCCGCCGAGCGCCAGAGGGCGGAGTCTCTTTTCCGGGAAATGCAGGATTCGGCCACCGCATTTCGGGAGGCGCAACAAAAGTGGGTCGATTTTCAGCATTCGCTCATCCTCGATCACGCGCGCGCCACGCACACAGGCGTTGTGGTTACAACATCGAGCGGCAGGACCGGCGTCGTTTCGGAAGAGTGGGGCAACATCGTTGCTTTCACGTCGGATTTCCGTACTGCTGTGCCCGCCAGCTATTGAGGACTGAGTCGCGTGGGGCAGGCGATTCCACCTGCCCCTGAACTTTGGACATTCTCCTGAAATGCCGATTGTGGTGCATGCCTTTGGCTTGTACACCGATTTGAAGGTGATTTCCGGTAACTACCCGCTCAATGGGGGGCAGGGCCTCGCCCTGCGGCGGGCTCTCCGCCCGCCCGCGGCAGGCGATTCCGCCTGCAAGTCACGACCATCGGACCGTGCTGCCCCGATCGTCACGGCTGGCCGCTGCCGTTCTGCTTTCCGAGAACCTTCAGCTCCAGCACCGCGAGCCGCTCCTCGATCGTCGCCAGCCGTTCCTGGTCCGCATTGCGGACATTCGACAGGTCGGCTTTGAGCGCTCTCATGCGAATGCCAAATGCTCGCGAGAACCCTTCGAACCCCGCAGCAGCCCGGTCTTCGCATCGCGAACCATCTCCTGCGTGCGCTCCACAACACGGCCTTCCGACTCGGCGCTGCGCTGGCCAAGGCGCGTCTCCATCTGCTCCAAGGGCTGCCTCAATTCCGGATCCACGGTGATACCAGATTAGCGCCGTTAAAACAGCATGGGCGGCGCACCGGCTTCAGCGAATCGTCGCTGGCGTCGACCAGTCGAGCCCCGATTCCGGGCAGCGCTGCCCTCAGTGGACGTCCTGGTGCTGGTCGCGCCACTTCCAGTAATTGCGCTGTTCCC
>DASRCB010000099.1:0-4600 GCA_035653295.1 Bryobacteraceae bacterium
GGTGCGCTCTGTCAGACGAACCGTCTCGACGGCCGATGTTCTGGCCCGCATCGACGACCCACTCACATTCCTGATTGAATTCGGTGAGCTGGAGTCGGCGCTTGTCGATCAGCTCTGTCCCGAGTACGACATCGTCGCCCCCGACATAGCCGCGCTGCGCGAGGTCTCCCGAGAGGCAGGGCGAGCCTTCATCTCCGGTAACGGAAGAGTGCGGGAAGCGCTGGCGGGGGTTCCGCTTCCGGCGAGCGTGGAAGTGACCGTCCCCGCAGGCTACGCGTGGCACGGCCTGACCCCGGCTGCGTACATCCAGGCCGCGGCCCAGTTCTGGACCGAGCGCCGGCCCGCAAAGGCCGTGGTTATCGGGATCCGCGGTATCGGGACCAGCCTCAGCGCCGTCGTTGCGGCAGTGCTCGAACAGCGCGGCTGCTCGGTCCAAACATACACCGTCCGTCCGCACGGTCACGCCGGTTATCGCCAGCTGAAGCTCAGGGAGGACTTGCAGCAGGCCCTCGCCTGGCAACCGAACACCTGGTATGTTGTAGTCGATGACGGCCCCGGCCTGAGCGGCTCCTCGTTCGCGGCAACCGCCCAGTGGCTCTCCGCTCTCCGCGTACCCGATGAGCGTATCGTGTTCATGCCCGCCTGGTTGCCCGACGGCAGTTGCTTCATCTCCCGCGGCGCGGAAGCGCGCTGGCGCATTCACGCGAAGTATCCGGCCGCGCCAGCCATGCCCGGCGGCGCCGTTCTCGATCTGTCCGCGGGGGCCTGGCGCGAGCTTTTCTACAGCAGCAGCTCGCAGCATCCCGCCGTTCAGCCCCAGCACGAAGTCCCGAAGTTCCTTGCGCGCGCGAATGACGTCACGTCGCTTGTCCGGTTCGCCGGCCTCGGGCGGTACGGCCGCGAGAAGCTGGAGCGGGCCCGGCTGCTTTCTGCCGCCGGGTTCTCAATGACGCCCCTCGCGCTCGAGGACGGTTGGCTGAAGCTGGCGTTTGAACCGGGTCGTCCGCTCACGTGCGGCGCCATGGACAATGATCTGCTCGACACCATCGCTCGCTACATTGCCTTTCGACGTCAGGCGTTCGCCACCGGCGATGCCGCTCGAACGGAGCCGCTGGCCAACATGGTCCGCGTCAATCTCGGCGTAGACGTTCCGGACCCGCCCGGCGCGGAGGCCGCCATTATGGACGGCCGTATGATGCCGCACGAATGGATCGCCACCCCCAATGGATATCTGAAAGCCGACGCGCTCGACCACGGCGACAACGATTTTTACCCCGGACCATCAGACCCGTGCTGGGATCTCGCCGGGGCGATGATCGAATGGCAGCTTGACGATCGCCGCCGCTCCCGCCTCGTGCGCAAATACATCGAGCATTCGCGGGATCGCCGCGCCGCCGAGCGCATGCCATTTTACCTGCTTGCCTATACCGCATTCCGCGCCGGATACACCCACATGGCCGTCACCGGCCTGCCCCCATCGCCCGACCGCGCCTGCTTCGAAAAGCTCCACGCCCACTATCGCGCCGTAGGCGAGCGCGAAGCCGCACAGCTTGTCGCTCAGTGACCACGGTAAACGAACTGCATCGCGACGACCGCGACGTCCGAACAGACGCGGATTCGAGGTCCGCGATTCGAGGCGAGAAAATGCTCGGAATGCAGACCTCTTGGTCGGCGCGGGGCGATTTGAACACCCGACGCGTGGCGCCCAAGCTAAGGGGCACGGGGGCGTGTAGACGCAATTTCAATGACTTACAGTCCTTCTCGGCGGTCAGGAAGGCGTTTCGGCACATAGGCCGTGCGAAAATTCCCACTGAAACGGCTTCAGTGGGAATGAACTCCACCCGCTGAGTTATCAATCGTGACGTGAACGGTGATCAGTTCAGACCTGCGTTCAAGATGTCTTGTTCTACCCGCTTCGCACCTAAGGGCGATATCGTTACCGTTTGGTTTTCCCTGTCGTATTCGATCAGCCGCGTTTTGTGCAGTGGAAGCAGAACCGCCCTTTTGAACATTGAAAAATCTGAATACTCGACCCAAGAAAATAGGTCCTCGGATAGAACGGCGTTTTGCGCTTCTTGATAGCAGAGAAGAAGCACCTGTTCCGTGTAGTCAAGCCCGTCACGCAATACCCGTTTCTTGCCGCCGACATGCCAGATATCGGGAAGGTCGCGCTGCGATAGGCCATCCACGAGATCCTGTGCCTCTTCAAGTGACAATTTATGGTAGACCCGGATTAACTCACACATCATCCAGTCGCAGACGCGCGCGCTCGTCATCGCGTCTATTCTGTTCGCATCTACGTCACCGCCGACATGTCCGATGCCGCGCTTGTTGCGAATAGTGTAAAGGAAGACCAGCGCCCGGGGCATGACGACCCGAAGCGATTCGACGATTGCCGTATTACTGGATGTAACAAGTTTTCGACACTCGTCGGCGAAGTTGCCGATCTGCTTATTGAACGGAGTGTACGTTCCAGCGATCTCGTGCTGAAGGAGTCTCAACACGGATTCACAAAGTTTTCCAGCGGCAAGGCCGACGGGCTCATCCTTTCCTTCCGCGAGGCGCCGCTTCACATCCAAGAAATGCTGAATGATTCTAGAGCGGAACGGTGTTGGCAAAGCGGCGAGCGCCACGGCGAGAGGTGACCTACTTTTTGACGTATTCGAACTGGCCATCAGCGTTCTTGGTCCGAGAGAGCTTCCCATCGCGAACGAACCGCCCGAGCGGCCCGGAAACGTCATTCGGCTTTATGATGCGCGCGAGGGAATCTCGCGAATACTCGACGATCGCTCCTATGGTCCGCGGCTTCGCGAAATACCCGCGCCCTATGAGTTCATCGAGAGTGGCTGCCGCGCCCGCCCCGGTTCTAACACGTCTCTTGCCGCCTCCGTTCTCATCGGAAGCACTACCGCTCCCGCGCGATGCGCGTTTACGCCGCCTCGCACTTTTCCCGGTCGGCACTAGCGCTTCTTCGGGGATTTCGTGAGGTGTCCCGGTTCCCCTGAAAACGAGTTCGACGATTCTCAACTGAACCTGTTCGGACTTGAACTTGTTGAGAACGTCCGAGAGTTCGCCGAGTTGCTTCTTAATTTCCTCGAAGTTTTTAATCATGAGGAACCTCTGCCTGAATGTTGCTGATCGATTCCATCGTACAACGCGTACGGCCAGTTCTGTTTTCGGTAGCTCTGGATCGGTCGGGCGTTGGCCGATACAGATGGGTGCGAGGGGACCTCAGGAAGGCGACTCGAATGATCGGAACCCTCGTCCGTGTAAAGGGTCAAACCGAGTCGTGCGAAAATTCCCACGGATTCCCATTTCGGTGGGGTTCAGTGGGAATGAACGCCCTTTTCCAGAACGTAAGTTACTCAATCTTGGTCGGGGCGGGGCGATTTGAACGCCCGACCCCCTGCGCCCAAGGCAGGTGCGCTACCAGGCTGCGCTACGCCCCGACATCCGCTCCTTGATTCTAAAACATCCGCCCGCCTCCTCCACCCACCAACGCCTGTCCATCCGCCCACCGGCCGCCGCCCAGCATCACCGCCGCACTCCGGCCACCCCCTGACCCCGCGATGGTACGCTGTGCCTTTGACGAACCGGGACTCGAGCAGCGGCCATCGCCGACTCTTCCGGCGCACCGCTCCCGGCGCGTGATGGAGCGCTCGCCATGACGCGCCACGCCGCCGGCCACCGGCGAACCCACCGCTCCGCCACGCGGCGCCCGCTGCATGGTCCCGGAGTTCGCGCTGCATCCATGCGGTTCCTCCTGCGGTTTTGCTGCCGCGATCTACGCTCGTCGCCCGCGCGCGCACTCGCCGCCGTAATCGCCCTGGCGGTCGGCGTCGGCGCCATCAACGCCGCGCGCTGCCTCAGCGCCACCCTGCGCGACAAGCTGACCGCGCAGAGCCGCGAATGGCTCGCGGCGGACATCTCCCTGGAAGCGCCGGCCCAGGACTTCTCCCGCCTCGATGACACACAACGGCAAATCGGAGCGGACCGAACCGTCGTCACTGAGACCATCTCGTCGGCGGAATCGAGCCAGGCGCCCAATCCGCTCATGGTCGCAGTCAAGGCAGTCGACCCCCGGCGCTACCCGTTGTATGGCGCGTTCGAGACCGAACCGCCTCTGCCGCCCACGACGGCGCTCTGCGAATCCTGCGCCGTCGTTTCGCGCGATGTCCTCGCGTCCCTGGGCAGCACGATTCGTATCGGCCAGGCCGCTTACCACATCACCGCCGTAATCGTCTCTGAACCGGACCGCATCGTTTCATCGCGCAACAACTATCCGCGCGTCATCCTCTCCGAAGCGGGGCTGGAGCGCTCGGGCATTCTCGAGGCCGGGGTGCGCGTCCGGCAGCGCCTGCTCGTTCGCCTGCCGCACGGGGCGGACGTCTCTCGCATCCGCGTGCGCCTCGAGCATGACTACCCCTGGGCGGACATCGCCGATTTCCGCGATCCCGATCCGCGCGCCGCCGCCGCCGTGGACATGTGCGCGTCGTTTCTGTCCATGGCTTCCTGGATGGCCGTCGCGGCGGCCTGCTGCGGCGTCATGGCTATCGTTTTTTTCCATGTACAGGACCGCCTGCCTTCCGTGGCGGTGATG
>DASRCB010000100.1:0-28174 GCA_035653295.1 Bryobacteraceae bacterium
CCAGGGCCACCGGCCGCCATTTCCGCCGCGGGCGGCAGCGGACAGGCGGCAACCGTCAACAGCGCGTTCCAGCAGCCGCTGCAGGCGCTGGTTACCGATTCCGGCGGCAACCCGGTCACCGGCGTGACCGTCGTCTTCACGGCTCCCCCGCAAACCGGACCCAGCACCGTCTTCTCCGGCGGAACGAATGTGAGCACGTCGGTTACGAACGCTCAGGGCCTCGCCACATCGGCTCCCATGGCAGCCAATGCTTACGCCGGCGTGGTGTATACAGTCGTGGCATCGTTCGGGACCACCGCCACCGCGAGCTTCGCGCTTTCCAACCTCGCGGGTCCTGCCGCCCGAATCGCCCCCCTCAGCGGGAGCGGTCAGACAGCAGCAGTGAATTCTTCCTTCGCCAGCCCACTCGTCGCAATCGTAACCGATGCCGTGGGTAACGCCGTTCCCGGCGTCGCCGTAACATTTTCGGCGCCGGCCAGCGGCGCATCTGCTGCGTTTGCCGGTAACCGGAACACGGCGATCACGAACAGCCAGGGGGCCGCTTCTTCACCCGCTTTAACCGCGAACAGCGTCGCCGGCGTGTACAACGTACTCGCCTCCGTCCCGGGCGTCGCCGGCGCTGCTTCGTTCTCTCTGACTAATCAGACTGGGGGAGGCTCCGGCGGTGGCAGCGGCACAATCTCGGTCACCGACGCCACCATCGGACAGAACCTCGAGGCAGGCATTACAGTCACGCTGACGCCCGCGCCGCCTCAGAGCGGCGTGCTCGTCACTATTACATCGGCCAACCCGGCGCTTGCGCTCGTTGGGGGCAAGTCGGTTTTCACCGCCACGATCACGCCGGGTCTGAATCCCTTCAGCATCCCCGTACAGTCGCTGGCCGCCTCCGGGACAACCACCGTAAGTTTCAGCGCGCCTGGTTATTCGTCGGCTTCCGCAAACATCACGGCCGCCCCGTCCGGATTTGTTATCGCGGGCCCAAATGACATTGGCGGTGCATTCTCCGTGTCTCAGGGCTCCACGACGCAACTCACCGTGTTCTCCGGGCGGTTGGATGCATCCGGCGCTTTCGTCGAGCGGCAGCCGGTGAGGCGTGGTTTGAGCGTGGACGTGCCGCTTACGATGTCCAACGCCGCACTTGGGCAACTGACGCCTGCCACCGCATCGTTCGGCGACGAGACCGACAACGCCGCTGTTTCCTTTGTCGCCAGCTCGTCCGCGACGGGCGTCACGTCCATTACGGCCGGGGTTCCCAGTGGGTTCTCTTCGCCGGCGAACGGGAGCGCGGTGACAGTCACGGTCCAGCAGACCTCAATCACTCCGTTTACTGCAACCGTCGGCCAGAACCTCGAAAAGGACGTGAACATCACCCTCGGCGCCGCAACCCCGGTCAGTGATTCCGTCGTGCTCACCAGCACTGATCCGTCGCGTCTGCTGTTCTCGAACAGCGCAGCAGCGGCTGGATCCGCTTCCATTACGGTCAATATTGCAGCGAAGAACGCGATTAGCGCTACCTTCTTCGTTCAGGCGCTCGCGTCATCGGGAACCGTAACGTACACCGCCGCATCGGCGCACTATGGAACGGTTACCGGGACCGTTACCTTGGCTCCTGGCGGCCTCGCTATTCAGTCCCCCGGCGGCTTCGCCGCAACGTCCTTCGACGCGCCGCTCACGGCTGGTCCGGAGAGCCTTCAGATTTTCACCGGAGCACTGGATTCCAGCGGCGCTTTTCTCGAGCCACAACTTGTCGCCGGAGGTGGATCGATTACGGTTGCTGTCACCTCCGGCAATGTATTGGTCGGGACCATCAGCACCTCACCAATTTCAATCGCGGGAGGCTCCGGCGAGGCGGATACGACGTTCCAGCCGGCAAGTCCGGGCACGGCAGTCGTGACAGCAAGCGGGGCCGGCCTGACAGCCGCCCGGGTGAACGCAACGGTGGTTAACCAGATCCCACCACTCTTGTTCACCAGTGGCGATTTGGTTATCGGACAGTACCTGGCGTCCCCCTACGTGATAACGCTCCCTGCCGTAGCAGGCGCCGGCGGGGTGCAGGTAACCGTAAGCGTCGATTCCGCGAGCGTGGCGCTCTCCGCAACGGCAACCGGAGCCGGTTCGAGCACCCTGAAGCTGTCGATACCGCCGGGCTCAAACTCCGCTTCTTTTTACGTTCAGGGGCTGGCCAATTCTGGTACAGCGAATATCAGTGCGTCCGCCGCGGGATTCGCGTCGACATCCGGAACCATCGCGCTGGCGACCACTGGTTTTGCGCTCTATCCACCAGCGATAAACGGCGCCGCCGGTCAAAACCTGCCGTCCGGCTTGACCGTCTACGCGGCATGGCTCGACTCAACTGGCGCTCCGCAGGCGAGCTCTGAGGTGTTATTCGGGTCCTCTGCCGTGCCGGTCTCGCTTACCAGCGATACGCCGTCCGTCGCATCGGTTCCCGCAACCGTGACCGTCGCACCAGGCGCTGCGTCCGCTTCCGTGCCGGTGAGTTTGAAAGCTCAGGGATCGGCGATCATTTCAGTTACGCAGCCGGCCGGATTCGCCACGCCAACGTCGCTCACGACAGCTTCGGTGAGCGTGAACTAGGCTGGGTAAATCAGGCTGGAATCCGTTACGGACCCGCAACGGCGACGGAACGCTTCTTCGCCACGAACTGCTAAAGCGCCAGAGACTAGGCTCCTAACTGTGCATTCCGTGCGCTGCCTGCGGCTCGTCCGAGGCGCACCACGTCATCGCGAAAGACCTCGTAAGTTTCTTCGTTCCAAATGACACTGACCATGCCGCCAAGCGCGCTGTTCTCGTCCAGTTGCAGCAGCGCACCGCCAGGAATCATTTTGATAACGCCGGACCTCGGGTCCGATTCGGACGTTCTCGCCGCGTAAAGATTCGACTGCAGAACCCAGTACGTAAACCTCGGAGTCATGGTTTGGTCGGCCAATCCGGCGGACCCGCGCCGCCGGACAACGGTGGCGCCGATCCGCAGCTCGGAGGTGCTGCGGATCAGCGCATACCCAGCTGCTCATCGAAGCTGGCTTACGCCGGAGAATAACACTTGTCAGCGCCTCTTCCTATGCGCCTGATGGCCTAAACCTCTCAATGACGATCTACTTCGTCAGGCTATGCCATTCAGGCGATTGAAGCTCTCGCCTGGGCGGCTGTACGCTTGACGCAGACCAGAAGACGAACGCAGCCGAACGGGATAACAGTATCATCCGGCGGTAACCCGCCGGGATGAACGGCCGACCTGGTTGATTCAAGCGGGAGTATTAGTGCGCTTACAAGGCGGCAAGGGCGCGCCGGACATAACATGGACAACGAACCGCATTCTCATGCGGCTATCTCAGAGATCGCCGTGCGGTACGGGCTCACGGAGCGCGAACAGCAGACCCTGAGCGGCATTTGCAGCGGTCTGAGCAATAAGGAATTAGCCGCTCGGATGAAAATCAGTCCGAACACCGTGAAGGCATTCGTTCACATCATCATGCTGAAGATGGGCGTTGCCACCCGCGGCGAGATTGCCGCTCGTATCGAAGATCTGATCTCGCAACCACCACAGAACGCGATGTCGCCGTCACCGCATCGAGCGCGGGTCGCGCCCGGCCTTGCCCGGCCGCGACGAGGAACGTGAGGCGGCGCTGACCGATCCGCTCCCCGTCCGATCGGGTATTGCCGCGAGTGCGCTCGCGGCCCAGGAAGAGGTTAGTACCCGGATGAATATTCACAAGACTCTCAGGGAGGATTTAGTCGAAAGAACTAAGCCACGTCCGCCGTCAGAATAGGTAGCGATACGATTGCCGGAATGCGCTACGATGCTGTTTGTGGGGCCGGCGCAGTTTGGCGTGAAGCCGAGACGCTGATGTGCCCGGTCTGGATTGAAACAATCACGACACATAACCGTCTAGCATGATGTCTGCGATGACAAAGCTTTCGTGGAAAGGCATGCGCATGAGGTTCTGCTGGTTCATTGTTGCCGCCGCGCTGGTCCTGGCAAGTGCAGGGTCGGCGGCTACCATTACGGATTTCACCGCCGCGGCTCATCCCGGAGCTCCGTTCGATATCAGCACGGTGAACTCGGCATTCATCTGGAACAGCGCGGATGTACTTAACAGCACGATCGTCTGCTCAAACCCGCAGGGCTGTTCGGGTCCGGTTATCGATTTCGAAGTGGTCGGCACTGGCCTGTCGGATGCCGTGCCAATGACTGTTTCCCTGGTGGGGACCTTCGGTCCGATCCCGCCGCCGCCATCGCGAGGCCGCACCAATGCCGTCGCGGATATCCTGCAGATCGACGGCTCTGTTGACCTCACGCTGAACGGCGATCCCGCGGGCCCCAACTCGTTCTCTCAGTGGCCCGGCAGATTTAATATCACGATTGCGTCACTCAGTGTGGCGGGCGCGTCCGGCCCAGGGGACTTCGACATCGTGGGAACACTGAACCTGTCCATGCCGACTGGCACCCAGCTCGCCCTGAGCACCGGCGACAGCCTCCAGGTCAGCATCTTTCCTCCCGACATCCCGGAACCGCCTGCCGCCATGCTGCTGTTTGCAGGCATGGGCCTTATAGGGCTGGCGCGGCTCAGATCCCGGCTCGTGCGTGGATCTCAGGGCTGACGCCGAACCTGAACCCCGCGACGCGTCCCGTCCTGAGCCCTGGGCTCTCTTAACGCGATTGCCTGTCAGCCGCTCCCGGCGTAATCACTTGGATGCTGTTGCTCATCGCCGAGTTGGTTCCGCCGGCATCAACGGCGCGAATGGCGTACGTGTAAACGGTGTTCGCGCTCACCGTATTATCGGACCACGCTACGTACGAGCCCGCCGTGGTTGCGATAACCGATCCGTTTCGGAAGATCTGGTATCCGCGAACCCCGGCGCTGCTGGTGCTGGGCGCCCACGTCAAATCCACCTCCCCCGAACTTCGCGCCACCGCTGATTTCAGTACGGGAGTCGTAGGCGGCATGCCTGATCCACGCGTCGCCCCGCCGCCGACCGTTACTGTCACCGATGCACTCGCCGAGCCTGCGGCATTCGTGGCCGTAAGAGTGTAGGTCGTCGTTTGTGAGGGGGTGACTGCCAGCGACGTCATCCCCGCCACGCTCGATGGATAACCGCTGATGCGAATGGTGCTCGCTTCCGATACCAGCCAGGTAAGCACCGATGTCTGGCCCGCTGAGATCGTCGCCGGGCTGGCCGTAAACGCGGAAATGACCGGCGCGGACCGCGATCGGTCTGCCGCCGCGGGCGTAGAAACCACGATGCTGTTGCTCATCCCCGAGAAGTTCCCCGCCCCGTCAAACGCGCGAACAGTGTAGTTGTACGATGCGCCGCCGCTTACACTCGTGTCGGACCAGAGAAGAACGCTCGCTCCGACCGTGCCGATTGCTGCGCCGTTGCGCAGGATCTGATATCCGGCTACGCCCATGTTGTCACTGCTCGCCGACCAGGTCAGGTCCACATCCACCGCGCTCATAGCCTGCGCCGATATTAATACCGGCGTCGTCGGCGGCTGCGTGTCGTACGCCGCCGTGACCGTCACCACAACATGAGCGGTCGCCGCGCCCGCAGAGTTGCTGGCCGTGATCGTGTAGGTGGTGGTCTGTGCCGGTGAAACAGATTTCGAGCTGACTCCACTGACCGAACCCACGCCGTTATCGATGGTGACGCTGGTCGGTGATCCCGAAATGCTCCAGGTCAGTGTGGACGACTGGCCGGATGAGATGGTCAGCGGCATGGCTGCAAATGAAGAGATCCGGGGCGCCGACGGCGACGTTGGGCCGCCACCGCCTCCAAGAGGCTGATCCAGCGTGCCGCCGAAATCAGTCACCCAGTACCAACCGTAGGCCGAGTTGGCGCCATACGCTCGCCCGATCCCGATTGCGTGGAATCCTGCATTGAGCATGTTCTGCCGATGTGCATACGTGCATGCGCCCGAGGAATCCGGATCGCATGCGCTTTGCCACTGCGCAAACGTGTTCTGGGCATCCGCGTTGCCGGCCGCGATATTTTCACCCACGTACGGGTACGAGTAGCCGAAGGCCTTCACTCGCGTTACCGGATCCCGGCCGAGGCTGTCGGTATGGCTGAACGCATGGTTTACCGTGGCGAGATCATTGCTCATCCACTCCGATGCGGGCTGCAGCGTGGCCGAAGCCTGCAGCGGAGCCGCTCCGTTCTGCGCGCGATAGTTATTGATCAGGTCAAGGAGCGCCGCTTCTTCGCTGTCCAGCGCACCGCTCGCGGCTACAGCTGTCGGAGACAGCGCGCTGCCGATGATGAGCGCGGAGAAAACAGAGAAGCAGTAAAAGACTGGGGTTTTCATTCGAATGCAGGCGCGTGTGACGTGGCTGGCGCGTTCCACCCGCCCGAACTATCGTCACAGTACGCTAAACAAAATAGTGTGCTCAGTCCTACATTCGTCTCGTTTTTTGTACCCTCAGACCGGGTTCTCCAAACCGGCTAATGCACTGGGGCTAAGCCAGCAGGAGCCTGTTTATTTGGCTCGTCTGATGCTATATTCGCAACCGATCCGTTGTTCGGCAGAACTCGGGACTTCACCTCTGCCGAGCGCCGAGCCGGCGCCTCAGTGTCACGGGCGGATGAAGCTCTGCGGATTAGAGGGGCGGCGTGGCTTTGCAGGCCCACGGGAGGTCAACTCTTCAGGCCCGTCGACGCGCCGCCCTATTCATATTGTCCTCCGTTCTGAGGGGCAATGGCATCCAGCCATGACCCGATGCCCTGAGCGGTACCTTAGGGACTTTCGCGCGTTGCCTCGCAACTCGTGTATTCTTACCGGCTTAGACTGCCATCCGGCGGGCTCCGGACGCCGTTGAATCACGAACGGGTAAGGTGCCTTCGCCGGATATGGTGATGGTATCTCTCGATTGCCGCCGCCAGCCGGGCGCAGTTCGCGTCGCTCAGTTCCGGTCGATCCAGCAGGAGGTATTCGCTGATCACTTCCAGAAGCGCTGTAATCTCCGAGGCCAGCCCGTCGCAGCGCCGACACGTTACCGCAGCCGCGATGCCCGGCCGCAATACCTGTGACAGAGCGATCAGTGTGTCAGCGGAAGTATTCCGGTCCACACTCTCTTCATCGGCTTGCGCGGCCCGTAAATCCATGGACGTGAAGTCCCGACGTTACCTCACCGGCAGCCGCCTGGCTGGGGGCGCCGGCCCGTGACGCAGGTGCGGAATGCCGTTCCTCAGGGCTTCTGACACCTGAGCGTGCCGCTCTCATCGCCGCTGTACTTGCCTTCGAAGCTTCCCGGCTGAAACGTGCCTTTGAACTCGTATGGAGTGTCTTTAAGACTGAAATTGAAAGTCAGCGTGGTGTCTTTCAATTTAATGTTCAGGACCGGTATCTCTACCTCTCCGTCCGTCAGCGTGCCCGTAAGCGCGTCATTATCGGAGCGGATTATAAGGTTCCAGGAGTTTTGTGCTCCCGTGTCGGGGATGTTGGCGCAGTTCCACGTTCCCGCCAGCGGACTTTCCGCCGCATCCGCACACGCGCCCATAACCAGCAGGATTAGTCCGGCTATCGAACTGATGCGCATTGTTGTCCTCAACGCGTAGTATATATCTGACGCGGGTCGTCGCGCTTCGTGAGCACGAGCACACAGTACGCCTCCTGTAGCGCCCTTCATCGCCGGCCCGCAATCCAGACTTGCTGTTCAGCCGTTTGAAAGTAACGCCTGCGGAATTACCGCGAACGCATCGGCGAGCCGGATCGCCCGCTTGCCGCGGTACTCTACCGTGGGCACGGTCCGGCCGGAGAGAATATCCCGGTATTCGGCGGTCTGCAACAGTCGCGGAAGCAGAACCAGCGTGTCTCCCCACGCGTCTTCGCCCACGGGCAGTTCGCCGTTGCGGGTCATATTGAGGAAGAAGCGGCCCGCAAGGGCAATGGCCGCCTGTTCACCATCGATCCTCGCAAATGCAATCACATGATTGGAGCGCGTCCCGGTGGACAGGAGAGAAGCATACGCTGCCTCTGAGAATAAGCGTCCTCGTTCGCGGCGGAAGCGCAGCGCCCGGCTCGTAATCCACAACTTGGCCGCTCCGTCGGTCAGGTCCCGGGCAAGACTTGCGGGGTCGGAGAGGTTCTCGATGCGTTGGAGCATGTCTGCGTGCCGCGCGTAATCCACCGCGCCGCGATTGTCAGGGTCCACCAGATTGAACGTCCACAGCTCGCTTCCCTGATAGAAGTCCGGTACGCCAGGCGACGCGATTTTCAGCAACACCTGTGAGAGCGCATTCCACAGCCCGGCGCGGGTCACCGGTTCCTGGAACTGGCGGAAATCGCTCAGAAAGCGGTTCTCCGGGGTGTCTTCCAGCACTCCGGAGACAAAGCGCCGCACTGCCTCATCCCACTCCTTGTTCGGATTCACCCAGCTGGTATGAACCTTGGCCTCGTGCAGGGCCTTTTCCATGTAGCGCTGAATACGTTCGATATAGGCGCCGCGGTTCTCGCGGGAAAGTGGTTCCAGCGGCCACGTCCCCACCAGGGTTTGATAAAGCAGGTATGCTTCGTTCCTGCTCGGCGCCTCCACGCCGTTCACGTCGCTGCGAAACTGCCGGTTCAGCTTTTGCCACCGCGACACCGCCCGATACCATTCCAGCGGCATCTCCGACAGCACGTTGATACGCGCCCGCACGTCCTCGCTGCGCTTCGTGTCATGCGTGGAGGAGGCCAGCATGGAATGGGGCCAGGCGTGAAGGCGCGCCACATTCCTGCGGTGAAAAATGGGAACGGTGATGCCGAAGCTGTCCGGCTCGGCGCCCACCTCGTTTAACGAAGAGAGCGGGTAATACCGGTAAAACGCAGTGTCCTCCACGCCTTTGGCCATTACCGGACCGGTGAGCTGCTGGAAGCGCATTACCCACAGCCGCCTGTCGCGCAACTGCTCGGCGCTGAGCCCTTCGGGGTTGCGCAGCAGCAACAGATCGCGAATGAAGGCGAACACGCTTTCATTCACGACAGGGTTACGCAGCCGCGCGGCCTCGAACGCCGCATTCACGTATCGTGCATCCTCCGGGCCCGGCTCTGTCTGCTCCAGCCGCGTGTATGTGCGATACGCCGGAAAGCAGGTGATCACTTCACGCAGCGCGTAACGCAGGTTCTCGAAGGTAAAATCGCGCGAATAACGGTGCTGCTCGGAGATGCGATCCAGCCAGCGCGCCAGCACGTTCAGCTCGCTCGACATCGAGGCCAGCAGGACCAGCCGCTTGCTGAGGTAAATTGTCTCCCCATAGGAGCTGCGCACGTCGGTAAGCCGCCCATACAGCTGCTGGAACGCCTTGCGGCGGGCGTTGTCGACGAACACGCCGTTCAGTAGGTTCAGAAAGTCGTACCCGGTGGTCCCCTGAATGGCCCATGAGGAGCGCATGCGCTCGTCGCCGGTGAGGATCTTCTCCGCAACAATGTAGAACGGTTTTTCGGAGGACTCCGCGCCCTCCGCCGGGGCCGGCGTCTCGCCCATCGCCCCGCGCTGCAGATCGCGAAAGTATTGTTCAGGGTCGAACAGGCCGTCGGGGTGGTCTACCCGCATCCCGGTCACGTGACCTTCATGCACCAGCTTCAGAATGAGGCCGTGGACGGCGGAGAACACCGTGCGATCCTCGACGCGAATGGCGGCGAGCTCGTTGATATCGAAAAATCGGCGGTAATTAATCTCGTCCGCGGCAACGCGCCAGAAGCTGAGCCGGTACGCCTCGGCCTCCAGTAGTTTCTCCAGCGTGTCGAAGCTGTGCGGATCGCCCTTCTCCCCGTTTATGCGCGCGAGCACCCGTTCAATGGCCGCCAGGACGCGTCCGTTCTTTTCCACCACGCGGCAAATGCGGCGCCGGTTGACCTCCTTCTCGCGCTGCCGTTCCCGCACCCGCGCATCCTCTGTTTCGGTCCGGTCGGGCAGATGCTCGAGCGCCGTCAGGATGCTCTCCAGCTCGATCAGATCCTCGTGCGTCTCGCCCAGTTCGGGGCGCAACTCCTCAACCGCGTCGCGCAGGATTAGCCTCCAGGTTCGCGGCGCGATTGGGAACCGGCTCTCGTAATAACAGGCCTGAAATGCCCCCTTGTCGTACTCGATCCGGATCTCCTGATTCTCCAGCACCCGCCCGTACTGGTCGCCCAGCACCGGCAGCAGGACCTTGGCATGCAGTTCCTCCTTGGGTGGATTCCAGTCGATGTCGAAGAAGCGCGCATACGGCGAACTGGGACCGTTCTCCAGCACGTCGGTCCACCACGC
This sequence comes from Bryobacteraceae bacterium, assembly GCA_035653295.1. Classification (GTDB taxonomy): domain Bacteria; phylum Acidobacteriota; class Terriglobia; order Bryobacterales; family Bryobacteraceae; genus DASRCB01. Next base: position 10,248 of record DASRCB010000100.1, read on the forward strand.
GTTGAATGACTTATCAACGCACATGTGATTCGGAACCACGTCGGCGATCAGCCCCATGCCGCGCTCCTTCAGCTCGGAGCTGAAACGCAGGAAATCATCTTCCGTACCGAGCTCCGGATTCAGACGTGTGTGGTCGATCACGTCGTAACCATGAATGCTTCCCGGACGCGCCATCAGGATCGGTGAGGCGTAGCAATCCGTTATCCCGAGCTCGTGCAGGTATCCGGCGATGGCCGCGGCCTGTGAGAACGTAAAGTTCTTGTTGAACTGCAGTCTGTACGTCGCGCATGCGATGCGCGGCTTGCTTTCAGTGGCTTGCGTCATTGCTTATTGCCGATAGCTGTCCAGCAGCGTGAGAATCCCGCGCAGTGGGATCAGCACCCAGTCTGGCCGGTCGTTCAGCTCGATCACCACTTCGGAAAGCGCTTTCTCGAGCAGGAATGCGTCCAGCAGAGTGCGGATTTGCGCGGGATCGGGAGGCAGGAATCCGCCGGCGCGGGCGCTCTCGATGTAGCTTTTCAGAAACAGCGCGCCCGCCCAAGAAGACCAGAAACGAGCCCACGGCTCGAGCGAGGCAGCCGGGCCTTCGGCGCGGGCGGGAATACCGGGAACGCGGCCGAACATCACTGCATAGGCCGCATAGTGCAGCGATCGCAGCATGCTGGCCACGTCCAGCAGGGCCGCGCGGCGGATGCGCCGCTCTCCGTAGGCGCGCGCCGGATCGCCCTCGAAATCGATAATCACAAAATCCTTACCGGTGTACAGCGCCTGGCGCAGGTTGAGATCGCCGTGCACGCGGATTCGCAGCGTGCTGATGCGCTGATTGCGAACAGGCTGGAAGCGCTCGCGGATCTCGTCCGCGCGCTCCAGCACGGCCCGGGCTTCGGTTTGGACATCCGGCGCGAGCGACGCAACCCGCTGGTTCAGCACCGTCAGGCAGCGGCCGGCATGGCCGACGAAGCCGTGATACAGGCCCTGCCGGTAGTGATCGGTGTAGGGCTCCGGGGCGAAGCCGGGGGCCGAGCCATCAGACGCCAGCGTCACGTGCAGTTCTGCGATGCGGCGGCCAAGCAGGCGCGCCGACTCGGTGTATTCACCGAGCAGATCCAGCGCTTCGGTGGTGAACTCGCCCAGCGCAAGCGTAAGCGGATGAGCGGAGGGCAGCACCGGCGGCTCCGTGTCGGTGCGCGCCAGCACGTGTTCGAAGAACCGGCTCAATACATCGAGGGTGTACTGCCAGGCATCCCCCTGGTTGGCCACGAACCCGGTCAGCATGGCGATGCTCATCGGTTCGCCATCTTCCGGCCGGTACTCGAGCGAGCCGGTCATCCGCGGCGCGTGTTCAAAGCCGTGTTCGGTAAGAAAAGAGGCAACTTCCACCTCGGGATTCACTCCTGGCTCGACACGCCGGAAAAGCTTCAGCATAAAGCGATCCCCGAACGCGATCGAGCTGTTGCGCTGCTCCGTGTTCTGCACCACCGGCTTCAGAGCCGGGTGCGTGCCGCCATAGACGCTGCGGAAGAGCCGATTATGTGAGCCGGCGAGTTCTCCGGCCGTACCCCGAAATCTGCGCCGCCTCGCAATAGCGCCCAGCACCGCCTCCGCAAAGCCAGGATCGAAAATGGCGCTGTAAACCACGCCTTCTTCGCCATCGGCCGTGCGCACTCGCGCGAGGACGATCTCCGGCTGATCGGCAAGCATACGCCGCGCGTCTTCACCGGTCTTGAGCGCTCCGGGAACTACATATACGTCAGGATCGCCTGTCGCGTACTCCACCCGCAGCAGTGCCATCCACGCGGCGGCGCCGGCAACTGGAATCACATCCACGAGGCTGGAGTTGAGGATGGTCCGCCCTTTACCCAGAAACCAGCGGCGCGTGGGCAGAATGCGCGGGGCCAGATCAAGCATTTCCGGCGTCCCGCCCGTGCTGAGCTGATCCAGCGATGCCAGCTCGATAAGCGGTTTCTCGCGGCGGTCGCCCGGAGCCGCGAGGCTCTCCTGCGCGGCGGCGCGGTTCTCAACCGCAAACCAGTAAAACCCATGAGCGCCGATCGTGATCGAATAAGGCTGATCGGTGATGGCGGGAAATTCGGCGCGGCCGAACAACTCTACCGGCGTCATGCCGCGAAAGCGCGTCAGATCGAGCGATGCCTGCTGCGGGAAACGCGAAAGGTTCGCGACCACCAGTACGGTCTCGTCCTGCCAGCGCCTGGTGAAGGCGAGCACGCGCCGATTCGACGGTGTCAGAAACTCGATGGAGCCGCGGCTGAACGCCTTGTACTCCCGCCGGTGCTCGATCACCCGCTTCATCCACCACAGCAGCGAGTGCGGGTTCCGCTGCTGCGCCTCCACGTTGACCGTCTCGTAGTGATATTCGGGGTCAATGATGACCGGAAGGTAGAGCCGCTGCGGGTTGGCTCGCGAAAACCCCGCATTGCGGTCGGCGCTCCACTGCATGGGCGTGCGCACGCCATTGCGGTCGCCCAGATAGATGTTGTCACCCATGCCGATTTCATCGCCGTAGTACAGCACCGGCGTGCCAGGCATGGAAAACAGCAGGGCATTCATCAGCTCAATCTTCCGGCGATCGTTGCCGAGCAGGGGCGCGAGGCGGCGCCGAATTCCGAGGTTGATGCGCATCTGGCGGTCGTGCGCATAAACGCGGTACATGTAGTCGCGCTCGTCATCGGTCACCATCTCCAGCGTGAGCTCGTCGTGGTTGCGCAGGAAAATGGCCCACTGGCAGTTGTCCGGAATAGGAGGCGTCTGATCGAGGATCTCGATGATGGGAAAGCGGTCCTCCATGCGAATGGCCATGAACAGGCGCGGCATGAGAGGAAAGTGGAAGGACATGTGGCACTCGTCGCCGTTGCCGAAGTATGGGATGGCGTCTTCGGGCCACTGGTTGGCTTCGGCCAGCAGCATGCGGCCGGGATAGCGCTGGTCGATGTGCGCGCGCAACTCTTTCAGGAAGGCGTGCGTTTCAGGCAGGTTCTCGCAGTTCGTGCCTTCACGCTCGTACAGGTACGGTATGGCGTCCAGCCGGAATGCATCCACGCCCATGTCCAGCCAGAAATCGGCCACGCCCTTCACCGCTTCGCGCACATGCGGGCTGTCGAAATTCAGGTCCGGCTGATGGGCGTAGAAGCGGTGCCAGTAATACGCTTTGGCCACCGGGTCCCACGACCAGTTGGACGTTTCGAAATCCTTGAAGATGATGCGCGCATTGGCGTACTTCTCCGGCGTGTCGCTCCAGACGTAGAAATCGCGCCATTTCGAACCCGGCGGCGAGCGGCGCGCGCGCTGAAACCAGGGATGCTGATCGGAGGTGTGGTTGATGACGATCTCGGTTATGACGCGCAGGCCGCGCCGATGCGCCTCGCGCAGAAAGTGCTCGAAATCGCGCAGCGTTCCATACGCCGGATGGACATCGGTGTAATCGGCGATGTCGTACCCGTCATCGCGCCACGGCGAAGGTGAAAACGGCAGCAGCCAAATGGCGCTGACGCCCAGATCCTGGAGGTAGTCCAGCTTCTGCGTGAGCCCACGGAAGTCGCCCATGCCATCCTCGTTCGAGTCGTGAAACGCGCGCACGTGCAACTCGTAAAGAAGCGCGTCCTTGTACCAGAGCGGATCGCCGTTGGACACGCCACTCCGATCGTGAGGATGCATGAAGCGTACTCAACCCTCCCAGGTTCAACCGATTCGTTCCAGATGGTTTGATCCGGGGAGGTGGAGATGGTTTCACTCCGGCCCTTTACGCAGAGTAATTTTCACGACGTATTTTGCAGCACGATACGAACTTCCGTTTTCGCCGTTAGCTGGTGCGCCCGTACCTGCGGCCGATCTCCCCGCAAACGGTCATCGCCCTCGCGCGCCCGAAGCGGCGGTTCGCAGAACTGCGACCAGAACCGCATCGTGCGCCTGCGTCGAAACCATTCTGCGCCGCGTGCGCAAAACCGCTCCCGTACCTCGCATCGGCGTACCGCTCGAACAACATGACCCGGATCGGGATCGATTCCGGCGCGAGAGCGCCGCTATGAGGTTCTGCCGCAACCCTGCGGCTATTCAAAGCGCTTCAGCTCTTGAATAAGCGCTTTCAGTCCCTTTTTCTTGTAGATCTGGATCAAACGGTCTTCCTCGGGCGAGGGGGCCAAAACCTGTTCCAGCCGGGGATCGCTCAGGGCGGTGCGGGAGGGGATCCAGACGTGCTGATCGGCGAACTCGACGTTGCGTACGAAGCCGGTCATCCCGGCCACGCCCATCGGCAGCCGCAGCGTGGCGTCCTGCACGATTTCGCGGCTCTGTCCCGGCGCGAGATCGAGATTCGTGGGCAGGGAATCGGCGAGAAACTCGCGGCCCTGCTGGTCGCGCACGATCCAGCCCAGTTCCACCGACCGCACCTGCTCGTCGGACTTGTTGCGAATACTGACCCGGGGTCCGCGCGCCTCGTTCGCTGCCACGCGAACCACACCATCGCCGGGCTGCACCGGCGCATCGGGGAACTGGAGGAACGAGAACCGCATCTCGTGCTCCGGTTCATAATTCGTCGCAGGCCCGCGCACCATCTGGACCGCGAGCCCGCTGCGCTCGGCGGACCGGCTCATGGCGGACAGCATCTCCTGCTGCAGGCGCTGCGGGCCGCCTGCCTCGAGAAGATTGCGGAAATAGCGGCGATCGCGGCGTGCTTCCAGTTCGTATACCGTCAGAGCGCGGCGCGAACTCAGCCGGTCAGGCCCATAGAAAGACAAGTCGTCGAACAGAACACCGTCGAGCGTAATCTGAACAAAGCCGTCAGCGGCCTGCACCGGACGAAGCAGGCGCAGGTCCACGCGCACGGGGAAAGTATCGCCAGGCGCTACGTTCAGGCTGGGCACGGTTACCGAAGCCTTCCCGCCGGGGCTGATGTCCTGGGCGATAACCATGAGCGTGATGCCGCGGATACGCCGTTCCCCGGCATTGCGAAGCGTCAGCGCGTCGTGAACGTCCACCACCACCGCGCCGCCTCGCGACAGCTCACTGCTCCCCGCGGGATCGGAAGAGAGCACGGCTACCGGCGAGTCTTTCGGCAGATCGATGCGCGGCAGCACTCCGGCGCAGGCCATTGGCCCCGCCATCAGGCTGAACAGCGCCACTCGTGGGAAATTACTGCTCATCGTATACCCGGCTGATAGTCACCTGCCCCGTGTCGGAATCGACAACGCGCGCCGCGGCGGAACCCTCGAGACTGACTGACACACGAACGTTGGAAGCGCTGTCGGGCGCCACACTGAGCGTGCTTCCGTTGGCGTGCATGGCGATGAGCCGGGGCGAAGCCTCCAGAACGCCGAACGCCGGCGCGGCGGCGATGCTCTCCGTGTGCTGATGCGAGCGGTCATAACCGAAGAGACGCTCCACCACCCCGCCCAGCCTTCCCGAGTCAGATCGCGGCATGTTGATGACAATGGCCGCGGCAAAGAGGACCACGAGCATCGCCATTGACGCGGCAATGTTCCAGCGCAGCAGCGGCGACCGCCGCTTCACGGGAAAGTCGCCGACGCATTCCCCCGCGGCAAGCCCCACGCGGATGTTGCCGGTCATCTCCTCGGCCAGGCGTTCCCATTCCACTCCGAGCGGCATCTGGGCGGTGAAGTCGCGGAGCGCCTCCCGGGCAGCCTGGTTCGCGCGGACCTCCTGCCGGCATGCCGGGCAGAGCGTAATGTGGCGGCGCACACGCCACCGCGTCAGGGCCCCCCAGTCGTTCCCTGCATACAGCGCCAGTTCGGAAAGCGTAGGATGCCTCATGCCCGCCTCCGCTGCATATAGCGCCGGAATTTGACGCGTGCGTTGGCTATATGTGACCGGACCGTAGCCTTGGAGCAGTTCAACTCCCGGGCAACATCTTCGGCGGGGAGGCCTTCAACGTCGCGCAAAAGGAGCGCAGTACGTTCGCGATCGGTCAGGCTTTCGAGCCCGCGCTCGATCCAGGAGCGGCGTTCGGAGCGCAGCAGTGTCTCTTCCGGCGTTTCGGAGCTGTTGCCCAGCCATTGCTCCAGCATGCGATCCGACATGGAATCGGGCATGGAGTCGATCTCGCAGAAGGTGACCTTGCCGTTACGCCGCAGGAAGTCGATCGCGGTATTGCTGGCGATGCGAGACATCCAGTGCGCGGCCTTTTCCGGATCCTTAAGCTGGTCCTGGCGCTGCAGCGCCTTGATGAACGCTTCCTGGGTCAGGTCCTGCGCGTCGGCAACGTTGCCCACAATGCGGTAGATGAGCAGGAAGATGCGGCGCAGATGATCGGCGATGAACCGGCTCTGTAGTTCCTGCTGGGCATCGGCCTCACAGTGCGACCGCTCGTTCATCAACGCCTCGAGAATGTCGACCGACGTCGCCATGGCTCTAATAAGGAACTGACGCAGAACCGCGGCGAACGTGCAACCGTTCTGTCTTTCACCACGCCTCCAACCTGAGGCAGCTTCAAGGTCACTTCGATTGTAGCTCAGGTCGCTTTCGTCCGAAGGCGCTGTTTCGTCCACAAAAGTTTGTAGCCAATGGACTTAGCCGCCGGGATGATAGCCTCGAACAAGCGTGAGCCCCTGCGTCTGTCCGCTTCCTTTTGCTGGTCAGAGGCCAGCCGAGTGGGACGCGCCCCCCGACTTTTTGTCCTCATAACCGATCAGTCCTAGCAACGCGCCCCAATGATAGAAGCGATCGCTGCTGCTGACGTCGTCGCCTGACCCGGTGATGGCGTTGTAGTTCTCATGGACGTGGCCATGCTCGGTCCATTCTTTTTCGAACAATGCCAGCGAGCGGTCAGCGAATTGGCTGCGGGCCGCAGTCGCCTCATAATTCAGGAGCCCGAGGTACACCAGATAGTTCATCGGCCCCCAGATGCGGCCGCGCCAGTACTCCTGATCGCGAAACGCCGGATCCGATCGCGCAATGGACGGGATTACCCATTGCCCCTGGAATTCGTTCGGGTTCAGCAAATGTTGCAGCACCATGCGGTCGGCCTGCTGCGGCGTCGCTGCCTTCGCCAGCATGGGATAGAAGTTCGTAGGCGAGATCCGCGGGCTGAACTGTCCTGTGTCGAGATTCTTGTTGAGGAACATTCCCGTTTTCTCGTCCCAAAGGGTACGAAGCGTCGCCCGATACCGGTCCGCGCGCTTTTCGAGCTCATCACGTGCGCCTCGGTCGCCGAGCACGCCGGCAATCTCGGCCAGCGCATCGCAATCGGCGACATAGAGGCCCATTAAACCCACGTCGGCCAGGTGCATCCTCCCGGACCGTGGGTCGAATGGAGCGTCGTCGTACATCGGACTGTTATCCAGACCCGATTCGTACTTTGCCGCCTGCAGCGTCCCAACGGATGAGTCATCCGGATTGCGCGGCCGATTGCCCGCGTCCGTGCCCCAGACCAGATAGCCGCCGCGGTCGCGATGCTCGGCCCACCAGCGATTCCAGGCCAGCAGTGGCTCGAAACTGTCGCGCAGCAGCCATCGGTCGCCGAACCGGCGATAAAGATTCAGCACAGTGAGCGCCCCCACGGGAGGTTCCGAACGATCGAAGCTTTTCCACTCGCCGGCTCGGGCGTAGTTCGGGACAAACCCGGCTGGCGTGTGCTCGCGCAGGATCTCCAGCGCATTGGCGTAGGCGAGATCGCGATCGCCGATTGCCGCGAGTGAGGCCGCGAAGAAGGTGTCCCAGTCGAACAGGACGTAGCCGCCCCACTGCTCCGACCAGACGCGGCTCACCGGAGAGATCACTCGTTGTTTTGAGGGCTCGTAGATGGTATCCCACGCGAGAACAGTCTCAACGGCCCGCGCTACCGAGTTATCCCGCGGCCGAGCCCGATCGAGGACGGCGCGGATCTCCTCGAGCGAACGTGGCCGCCCTGTACTGAGGCCAACAGGATCCGTGAAGGAAGCGGCGAGGTACGGTCCTGCTATGGGAATGTCCACGCCGACGGCCTGCTTCGCAGTCGAGTACACACCGATGCGCCGCGCAGAAGTCCGAAACTCGATGCCCTCGCCAGTGCGCGCAACACTGCCGGGAAGATTCCACAGGATGCCCGCGGAAAAGACGAGGGTGGCCGGTAGCGCGCTTTTCGATGCGAGCGGCGTCGCCAGCATCACCAGGTCGTCGCCATCGTGCGCGGTCTGGAGCATCAGACTGTGATCGCGCCACGAGAGGCGTAGCTCCGTGTATTCGCCTCTCCATGTATGCGGTCCGGGAAAGACCTGCTCGAGGCCCGCGCCCTGGCGGCCGATCAGCGCGTTGGAAAGGAACGCGTCGCCATTGAGGCTCGTGTTCTCCTTGAGGCCGACGCGAATGGTCAGGGCCTCCGGCAGAAGAACCTGAGCGGCCACGCTGTGCACATCCCACGTGTTCCACCCCTGCGCAAGCCGGTGCTGGATGGCATCGTATTCGGGCGAACGAGTGCCCTGCCCCGTGAGCCACGAGGCCAGGGCGAGGGCGATCAGGGCAATCCGGCGCATACTAACAGCCTGGCAGAAGCTCGGGCCGATCCGACCGGGCTTTCCGCGGCTTTCGAGCTATCCTGTTTGTAGTATGAGAGCGGTAGCGGTCGTCGGCATTGGGAAAACCCCCTTCGGAGCATTTCCCGACCGTGACATCCGGTCGCTGTCCGTCGAAGCCGGCGAGAAGGCGCTGAAGGACGCGCACCTCACGCCTGATCGCGTGGAAGCCTTCTATTTGGGCAACTTTGCCGGCCCGAGCTTCACTGGCCAAAACCATTTGGCGCCCTGGATTGCCTCGGGAATGGGCATGGAGGGGATCCCCGCGACACGCGTCGAGGATGCCTGCGCCTCCAGTGGTTCTGCGTTCTTTCACGCATGGACAGCCGTGGCCTCCGGCGTTTATAATGTGGTCCTGGTTACAGGTGTCGAGAAGATGACCTCTCAACCGACACCCGTAGTAGCCGAAATCCTGGCCGGCGCGGGAGAAATGGCCGGCGAGGGTAAGGCTGGCGCGACTTTTCCGGCGCTGTTCGCCATGATTGCGCAACGGCACATGTTTGAGTACGGCACCACCCGCGAGCAGCTCGCTGCCGTCGCGGTAAAGAATCACTGCAACGGGGCCAGGAACCCCATGGCGCATATGCGAAAAGTAGTGAGCATGGAACAGGTGCTGGCCGGCAAACCGGTCGCCGATCCACTCACTGTTTACGACTGCTCACTGGTCAGCGACGGCGCCGCGGCGGTGGTCATCGCTCCGCTGGAGCAGGCGGCCGAATTCACCGACAAACCCGTCCGAGTTCTCGGCATCGCGCAGACGTCCGACCGTCTGGCGCTGGAAGACAAGGACGACATCACCACGTTTCAGGCACTGCGCCGCGCCGCCGGCAAGGCGTATGCGATGGCGGGCGTTACGGCGAACGATATCCAGTTCGCCGAAGTGCATGATTGTTTCACGATAGCCGAAATTCTGGCCACCGAAGATCTGGGATTCGTGCCGAAGGGCGAGGGCGGCCCTTACGCACTCTCCGGCGCCACGTGCCTCCACGGCGCGCGGCCGGTGAACGCCAGCGGCGGACTGAAATCGAAGGGGCACCCGGTGGGAGCGACGGGTGTCGGCCAGATCTGCGATATAGCGCTGCAGATCCGTGGCGAAGCCGGCGAGCTCCAGCTGAGGAACCATAACATCGGGCTGGCCCAGAATCTCGGAGGTTCCGGGGCCACCTGCGTCGTGACCGTACTGGGGGCAAAATGAGCGCAGCAGTATTACCGCAGACAACGGGGAAAGGCGTCGTCTACACGGAGACGATTATTTATTCGGCGCCTCCCAAATACCTGAGCGAAGTGCCGTATCAGATCGCGATTGTCGAACTGGAGAACGGGCGCAGGATGACCGTGCGCATTGTGGGCGACCAGGTTTCTACCGGTGATCGCGTAGCCTTTGCCGAATTCCGCAACGAGGTTCCCTGCTTTAAAAAAGCCGAGAACGAATGAGACTCGCCGAGCGGATGAGCCGCATCCGCACCGAAGGCGCTTTTGAAGTTCTGAGCCGCGCCCGCGCCCTGGAGGCGCAGGGCCGAAACATCATTCACCTGGAGATCGGCGAGCCCGATTTCCGCACTCCCGCCAATATTGTCGAAGCCGGGCAACGCGCCCTCGCCGAGGGCTGGACGCGCTACGGTCCGACTCAGGGGCTGCCGGAGCTGCGCCAGGCCATCGCCGATTCTCTTTGGCGCACCCACGGACTGGATTACGGCATCGAGCACGTTTGCATCACGCCGGGCGCGAAGCCGATCCTGTTTTTCGTCCTGCTGGCGCTGCTCGAGCCGGGCGATGAGGTCATTTATCCCGATCCGGGCTTTCCGATTTACGCCTCCATGATCGATTTCCTCGGGGGCGCCGGCGTGCCCGTGCCCCTGGTCGAGGAGCGGGGGTTTTCCTTCGATCTGAACGTCTTCAGGCGGAAGCTCTCGACGCAGACGAAACTCGTCATTCTGAACTCGCCGCAGAACCCAACGGGTGGCGTGATTCCGGCAGACGATGTTCGCGCCATGGCCGCGCTGCTGCGTTCCCGCGATGTGATGGTGCTGTCGGACGAGATCTATTCGCGCATCTGGTTCGACGAGCCGCCGCTGTCCATCGGCACGCTGCCGGGCATGCGCGAGAACACAGTGATTCTCGACGGGTTCTCCAAGACTTACGCCATGACCGGGTGGCGGCTGGGATATGGTGTGATGCCGCCGTGGCTTGCCGACGCCGTCAACACGCTGATGGTCAACTCCAATTCCTGCACCGCGAGCTTCACGCAGCGCGCTGGAATCGAAGCGCTCTGCGGTGCGCAGGACGCGGTCACGAACATGGTGGCCGAATTTCGCCGCCGGCGGGATCAGTTTTGTGCGGCACTGAACGAGATTCCCGGAATCCGTTGCACGCTGCCGCAGGGGGCCTTCTACGCGTTCCCGAATATCACCGGAACCGGGTGGAAGTCGAAACCGCTCGCCGACGCTCTTCTGGAGAAGGCGGGCGTCGCGGCGCTCAGCGGCACGGCTTTCGGAACCTTCGGCGAAGGGTATTTGCGCTTCAGCACCGCAAACTCGCTGGAGCATCTGCTGGAAGCGGTGCGGAGGATTCGCGCTTTTTTGGCCTCCGAGCCGCCGCCTGCGTAATCCGGCGATCGCCATGCCGCTGGGCGAAGCGCCCGCCCACCTTCTCCTTGACAGTCGAGGAGAGTGCTGATACGCTTCTCCCAGACAGTCTGGGAGAGAACCGCGATGGCGAAACAGGTCGATCTGCTGCAGGGCACCCTCGACATGCTCATCCTCAAAGCCGTCTCGCTGGGGCCGCTGCATGGCTATGGCGTCCTGCTGCGCATCCAGCAAATTTCCGGGGAACGGCTGCAGATCCAGCAGGGCTCGCTGTACCCCGCCCTTTATCGGCTCGAGCACGATGGCTTCATCGTCAGTGAGTGGGGCGAATCGGAGAACAAGCGGAAAGCGAAGTACTACCGCCTGACAGCCGCGGGGCGGAAGCGGCTGGAGCGGGAAACCGAGAACTGGAATCGACTGACGCAGACCATCGCTGAAATCCTGAACACTACGCCGGAGCAGTTATGAGGGCGATCTCGCGGGTGCGGTCCTGGCTTCGCGCGGCCTTCCACCGGTCGCGGCTCGAGAGCGACATGGAGGCGGAGATGACTTTCCATCTCGAGCAATACGCCGCCGACCTCGAGCTTACGGGGTTGTCCAAAGAAGAAGCGCGGCGGCGCGCCCTGTCCGCGTTCGGCTCGATCGCGTCGCGCAGGGACGAATGCCGGGAAGCCGTCGGCCTGCGCATCATCACCGACCTCCGCGCCGACCTCCGTTATGCCTTCCGCGGCCTGCGCGCCGCTCCGGCATTCACGCTGGTGGCGGTCGCCTCCATCGGCCTCGGCCTCGGCGTTAACAGTTCGCTGTTCTCGCTCATGGAAACCGCGCTGTGGAAAACCATGCCCGTGCGCCAACCGCGGCAGCTTCGGCTTTTCTGGTGGGCCTCAGGTCCCAAAGAAGCCATGAACTCCGCCTGGGGAGATTGGTACACCCATGGGGGCAAAAGCACGACCAGCAGCGTTTTCTCGTACCGCGTTTTCCAGGACATGCGCCGTCAGAACACGGCCCTGGCGAGCATTTTCGCCTTCAAACCGATCAACGCCGTTACCGTCGTGACGGACGGCGGCGCGGAGATGGTGGATGCGCAACTGGTCTCGGGGAATTTCTACGAAGGCGCCGGCGTGTCTACCATCGCGGGGCGGCCCATCACGCCGGCCGACGACGCGAGAGAGGCGCCCGCAGTCGGCGTGATCAGCTACTCGTACTGGAAGCGCCGGTTCGGCGGCAGCAGCGCAACGCTGGGCCGCCAGATTCTCGTGAATCAAAAGCCCGTGACGATTGTGGGCGTCAATCCTCCGCAGTTCACAGGCATGGAAGTGGGCCGCACGCCGGACCTCTTCCTGCCCATCGAGCAGCAGCCGGTCATTATTCCGAATCAATGGGCCAAACAAGGCAGCCTGCTGGACGACCCCGACTATTGGTGGGTGCAGGTCATGGGCCGCCTGAAGACGCCCGCCAGCGAAGCGAGCGCGCTGGCCTCGCTCGACCTGGTGCTCCGGCAGAGCGTAATGGCGAGCCTGCCGACCAGAGGCAAGGATCTGCCGCGCCTTCGTTTCCGCGACGGTGCTCGCGGTCTCGATCCCGTAAGCGCGCAATCGGCCAGGCCACTGCGCGTCATGCTGGCGCTCACCATAATGGTGCTGCTGATCGCCTGCGCGAACGTGGCCAATCTGCTGCTTGCCCGCGCAACTACCCGGCAGCGCGAACTCAGTCTCCGCCTGGCGCTCGGCGCCGGTCGCTGGCGCATCACTCGCCAGATGCTGACCGAAGGCCTCTTGCTCGGCCTTCTCGGCGCAGGCGTCGGAATCGTAATCGGCTACTGGTCGCGCGACATCGTGCCGGCGCTTCTCTCCACTCCCTGGGATGCCGGCGCCCTCCATGCCGAGTTCGATACCCGCGTGATGACTATCTCCCTGGCGGTCGCCCTGCTGACCGCCGTCCTGTTCAGCATCGCTCCCGTGTCGCAGGCGACGCGCGTCGATGTGAACAGCGCGCTCAAAGATGGCGCCCACTCCACCAGCAGTCTGCCGAGGCTCGTCGCCGGAAAAGCGCTGATCGTGTTTCAGGTCGCGCTGTCGGTACTGCTCCTGGTCGGCGCCGGACTGTTCGTGCGAACGCTCCTCAATCTTCGCTCGCAGAACCTCGGCTTCAATCCGCGGCGCATCCTGTTGTTCACCGTCGATCCGCCGCGCACACGGTATTCACCCGATCGCAGGCTGGCGCTCTTCTCGGAGCTCGAGCGGCGCATGGCAACAATCCCCGGCGTCTCCTCATCGACGCTTTCCTCGACGGTTCTGATTTCCCGCTCAGAGAGCACCACCACTGCGACGCCGGACTGGCGGGGCCCGCGTCAGGGTACGGCTGACCGTGTATGGATCGACTCGGTGGGCGACCGATTCTTCGCAACCATGGGCATTCCGATCCTGCGAGGCCGCCCCATCGACGCGCGCGATACAGCTACGTCGCCGCGGGTCGCGGTAGTCAATCGACGCTTTGCGCGCGAACTCTTCCCGGGCATGGATGCTCTGGGCAGAACATTCAAGACCGGTTCGGAGTCATACCAGATCGTGGGCATTTGCGCCGATGCGCATTACGACCAGATTCAAACCGCCGTCCCTCCCACTTTCTATCCCGCTTACAAGCAGGCGAAGGACCCCGGCTATATGACATTCGAGTTGAAGACGGCCGCCGGCGAAGCGGGCATGGTTCGCGCGATTCGGGACCAGGTGCGCGCCGTCGACCGCGATCTGCCCGTCTTCGGCATTCGTACGCAGCTGCAGCAGATCGATGACACGCTGACGACGGAGCGCCTCTTCGCAGCACTGACCTCCGGATTCGGACTGCTCGCGCTGGTGCTGGCCTGCATCGGGATCTATGGCGTCATGGCCTACGGAGTGGGGCGGCGCATCGCGGAGATCGGTGTCCGCATGGCGCTGGGCGCCCAGAGCGGCGAAGTTCTTCGGATGATCCTCCGCGAGGCGGCGGCGCTCGCTGGCGCCGGGCTGATCATCGGGGCCGCTGCGGCCCTCGCGCTGACCCGCTTCATTGGCAGCATGCTCTACGGGCTGAAGCCGTCGGATCCGGTTGCACTCGGCGGCGCACTCGCCGTCATGCTCGGGGTGGCGCTGTTTGCGGGCTGGTGGCCGGCGCGCAGGGCCGCCCATCTGGATCCCATGATCGCTCTGCGCCACGAATAATGAACAAAAGTTGAGGTAAGTGGAAGGCTACCTGCTCCAGCCTCTCCGTGGAGGCAGGCAGTATGAAAGCCGGCGTTATAAGTGTTACGTTGTTACTCATCGGTGTGGCGGCCTGTAATCGCGCGCCAAACAATCAACCGCAGAACCAAACTGTAGCAACCAATGCAGATCCGGCGAGCGGCAACCTCGCCCCGGTGGATCAGTCAGCGCCGCCTCAATACCAGCAGCCTTCGCCGCAGTACCAGTCGGCGCCACCACCACAACCACCACAGCGCGCCTCTGCGCCGCGGCAGTATAGGTCCGAAGGTGGAAGTTATTACAACGAGCCCGGCTACGACCAGGCTTATGGTTCCGGCTACGACCAGAATTACGGTTCCGGCTATGACCAGAATTATTATTCCGACACCGCGGATATTCCCGTTTCGTACCAGCAGCCTATTGAAACTACAGAGCCGCCGCCGCCAATGCCGGAATACAACCAGCCCCCGTGTCCCGGCGACGACTACATCTGGACTCCCGGGTATTGGGATTACGCCAGCTCAGGATATTACTGGGTGCCAGGCGCCTGGGTGATGGCGCCGTGGGTTGGCGCTCTGTGGACCCCGCCATGGTGGGGTTACGACGACGGCCACTATCGCTGGCACTCCGGATACTGGGGCCCTCATGTCGGATATTACGGCGGAATTGCTTACGGCCACGGATATACCGGCCATGGTTACTATGGCGCGTACTGGAACGACGGACGAGTCTACTACAACCGCTCGGTTACGAATGTAAATACGACGGTCGTTCACAATGTTTACGATTACCGCGTTACGAATAACTATGTAAGCCGAGTAAGCTATAACGGACCCGGCGGAGTGAACGCCCGGCCTCTGCCGCAGGAGCTCGCCGTGGCGCACGATCCGCGCACCGCGCCTGTTCCCGCGCAGATCCAGCACCGCCGGCAGGCGGCCAGCAACCGCGCGCAGTTTGCGATGGTCAATCACGCGCGTCCGGCGGCGGTGGTGGTGACTCACCCCCTGCCGACCTCGTATCGTGCTCCTGCGCCGCGGCCGCCCGCAAATGCCATTCGAACGGCGCCACCCGCGCCGCAGCAGCGCGCGCAATATCATCCGAACCAGCGTCCTGCTGCGGCGCCGCAAGCTCAGGCGAACCGGCCCGGCGCCGGGCAGCCATACCAGTATCCGCAGGCCCGCGCCCTTCCGCAGAATCGTCCGGCGCCGGAAACACGCGCGCAGTTCCAGGCGAACCAGCAACACGGGGCGCCCGCGGCTCAACCCGCCCGGCCAGTGGCGCCAGCGCCGCAAACGCGCGCGCAGATGCAGCATCCGGCCCCGCCACCGAATCGACCCGCGCCGGCCGCTCCCGACACACATGCGCAGTTGCAGCGCACGCCAGCGAATCGACCCGTGACACCCGCGCGTGAGGCGCGCGCGGTTCCGCCCAACCACCCGGCTCCGCCCGCTGCCCGCCCGCAGCCGGCCAATCGCCAGTTCGGTGAAGCGGATCGAGCGCGCCCCGCCGCGCCGGTCGCCCATCCGGCCCCGCCGCTCCGACCCGCTCCGGAGCAGCGCGCCCCCGCGCCACAGGTGCGGCAGGAGCGGCCGCAGGCGATGGCGCCACATCCACAGCCGCAACCGCACCCCGAGCCTATGCGTGCCGCCGCGCCCCGTGTAGCCGCGCCGCCGCACGCCGCCGCGCAGCCGCAGCCCCGCCCCGCGGCGCAGCCTCGTCCTGCGCCCCCCGCGCACGGGGATGAGCGCAGGGAACGTTAACCTGCGTCACACGGGAATGCCGATGCGCCACAGCGCGAACCCGATCGCCTGGCGGTAGTAAACCCATTTCCCGCGCCAGCCCGCCGCCGGGATGGACGGGCGAGGCGACCCGTATACCTTCAGGCCTCGCGCCTGGAGCATGCGCTTGACGCGGAAGATATGGTAGCCGTCGCTGACCACGATGCATGACGTGAATCTCATCCGTTCCATGATCTCGGCCACCGCCACGATGCTCTCCACCGTTGTCGAGCCCTGATTCTCGACGATGATGTCCTCCGCGGGCACTCCGCGTGAGCTCAGATACGCCCGGCTCACCCCACCCTCGGTGAACAGCGGATCGCCCCCTGCACCCCCCGTGGTGATAATGTACGGCGCCTCGTGCTGCAGCCACAGCCACAGGGCGTGGTTGAGCCGCGCTTCCAGCACCGGCGACGGCTTCCCACGGTACTCGGCCGCGCCAAGCACGACGATGGCATCGGCTTTGTGGGTTTCGTCCTGAGTGGACTGCTGCTCAATCTCCCGGGCCACACGGGACAGATAACGGCTGACCAGGATCGTCCCGACCCCGAACAGAACCAGCAGCGCTATGGCAGTCAGCCGTTTTATCATGCAGGCGTAGATTACGATTTTCCTATGGGAACGGTCACCAGCGCGAAAAATCCACTTCTGAAGGAGGTGCGCAAGGCGGTGCGCGCCGCCAGCATGACCGACTCCGGCCTGTGCGTGGCCGAAGGCTTCCACCTTCTGGCCGAAGCGCTTCGCAGCGGCTGCCATATCGAGGAAGTCCTGGTTACGGAGCGCGCGCGCGAGGCGCTGCGGGAACGCGTGCAGGGCCTCAATGACATTCCGGTGGTGCCGCTTCACGAGCGGCTCTTTGCAACCGTGGCCTCCACCGAAGCGACCCAGGGCGTAATCGCGCTCGTGCGGCCGCCGTCCTGGACCGCGGACGATGTGTTTCGCGGCGACGCCCTTACCGTCGTCGTTGACGGCGTACAGGATCCCGGGAATGCCGGAGCCATTCTGCGCGCGGCGGAGGCCTTCGGCGCGAGCGGCGCGATTTTTCTGAAGGGCACGGCCAGCCCCTGGAACCCCAAAGCCCTGCGGGCATCGGCCGGATCGGTGTTTCGGCTGCCCCTGATCACCGGGGTCGATCAGGCCGAGATGCGCAGCCTGGCGGAGCAGAACCAGAGCCGGCTGTATGCCGCGATGCCGCAGGCCGGGCGCAGTGTGGCCGAGTGCGACCTCACCGAACGCTGCGCCATTGTCATTGGCGCCGAAGGTCGCGGCGTTAGTCCGGAACTTGCCGGCAGCGCCGAGAGCCTGTCCGTCCCAACCGCGGTCGTGGACTCGCTGAACGCGGGAATATCGGCGGCGGTCATTTTGTACGAAGCGCGGCGGCAGCGCTCCACAGCGGGTGGCGCCGCACAGTGAGCACGCTCGATGAGCCTTTTTGATGCCGAGCCCCTCTCCGCGCCCGCCCGTGATCCGACCAGACCGCTGGCCGAGCGCATGCGGCCGGAGACGCTCGAGGACTTCGTCGGCCAGGAACATATCCTCGGTCCGGGGAAACCGCTGCGGCTCCAGATCGAGCGCGATGAGCTTGGCTCCATAATTCTCTGGGGACCTCCCGGCGTCGGCAAAACCACACTGGCCCGGCTGATCGCGCGCATGACCCGCTGCGAGTTCGTGCCATTCAGCGCCGTCCTCAGTGGCATCAAAGAAATCAAAGCGGTTATGGCCGACGCCGAACGGCTGCGGCGGGCCGGCCGGCGCACCGTGGTTTTCGTCGATGAGATCCACCGCTTCAACAAGGCCCAGCAGGACGCATTCCTCCCGTACGTGGAGCGC
>DASRCB010000101.1:0-2918 GCA_035653295.1 Bryobacteraceae bacterium
CGCGCCGGAGACGTGCTCGAGCGCGTCGTTAATATCCGCGAGAGTGTGATTGGCCAGCGCGACCAGCTGGCCGAGCCTGGCCTCGGCGCGTTTGCGCTGAGCGTCGGCTTCCAGCAGATTCGATTCGGCGCGCATGCGCTCGCGGTCGGCTTCGAGGTGTTCGCGCTGCGCGGTCTCGCTTTCGCGTTCGGCGCGGGCGCGCTCGCGTTCCGCGGTCTGGCGGTGCATCTCCGCCGCAACGCGCTGGGCATCGGCGCGCGCGGCTTCACGCAGGGCCACTCCGGCGCCGCCGATCAGGCCGATGGCGGCGAGCGCCGCCGCCAGCGCGCCCAGGCGATGACGCATGAGGAACTTGCGGCTGCGATAGATGACGGTGTCTTCGCGCGCCAGCACGGGCAGCCCGGTCTGGTATCGGCGAATATCGCCGGCCAGCTGCTCCACCGAGCTATACCGGCGGTCGCTCTCCTTGCGGAGCGCCATGAGGGTGATGTTGTCCAGATCGCCCTCGAGCTGCCGGGCCCAGGGAAGACCCTGGCGCGCCGCGACCACACTCGGACGGGCGGGTTCTTCCTCGCAGATGACGCGTTCGATCTCTTCGTTCGTGTATTTCTCGAGCGCGTGCGCCCGCTCGCCGCAAATGAGCTCGTAGAGAACGGCGCCGAGGGAGTACACATCGGTTGCCGTCGTTACCGGCAGGCCGCGAAGCTGTTCCGGGCTGCCGTATTCGAGGGTCATGCGCGGTCCGGCGGTGGTGAGCACGGTCTGGGCGGCGGCGCCGGGAGCGTCGCCGTCGAGCAGCTTGGCGATTCCGAAGTCCAGCAGCTTGGGCTCGCCGTCCTGCGTCACCAGGATGTTGCCGGGTTTGAGATCGCGATGAACGACGAGGTTGCGGTGGGCATGGGCCACGGCTTCGCAGACCTGGCAGAAGAGGCGCAGCCGTTCGGCGAGCGAGATGTGCCGGAACCGGCAATATTCGTCGATGCGCCGGCCGGGCACGTACTCCATGACCAGGTACGGCCGGCCATCGGAGGTGCTGCCGCCATCGAGCAGGCGCGCGATGTTGGGATGCTCGAGGCTGGCCAGAATCTGGCGCTCATGACGGAAGCGGGCCAGCACGTCCTCGGTGTCCATGCCGCGGCGGATGACCTTGATGGCGATGCGTTTGCGGAATTCGGAGTCGGCGCGCACGCCCAGGAAGACCGAGCCCATGCCGCCGCGCCCGATCTCACGTTCAATGAGCCAGGAACCGACGCGGCGGCCGATCAGATCGTCGGCAAAGGCGATGACCGAGGCAGCCTGGACCGCATCCTCGATCTGCTCTTCGGCATTATCGTCGGCGGTGAGCAGCGCTTCGACCTCGACGCGCAACTCCAGATCACCGCGGCAGGCGCGATCGAGAAAAGCGCTGCGCTGCCGTGCGTGCGGCAGTGCGGCGGCTTCGAGGAACACCTCCTGGACCTGCGCCCAGCGCGTCGGCGACATGGTAGAGCGTTCTAATATCATGACCGAAAGTCGCGCGGCGCGTAAACCGGCTGAGAGTACGGCGCCTGAGAAGCCAGGCTTGAAGCCGTACGTCTGATGGAAACGGCCCTGTGCAGCGGGCCGGCCGTGGAGATGGTTGAAAAAATCGACTGCGGTGCGTCGATGAGCTTCAGTTCCTGGTCTCCGCGGCCGGCCTCGACAGGGTTAGCGCCTCCGACTCGCAATCCCCCTCGTCTGTAAATGCGCAAACGAAGGGTGATTTTTTTCGGTAAATTAACCGGGCGGAATCGGCCGGGAGATAGCGAGATGGATTACGGTTCAGGCTGCGGTTGGCTTATGAGCCGGGCTGAAACGCTGCGTTGGAGGACATGTCGCGGGAGAGCCATGCCTGGGCGACGCGGAGCTCACGGCGGACCTCCGGTACGGAGAGGCCGGTGATGGTGGCCGACTCTTCGGCTGTGAGCCCGCCGAAGTAACGCATTTCCACCAGGCGCGCTTTGCGCTCGTCCTGCTCCTCGAGCCGGGTAAGGGCCAGATCGAGATGGAGCATGCGCTCCGGATCCTGGCCAGCGGGTTCGACGGAGGCGTCGAGCGACTGCTTTTCACCGCCTCGTTTCGCTGCGCCGGCCTTACGCGCGTGGTCTACCAGAATCTGGCGCATGACGCGGCCGGCGATGGCGAAGAACTGGGCACGGCTCTGGAAGTCAGGCTGGCGCTGATCCACCATGCGCAGGAACGCTTCGTGGACCAGAGCGGTGGGCTGGAGGGTGTGATCGCGGCGCTCGCCGCGGAGGCGGCCGTCGGCGATGCGGCGCAGCTCGTCGTAGACGAGCGGCATGAGGCGGTCCAGCGCGGACCGGTCGCCGGCGCGCAGATCGCCGAGAAGCCGGGTGACGGGGGCCGGTTCGCTCATAGCGGAAGTTTATCAGCCTGACGACAGAGCGGGGACCATCAGAACTGACGGGAATGCGGGGGTCCGCAATGGCGCGAGCTTACACCGCGAGCCCGCCCTTGTACTTCATGTCCTTCAGATTGAACTTCGCTTTCACTTCGATGGGGCCCATGCGGGTGGAGAAGGTGACTTCCTTTTCGTTTTCGGTGATGGGCTCTTCGCCGCGATCGAAGATGAACAGGAAGCTCCCGTTCGACGATGGCTGGCGAACGACTTTGCTGGCGTGGAGCGTGGAGCCGCTCTTCGGTTCGAGAATCGCGGTCTCTTTCAGGCGCTCGAGGACTCGCTCCAGACGCTTCTGATCGGCGGCGTCGGAGTCGTCATCGGTCTGCTGGTTGTCGTCATTGTCAGAGGGTCGCATGGAGGGGATGCGTTCGGGGAGGCCGCTGACGCTGATGACATAGTTGCCGGTGGTGGATTCCGGAGGTGGGTCCTTAAGCGCGGCGCGAATGGGCAGCGCGCTTTCCCAGCGTACCGTGACCTG